>JANQEJ010000182.1 GCA_028278425.1 Planctomycetota bacterium | reverse complement strand
TCGGGACCCGCGGCCGTTCACCTGGCACAAGAGCGCTGACGAGATCCTCTCCGCCGTGCGCCGCTTCTGCGAACGAACTTCTGACTCAGGACACTAGCGGAGCTTGCGCAGCGCCCACTCCAGGCGCCCGATCTGCTCGAAGTTCTCCTCCGCCTCGTCCTTGAGCTCCTCCAGGAGCTCCACGACGGGGGTCACGTCCTCCATCCGCCCGCCCATCAGGACGATCGTGGGCACGACGCGGTCGCCGACCCCGCGGTCGATGCGCAGGGCCCGCAGCACGTACTCGACCGCCGCCGCGTGGTCCTCGAGCTCGGGATGCCGCTCGTACTCCGCCGTGCACGGCTCACAGCCCTCCCCGGCGTTCCCGGAGCAGATCCAGGCGAGACACATCAGCGCGTCGACGAAGTTCGGATCGAGATCGAGCGCGTGTTGGTATTGGTCGCGCGCCTCGGCGACGCGGTGGTCGCGATCGAGCGAGTGCGCCAGGAAGAAGCTCGTCTTCGGTGAGTCCGGAACGCGCTCGAGCGTCGCGCGCAGGATGCGCTGCGCCTCCTCCGGACGGCCCACGGCGTCGAGCAGCGCGCCGTAACGCGCGCGGTCCCAGTCGTCCTCGACCGCGGCCAGCTCGACCGCGCGCTCGGCCGCGGCGACGCCGCCCTCGTAGTCGTTGAGGTGATAGCGCGTCTTCGAGAGCCGCATCCAGGCGTCCTTGTCCTCGGGAGCGAGGCGGACGGCGGCTTCGTAGTGGATCTCGGCGTCGACGAAGCGCTCGGACTCGTAGAGCGCTCCCGCGAGCCTGCCGTGGATGACGGACGACTCGGGAAGCTCGATGACGGCGGCCGACAGAGCGGTGGTCGCCTGGAACGTCTCTCCGGCGTCGAAAGCGGCGAGCCCGAGCAGGAGCTTCGGCAGGAGCGCCTCGGGCGCGAGCTTCTCGGCCTCCTTGAACAACGGGCGCGCCGCGTCGAAGCCCTCCTCCCGCAACGCGGCCTCGGCCTCGATCAAGCGCTGAAGAGCTGCGTCCGCCGAGCTCTCCGGAACCTCGCCCGCGCACCAATCGGCGAGGAAGAGCGCGGTGGGATCGTCGGGCGCAATCGCGAGCAGCGCCGCGGCGCTTTCGGCGGCGCCGGCTTCGTCCTCGTCCACCCAGGCGGTCAGCGCGGCGCGCACCCCCTCTGCGAGCTCCAGGTCGCCGCCCGCATCGCCGGCGAGCGGGGACAGGACGAGCAGCAACGCGGCCGCGGGCACGGCAACGGCGGCGATGAGGATCTCGCGGCTGCGGACCATCCAGAGCTCGGCGACGCGCTCCCCCGGCGACGCCGAGCGCGCCCGCACGGGCCCGCCGTCGGAGAAGGCTTCGAGATCGTCCGCCAGCTCCGCGGCGCTCGCGTAGCGGTGGTCCCGCGCGAAGGCGAGCGCGCGGTAGAGCACCGGGCGCAGCTCGCCCGTCACCGCGGCGTCGCGTCGGCGAAGCGCCTCGACCGGCCGGCTGCGCGCGGCGCTCAGGACGGACCAGGAGTCGGTGCCCGGACGCGGCGGCGCGAGGGTCAGGAGCTCGTAGAGCACCGCGCCGAGGCCGAACACGTCGGCCCGCTCGTCCAGGCGCTCGCCGCGGGCCTGCTCGGGCGACATGTACTGCGGCGTCCCGAGGACGTCGCCGGTCTGCGTCAGCGTCGGCTCGTCCGGACGGTGCACCAGGCCGAAGTCGGCGAGCACCGGCGAGCCGTCCGAGCGCAGGAGCACGTTGTGCGGCTTGATGTCGCGGTGAAGCACGCCGGCCGCGTGGGCCGCGGCGACGGCGCGCGCGAGCGCCGCGATCATTCGCGCCGCGCGTTGAGCCTCGTCGCCGGCGCCGGGAAGGTCGAGCGCGCCGTGCTCGCGCGCGGCGGCCAGGCGCTCGGCAAGGCTCTCCCCCTCGACGAGCTCCATCACGAGGTAGGAGGACCCGCTCGCCACGCCGAATTCGAAGACGCGCACGATCCCGGGATGCTCGATCCCGCTGAGCGCTTCGGCCTCGCGGCGGAAGCGCTCGAGGTGGCGCCCGCTCACCTCGGAGACCGGGTTGAGGAGCTTCAGCGCGCGCGGCTCGCCCGGGAGTTCGACGTGCTCGACGCGGAGAACGCGTCCCATCCCGCCGCGCCCGATCTCTCCCAGGACGCGGTAGTCCCCGATGCGCTCGGGAAGATCGCCGGGCCGCTCGGGAAAGAGCCCTTCGGCCTCCTCGAGCCGCCGCAGCGCGTCGCGGAGCTCCTCGCCGCCGTCGGGATACTCCGCGACGAACGAATCGACGCTCTGCAGCTCGCCTCGCTCACGACGCTCGATGAACTCGGCGACGAGATCCTCGATGGACATCGGCCCTACCGTACACGGTCGAGCCGCGCGCGCAGCTCCGCCACGAGCTCCGGCCGCTCGAGCCAGAGGTTCGTCGTCTCGGCGGGGTCCTCGAGCAGGTCGTAGAGCTGTCCCTCCGGCTCTCCCGGTTGCGGCTCGATCTTGCGCGGCGCGGTGAAGCCGCCGGAGCCGCGGCCGAGGATCAGCTTCCAGCGGCCGTCGCGCCAGGCGAAGACGCCGCTCATCGAGTGGTTGACGACGCTCGATCGCGCGGGTGTCTCGAGCTCCTCGTCGAGCAACACCGCGAGCTGGTCCACGCTGTCCTCGCCCGCGCCGGGCGGCAGCTCGCGGCCGACGACGGCGGCGAACGTCGCCATCAAATCGGTGAGGCAGAGCAGATCGTCGCGCACGGCGCCGGCCGGAATGCGATGCGGCCAGCGAGCGAGGAACGGCACGCGGTGGCCGCCCTCCCAGACGTCGGCCTTCTGCCCGCGGTAGTGGAGGTTCGCGGCGTGGCCGAACTTCTCGACGTCGCCGACCGGCCAGTGGGAGCCGTTGTCGCTCGTCACGACGACGAGGGTGTTCTCAGTCAACCCGCGTTCGTCGAGCGCCGCGAGCACGCGCCCGATCGCTTGGTCGACCATCGCGACGAAGTCGCCGTAGTAGCCGGCTTCGCTCGCGTTGCGGAACTCGTCGGACGGAAGCCACGGCGTGTGCGGCGCGGTCAGCGGGAAGTAGAGGAAGAAGGGCTCGGTCTGCGCGCCGATCCAACTCACCGCCTCGTCGGTGATCCGCGGCAGAACTTCCTCGTGGCGAAAATCGGGCGCGCAGTCGCCTCCGCGCCAGAAGCCGCCGCCACCTTGCCGGCGGTGCTTGCTGCCGGCGACGGTTCCCGTCGGCATTTGCTCCGGGCGGTCGTCGCGCACGTAGAGGTACGGCACCATGTCGAGCGACGCGGGAATCCCGAAGAAGGCGTCGAAGCCGTCCTCGAGTGGACCGGGCCGGAGCGGGCGGCTGTAGTCGGTCTCCTCGGCGTCCCCGAAACCGAGGTGCCACTTGCCGATGCAGGCCGTCGCGTAGCCGTGCTCCTTCAGGAGCGAGGCGAGCGTCATCCGTCCCGGCTCGATCAGGTGCGGCGACCGGCCCCAGAGCACGCCGGACTTGAGCGACGTCCGCCACGCGTACCTCCCGGTCAGGAGCGCATAGCGCGTCGGCGTACACACGGCGGACGGCGAGTGCGCGTCGGTCAGCCGCATCCCCTCGCGCGCCAGCCGGTCGAGATGGGGCGTCGGGATCTTCGACGCGGGGTTGTAGCAGCGCGCGTCGCCGATCCCGAGGTCGTCGGCGAGGATCAGGACGACGTTCGGGCGGGTTCCGCGGCTCTCCGGCGCGGCGGACGACGCGCACGCCGCAACGGCGGCGGCGAGAGAGACCGCGGCTAGAACGCGCACAACGACTCCACGTAGCCCGCCGATCCGTCGCGCAACCAGCCGTCGAGCTGGGCCGGCTCCTTGAGCTGCTGCCCGCGGAAGCGCCGCACGACGAAGAAGGCGCACTTCGCCTCGGGGAGTGCCGTCATGTCGCTCCATAGCTTCTCGAACTGCGTGACGGGGAACACGTCCTCCTGTCCGTAGCCCCAGCGCTTCTTCACGTCCTTGAGCGTGACGTACGTCGGCATGCGGCGCGCGAGGTCGCGCACGGCGGCGTGGACGCGCTCCTCGTTCGTCAGGTCGTCGCGTCCCAGCCCGAAGAGGTCGAGCAGCTTGTCGAGATCGATCCAAGTCGTCATCGAGTTGTAGTAGGAGAGCGTGAACTCGTCCTCCTCGCGCGGGAGAGCGAGGCTCTCGACAAGACGCGGCCGGCCGTTGACGCGCGCGAGCCCGCCGCCGCGGTCCTCGATGCGGCGCGGAACGACCTCGAACGAGATGGCCGCGTCGCTCGCGAGGTGCAAGCCGAGCAGGCCGGTGTCGACGTCGGCGCCGAGCGTGTCGACGTTGTGGAGCATCAGGGTCCTGAGCCGCGGCCGGTCGTCGAGCAACCGCGTCAGCGTGCCGTTGAGCAGGAGGTTGGGCAGCTCGAACCAGTGCCCGACCGGGTGCAGGCACTGGTGCGGAAGGTTGTCGCGGTAGTCGGCGCCCTCGCCGGTCGCGCGCGCCCACTGGATCAACGCGGCCTGCAGGCTCTCGCGCACCTTCTGCGCCTGCTCGTCCAGACGCTGCTGCGGCATCTCCTCCCAGGCGAAGCGCAGGTCGCGCTCCATCGGCACCAGCCGCAGCCCGACGGACCGGCCCGGCGACAGGTGGAGCGGCCCGGCATACCCGTAGTTCTCGTGATGGTCGAGGAACGACTCGATCGGATCGTGGGTCAGGTAACTCGTCGTCACCACGTGCGGCAGCGGGACGCCGACGTCCGCGGACACCCGGCGGCTCTTCGCGAGATGGACCTCGAGGAACGAGCGGTGCGCGCCCTCCATCCGGCAGACCGGCGACAGCGCCTTCACGACGCCCGCCCCCTGCGTCCAGCGCGTTCCCGATCCACCGGCGAGCGTGACCACCGCCACTTCGCCGGCCGCGAGCGCCTCGCGGCCGCGCTCGCGCTGTGCATCGGCCTGATCCGCGTCGATCGTGTCCTCGTCTTGGACGTCGCCGATCGCCGTGTCCGCCGGCAGGCGGTTGCGCGCCAAGCCGATGCGGCCGTGCCGGAGGTCGTCGCGGATCTGCTCGTGCTGCTCTGGATCGAAGCCGTGCCGAACGAGCAACTCGTCGAGCGTCGCGCCGTCGACGCCGTCCTCGCTCTCGGCGGGGAAGAGCCGGTCGAAGAGCCGCTGCACGATTCCGGAGAACTCCGGGCGCTTGCGCGCCGCCTCGCCGAAGTTCCTCAGCTCGGCGCGCGTCTGCGGCGTGATCTGGTGCGGGTCGTGGTGGATCAGCCACGGGATGCGCAGCGCGTAGTACGCCGGCGGGAAGGGCGCGTTCTCCTCGGCCAGAAGGTCGGCGTGCGAGCCGCGCGCGTTGATCGCGAAGTCGTAGACCACGGGCTCCATCGCGAAAGGTAGCGCGTGCTCCAACTCGCGCTTCGCGGTCGACATGATCTCCTGAAGCGCCTCCTGGGCCTCGTCGCGGTCGCGCGGATCGAACATGAAGCCCATCCCGCCGCCCGACATGCCGCCGAGCATCCAGAAACCCCAGAAGCGGCTGCCGAAGCGGTCGCGCACCTTCTCGATCAGGCGCTCGGTGTAGCGGTTGGTCGCCCACGGGATGATCGTCTGGATCGGTCCGAAGAAGTTCTCGGTCGTCGCCTCCCCCACCGCGCGGATGTCGCCGGCGCGCAGCGCCGCCAACACATGGTCGAGCACGTCGAGCGCGCCCTGCCGCGCGGTCCATTCGTCCTCCGAGCGCAGGAGGTACTTCTCCGTGACCATCTCGAGGATCGGACCGACGTCCTGCGCCATGCCGCCGTGGACGAGGACCAGGCTGCGCTGCAGGGCGCGGCGCGCGACGTCGGGGACCGCGGTCTCGTCGAGCAGCGTGTGCTCGGGCAGGAGCCGCCCGCGGCTGACGCCGAACTCGGCATCGCCCTCGCGCGCGAGCGAGCCCTCGATCAGCTTGATCGTCGGCCAGAGGCCGCCGGAGTCCTGCCAGCCGCCGCCGGAGCCGCCGAGCCACTCGCCGAGGATCGCGCGCGCGACGACGAGGCGCCGCTCCTCCTCTTCGAGGTGGCCGGCGAGCGACTTCGTCTGCCCGGTCGCGCGCATGCAGAGCACGATCAAGGACGCGAGCAGCGTGGTCGACACCGCCAGCCGCGAGCCGCGCGGAATACCGCGGACGTTGCTCGTCACCTCGATGCCGTGTCCGGGACCGACCATGCCGGCCAGGAGCTCGGTCAGGCTGTGCCCCGAGCCCTCGAGGCTCGGCGGGACGATCCCCGCGGAGATCACCGCCGCCTTGAGCAGGCCGAGGTAGTCCTTGGCGAAGTCGAACACCTCGGCGAGCTCCGTGATCTCCGCCTGCGCCTCCAGGTCGACGCTGACCAGCCGCAGGCACGGCTCGTCGATCACCCGGAAGAACGTCTCGACCGGCGGCCGCGGGTAGGGGTCGCGTCCGCGCACGCCGAGGTCGATCGACACGTTGAGCACCTTCGCGCCCTCGGGATAGTCCATCCCGAGGAAGAAGATGTCGCTCCAGCCGCTGTGGGTCAGGTCCATCCGGACCGGCGTCGACTCGCGCAGGACCGGCGGGAGCCCGGACGGGTCGCCCTCGCGAAGCTCCGCCACGACCTTCAGCGGGTGGTCGCCCGGATGGCGCACGTCGAACATCCAGCGATTGCCATCGACCGAGCGGACGCTCTTTCGCACCTGGTCCGCGAGCGTCTGAAAGCCGAGGTTGTGGTACGCGTCGGCCAGCGCGCTCGACCACGGATCGCTCGGTCCGTGCTCGGCCTGCAGGGAGAGGAAGCGATCGATGGCCGGCTCGAAGCGGCGGTTGAGGAGGTGCAGGTAGCCCTCGTACGGGATGTGACAGCCGGCCCGGTGCGGAAGCCGCGCGCCGAGGTGGAAGCGGTGCAGCGCGTACAGGAAGAAGAGGGCGCGCACACGCTCGTAGAGGTTCTCCGAGGTTCGCCAGAAAGCGTCGAGCTCGTTTGCCTCGCCGATCAGCTCGTCCAGCGAAAGCTCCCGGCAGACCGCGTCGAGCGAGCGGTTGCGGACCTCGGGATCGTCCGAGGTGAGGATCTCGAGGAGCCGCGCCGGCATGGCTCGCGATGATACTTGGCGCGGCCGGAGAAGCGCGAAGCTTTGAAAGCGGGGGGCGTATACCCTGACGCCCCATGTTCGCCTTGAAGAACCTGCTGCGCCGCCGGATCCGCACGATCCTGACCGTGCTCGGCGTGGCGCTCGGCGTCGCGACGGTGGTCGCGCTGATCTCCGTCTCGCAGGGCTTTCGCTCGCAGTTCAACACCTTCTTCGCCGCGGGCGACTCGCACCTCGTCGTGACGAAGAAGGGCGTGTCGGATCCGTTCCTCTCCTACCTGCCGGAGGAGATCGCGGAGGAGATCGCCGCGACGGAAGGCGTCGTCGCGGCGCATCCGTTCTTCTGGGGCCTCCAGCAGGTCGAGGGGAATCCGCTCTTCTTCCTCTTCGGCGTGACGCCCGGCAGCCCGTTCTTCTCCGAGACGCGCGTCGTCGCGGGTGAGGAGCTCTACGCGGCGGATTGCGACGGGCTGGCGATCTGCCTCGGCGACATGGTGGCCGAGCACCTCGAGCTCGGCGTCGGCGACACCCTCGTGATGGCGGACGAGGAGTTCGAGGTGGTCGGCATCTTCGAAGCCCAGGTCCCGCTCTACACCGGCGGCGGGCTGCTCCGGATCGAAGACGCGCAGCGGCTCGCCGGCCTGGAGGGCAAGCTCAGCACCGTCCTCGTGGAGATCGAGGACATCGCGCCGGAGGCGATCACCGCGGCGGCGACGCGCATCGAGGAGGCCTTCCCCGACGTCAAGGTCTCCGAACCGACGAAGCTCGTCGACACCTTCGACGAGTTCGAGCTCAACGAGCAGGGCGTGCGCGTCTTCACCATCCTCGCGATCGTCGTCGGCGGCATCGGCGTGATGAACACGATGCTGATGAGCGTCTTCGAGCGCACCCGCGAGATCGGCGTCCTGCAGGCGATCGGGTGGAGCAAGGCGATGATCCTGCGCCAGATCCTCCTGGAGGGCGTGCTCGTGTGCGTGCTCGGAGGCTTCTTGGGCATCGGGATCGGCGTCGCCGGCGTCGAGGCGATCGCCATGGTCGGCCAGCTCGGCTGGGTGGCGGGCGACTACGGCCCGCGCGTGTTCGCCGAAGCCTTCGCCGTCGCGATCGCGATGGGCACGGTCGGCGCCGCCTACCCCGCCTTCCGCGCGGTGCGCATCACCCCGATCGCGGCGCTGAGGTACGAATGAAGGACGCGGTACTCATCGCCGAGGGGTTGGTGAAGACCTACGACCAGGGCCGGATCCGCGCCCTGGACGGCGTCGACGTCGCGCTCGACCGCGGCGAGTTCGTAAGCGTGATCGGACCGTCGGGAAGCGGGAAGAGCACGCTCCTGCACATGCTCGGCGCCCTCGACCGGCCCGACGGCGGCACGGTCGTCCTGGACGGCGTCGACCTCGCGAGCGAGCGGCGCCTCGACCGCGTGCGCGCGCGCTCGATCGGCTTCGTCTTCCAGCTCCACAACCTGATCCCGACGCTCACCGCCGCGGAGAACGTGGAGCTGCCGCTGGTGGCGCTGCGCGTTCCGCGCGCCGAGCGCCGGCGTCGCGCCGCCGAGCTGCTCGAAGCGGTCGAGCTCGCCGACCGCGCCCGCCACCGGCCGAACCAGCTCTCCGGCGGTCAACGCCAGCGCGTGGCGATCGCGCGCGCGCTCGCCAACGAGCCGAAGCTCGTGCTCGCGGACGAGCCGACCGGTGACCTCGACCAGGCGGCGGGCAAGCGCGTGCTCGACCTCTTGAGCGGGTTGCGCGACGAGCGCGGCATCACGCTGGTCCTCGTGACGCACGACCTGAGCTTGGCGGAGCGTGCGGATCGTCGGATCAGGATCCTGGACGGGAGGGTCGTTCCGGACGGATCGCACGCGGCCGGTTCGTGATGATCCCGTCTGCGCCGAGGCGGAGAAGCTCCGCCGCGCGCGTCTCGTCGTCAACGGTCCACGCCCACACGACGATGTCGAGGGCGTGCGCGCGGGAAAGAAGCTCGGGCGTAACGGCCTCGTGGTTGACCGCGAGGAACTCCGCGCCGATCACGCCCGCCAGCTCGACATGCTCCTCCGCGGCTTCGCCACCGACGACGAAGACGGTCCGGCAGCGCGGCTCCGCGAGCGAGGCGGCCAGGACGACGTCGGCGTGGAAGCTCGCGATCACGTGCCTGTCGAGCTCCCCGCGCGCCGCGATCCGGCGGGCGACGTCGTCGCCGAGACCGTTTGGCTTGATCTCGATCATGACGTCGGTGTTGGTGTCGCGCACGGCGTCCAGCACTTCGTCGAGCGAGGGGACGAGCTCTCCCGAGAAGGCGTCGCCGAACTCGGAGGCGAAGCCGGCTCGGGCGGCGCGAACCTCTTGGAAGGTGAGCTGCGCCACCTCGCCGCCACGGTCGCAGGTGCGGTCCAGGGTCGTGTCGTGGATCACCACGAGCTCGCCGTCGGCCGTCGCGTGCAAATCGATCTCGACATAGGGAATCGGCTCGGGAAGCGAGAGGGCCGACCGCACCGCCGCGAGCGTGTTCTCCGGCGCCTCGGACGAGTTACCGCGGTGGGCGATCACCTGGGGCTCCGTGACACGCGGCCCGGCGCAGGCGGCGATGAGCGCGACGGCCAGCGCCGAGGCTTTGGCCGGCCAGCTCACCGCTTCAGCCCCAGCTTCTTGATCCGCGAGGTGAGCGTCGTCGGCTTGATGCCGAGCAGCTCGGCGGCGCCGCCGGCGCCTGAGATCTTCCAGTTCGCCTGCTCGAGGGCCGCCCGCAGGTTGGCCTTCTCGCGCCGGCGCATTTCCGCTTCGGGTACGACCTCCGGTTGGGAGCTCTGCGGGTCGGGCCCGGGGGGAGGCTTCGCTTCGTCCGTGGAGAGCTCGATGCGGACGCGGCCGCCGCGGGCGGTGATCACGGCGCGCTCGATCACGTTCTGGAGCTCGCGCACGTTGCCGGGCCAGCGGTAGCTGCGGAGCTCGAGCAGGTCGGCCTGCGTCAGGCGCGGAGCCGTGCGGTTCAACCGCGCCGCGGACGCCCGGACGAAGTGTTGCGCGAGGAGAGGCACGTCCTCCGACCGGTCCCGCAGTGGCGGGACTTCGACGGGAAACACGTTGAGCCGGTAGTAAAGGTCCTGGCGAAACCTGCCCGCGTCGGCTTCGGCCTTCAGGTCGCGGTTGGTCGCCGCGACGATGCGCACGTCGGCGGTGCGCGTTTGTTCCTCTCCGACGCGCTCGAACTGGCCCTCCTGCAGAACGCGCAAGAGCTTTGCCTGCAGCTCGAGCGGGATCTCACCGACCTCGTCGAGAAAGAGCGTGCCGCCGTCGGCCAGCTCAAACCGCCCGGCGCGGTCGGCGACGGCCCCGGTGAAGGCGCCGAGCGCGTGCCCGAAGAACTCGCTCTCGTAGAGCTCGCGCGGGATCGACGCGCAGTTGACGCGGACGAGCGGGCCGTCGCGGCGCTCGCTCCTCCGGTGGATCTCGCGGGCGACGAGCTCCTTGCCCGTTCCGGACTCCCCGAGGATCAGGACGTTCGCCTCGGTCGGCGCGACCAGCTCGATCTGTTCTTCGATGGCGCGCAGCGCTGGGCTCTCGCCGATCATCTCGCCGAAGGCCTGGGCCTCGCGCACTTCCTCCCGCAGGTACTCGCACTCCTCCTGGAGCTTGTTGCGCAGGCACTCGATCTCCTCGAAGGCGCGCGCGTTCGCGATCGCAACGGCGAGATGGTCGGCGACGATACGCAGCCAGACGACGCCGTCCTCGGGCACGGGGATGCGCGGGAACACGGCGAGCACGCCGAGCACCTCTCCCTTGAACAGCAGAGGCTGACCGGCAAAGCCGCGGATCTGCTCCCGACGCGCCCAGTCGGGCCGGGCGATCCAGGTCGCGTCCTTCTTGATGTCGCGAACGACCACCGCGTCCCTCGACTTCGCCACGTGCCCGACCTTGCGCACGCCGATGGGGAAGCGGCGGAAGTCGCCGTCGAGCCGCGACCAGTCGGCGCCGGGATCGCGGGGCGTTCCGGCGCTGGCGACGAGGTGGAGGCACCGCTCCTGGCTCGGACACTCCGCGCGCATCGGGCAGGAGGGGCAGATGTCCCCCGTCCCCAGAATCCAGATCCGCGCCAGGGCCAGCATCGGGCGCTCGGCCAGCCGGTCGACCACCAGCTTGAGGAGGCGGTCCACCGAGCGCTCGCGGGCCATGTCGAGCAGGAGCCGCTTCAGGGACTCGAACTCGACGGGCGATTCCTGGGTCGGCATCCCAGACATCAAGATCCCACGATATGTCGCGAGGGTGTTGCGAACACTCGCCATTTCACGATTTTCCGTAAGGGCTCGTTACAATCCAGAGCCCTCTAATTCCTTATTTCGCAACAAGTTGCATCCCGGCGCCGTACTGGCACGTCTCCTGCTTTGACAGTCCCTCATGCCCCATCTCGCCCCCATCGACGCCAACCGAGCCCCTTCCGCGATCCAGGAGCTCTTCGACCGTGTCCGCGACGAGCTCGGGAGCGTCCCGAACCTCTTCCGGACGCTGGCCCATTCCCCGGCGGCCCTGGCAGCCCTTCTGGACGCCTCCGCGGCGCTTGCGGAGGGGGCCCTCTCGCCCCGGCTCCGCGAGCAGGTCTCCCTGGCCGTCGCCGAGTCGAACCTCTGCGGCTACTGCCTGGCTGCCCATTCGGCAGCCGGGGCGGCAGTCGGGCTGTCGGACGAGGAGATCGCCGACGCCCGCCGCGGCGCATCCCCGGACCGGAGGACCGACGCGGCCCTGAGCTTCGCGCGCCGCATCGTCGCGACGGGGGGCCGCGTCGCGGAAGCCGACCTGGCTCGGATCCGACGGGCGGGTTTCGACGAACCCCAGATCACCGAGCTGATCGTCCTCGTAGGCCTCCAGCAGCTCACCAACACCTTCAACCTCGTGGCCGGCACCGAAGTGGACTTTCCGCCGGTGGAGAGCCGCGAGGCCCCGTGACCCCTCGACGGAGCAAAGCGATGCAAGCCTTCACCGAACGACTGAAAGCCCGCGAGCCCCAAGCCCTGACCGAGCTGTTCGACGAGTACTTCGAGCGGATCTACACGTACGTCCGCCGCATGGTCGTCGACGAGCACACCGCCGAGGACCTGACGCAGGACATCTTCTTGAACATCCACCGCGGCCTCGACGGCTTCGACGTCCGGCGCGAGCTCGAGCCCTGGATCTTCTCCATCGTCCGCAACAAGATCCGCGACCACTGGCGGTCCGCCCGCCATCACGCCTCGCGGCGGGACGCGAGCATCGATGAAGACGAGCTCGGCCCGCGGCTCAGCGACGACGGCGAGGGCCCGTCGGAGCCGCTGGAACGCCGGGAAGCGGCGTCGATCGTGCACGACGCCATCGAGAAGCTCCCGGAGGGCATGCGGCGCACCGTGGAGCTCCGCCTCTTCGAAGGACTTCCCTTCTCCGCCGTCGGTCGCGCTCTCGGACGCAACACCGACGCCGTGCGCAAGCGCTACTCGCGCGCGGTGGCCCTGCTCCGCGAGGCGCTCGGCAGCTCCGCCGACAGCCTCGTCGCCGGAGGGCGGTGCTGCTAGACGATCGCCTCGCCGCCCGTCCGGGTGAGCTCCCCGTAGAGCTCGGATAGACGCCGCGTCAGCGGCCCGACCTCCCCCGTGCCGATGACGGAGCCGTCCACCCTGGTCACCCCGGCGAGCTCCCCCATCGTGCCGGTGCAGAAGACCTCGTCGGCGCGGTGGATCTCGGTCAGCGAGACGTCGCGTACCGCGTGGGGAACGTCGTTCGCCTCGCAGAGCTCGAGCACCGTGGCGCGGGTGATGCCCTCGGGGCAGGCGACGGTGCGGCTCGTGAGCAGGACGCCGTCCTGCACCGCGAAGACGTGCGTCGCGTTGGTCTCGGCGACGAATCCGCGCGTGTCGAGCATGAGGGCGTCGTCGGCGCCGGCGGCGTTCGCCTGGATCTTCGCGAGGATGGACTGCAGGAGGTTCGCGTGGTGGATCTTCGGGTCGAGGCAATCGGCGGGAAAGCGGCGGATCGCGCTCGTGATCAGGAAGAGGCCGCCCTTGTCGTAGACCGGCGGCTTGTGCTCGGCCAGGACGATCAAGGTCGGACCCGATTGATTCAGCCGCGGGTCCATGCCGGAGGTCACCTTGACGCCGCGCGTCAGCGTCAGCCGCACGTGCACGCCGTCGCGCATGTCGTTCGCCTCGAGCGTCCGCCGGATCTCGCGACGGAGATCGTCGGCCGGCGGGATCTCCGCGAAAGCGAGCGCGACCGCGGAGAGCCGCAGGCGCTCGAGGTGCTCGCTCAGCTTGAAGATCTTCCCGTCGTAGAGTCGCAGGCCTTCCCACACGGCGTCGCCGCCCTGCACGGCGGAGTCGAAGGGGCTGATTCCGGCTTCGTCGCGGTGTACGAGCTCGCCGTTGACGTTGACGACGATGTCCTTGTTGCGCGGGTCGTAGCTCTGCTGCATGGCTCAGGGGCGCAGTCTGTGTTCGTGGAGGAAGCGGTAGGGCTCGAGGCATTGCGCGTGGACCGCCTCCAGCCGCCGCGGCAGCTCCGCCCGGCGCGGGCGGTAGGGCTCAAATCCGGTCGAAGTCTCGACGTTGGAGTACCAGTGGGGCGCCCAGATGCCGTCGGTGTCGCGCCTGCCCGGCGGCCAGCGCAGCATCGCGTCCAGAAACTCCACGTCGAGCGCGTCGCACAGCGCGCGCAGCATCGCCTCGGGCTCTTTGAGCACGTCGCGGGAGTCGACGACCGGCGGCACCTTCCCGGTCTGCTCGCGGAACGACGTGAAGATCTCGACCTGTTGCGGCAGACCGGTGTCGTCGATGCCCGGGTCCCGCGTCACCTTGTCGAGCGAAAGGAGCATCTCGCGCGGGTCGCGGATCAGGAAGGCGTGCGCGAACCCGTCCAGCCATCCGCGGTCGACGTGCGGTAGCAGATGGTGCGCCATGTGCTTCTGGTACCAGATGCGCTTGTCGCCCGGCACCGGACCGGTGAGCTCCGCGACGACCTTGCGCCAGTCGGTTTCGCACTCGCGCACGATCTCGGCCCGACCCGGATGCTCGAAGCCGGTGTGGTCGAGGTAGTGGGCGTAGAGCGGCTCGTCGCTCACGAACGTGTCCGGCCGGTTGCCCCACGAGCGCAGGAGCGCGGTCGAGATGTTGCGGGGCCCCGACCACATCGCGATGCGGAGGGGTTTCGTCATGAGGGCGCGGGAGTCTACAGAGCCCCGATCACCGCCCAAAGCGCGCGTTGTCAGGTACCGCCGAGAAGATCCGCCTCGACGTCGAGGGGGATCGGCTCGAAGGTCTCGGCCACCGCCGCGCTCATCTCCCTCGCCGCATCGGGGTCCGCCGACTCCCGCCGCCGCGACGCTTCCCATGCGGCTCGGTCCGGCCACTGCGCGTAGGCGGTCCACGTACCGTCTTCCCGGCGGTGAAGCCGCGAACCCCACGTCCGTACGGCTCAACCCCGCAAGCTCCTCGACTTGCCCCAGTCCCACTGCCCGTACACGACCTCCTGCGGCAGCTTGTGGTCCGACATGCGGACCGCGACCATCGCGAGACCGCGGTGGTGCGCTTCGTGCGCGATCAGGTACCCGAGGAAGGTCGTCGGCGGTCCTTTCCAGTGCCTGACCTTGCCCGCGGCGTCGGCCTCGTCGAGGAAGCGCGCGATCGCCTTTTCCGAGCTTTGGAGCGCCTTCTTCAACTGCGCCTTCGTCGGCTCGGCGCCTTTGGGGAAGCCGTCCACGGCGAGCTTCGGCGCCGCGTGCTTCAACCAGCGCACGCGCGTGTTGTGGATGTGCGCGAACTGCGCCGCGACGGTGCGCGTACGCGAGCCGTAGCGATCGCCGAGGAAGTCCTTCGGGAGGCTCTCGAGCAGGAAAAGGTTCGCCTCGTTGCTCATCCTCCAGGCCTCGACCAGGTCGGACGCCATCAGACGTCCTTCTCCGTCTGGTAGCACTCCACCGCCAGATCCTCGAGTTTGTCGAGCATGAACGCCCGCGCGTCTTGCACAGCCTGGTTGTAGACCGGAGGTCCGAGCGAAGTCAGGAAGAACTCGAGCAGCCGCTCGGCGCGGTAGTCGCTGAGCTCCTCGTCGAAGGCTTCGAGAAAGAAGGCCTTCAGCTCGCCGAGGATCAGGGCGGAGCGCTCTTCCGAGAGTTTCATGTCCATGGCGAGATTCTAGCTGCACGCCCTTCGCAGGAAGTCGTTCACGGCCGTCGCGTGCAGCCTCGGCAGAAGGAAGTGTCCTCCTCCCCGCACGATCTCCGCCCCCGGCGAGCAGCGCGGTGGGATGACGACGTCGAGCGAACCGTGGATCCGGTGAAAGCGGATGCCCCGCGGGCTCGACCCCCAACCGGCGATCGCGCGGATGGCCCAACCGTAGAAGCGTGGGAACGGCACACGTCGCCCGATCGCCAGCGCGCCGCGCACGCGCCGCGGCAGGTCGTTCGGCGCGGCGACCGAGGAGATCAGGACGCAGTCCCGCGCTCCGGTCGCGCGAGCCATCTCGACCGCGACCATCCCTCCGAACGACTGTCCGCCGAGAAGAACGTCCTTCCCCGGCGGAAGCGTCGCCGCCATGCGTTCCGCGTAGTGCTCGAGACGCTCGCCCGATTCGGGTGGAAGCCAGGGCGGCACGAAGAGGTCCGGAAACGCCGTCCGCTGCGCCGCGAACATCCGGTCGCTCGCGCCCATTCCCGGTAGCAAGATCAGCCGTCTCGTAGGTTCATCCCCCGAAAGGTCGCGGGCCGCTCCACGGTCGGCGCCGGCGGCCTGCGCGCTGCCCCTCGCCCGCGAGCTCGTGAAGAACTGCCGCGAGAACGACCCGCGCCGCGCCGATCTCGTTCGCTGCTCGAAGGAATCGAGGCTCGTCTGCCCAAGGACTGACCGGGAGCGGTCACACGCCGAGCTCGAGCTCAACCGCGTCCGTCAGACCGATCCCGACGCCGGCGGAGAACGTCGGGTCGACGATCACGCCCTGGGCGTAGAGCTTCACGCCGAGGAAGGCGCAGTCGCCCGGCACCGGCAGCAGGATCGACGCGGGCGCGAGCGGACCGGTCCAAAGCGGGCCGACCACGACGTCGAACGGATCGGGCGGAAGGACGCTGAGAAGGAGCTCGCCCGCCGCGCCGGGTCCCGCCATGCCGAGGCCCGGAACCGGCGTGCCGCAAGGGAACGACGGATCCGGCGCAAATGCGAGGCCGAGCGCGGTGAGCGATCCAGCCGCCTGTGTTCCCAGCGGGTTGTCGAGACCGAGCTCGACCGTCTGGCCGAGCGCCGGGGTGCCGCTCAGGATGCTCATGCTGCCCGCGGGATTCACGCCGCAGCCGTACACCGTCGCCGCGGCCGGCGGGCCGACGCGGAAACGCGTCACGCCATCGCCGAAGGGCGAGGGCACGACTCCGACGGTCCCGCAGTCGTCGAAGGCGAGCATCCCCGGGGGAAGCCCGGTGTCCAGCTCGTTCACGACGGCGAGCGAGGCGGTGTCGATCGCCGAGAAGAAGCCGGCCTGCGCGATCGACGTCATCGGGCCGGGGCCGATCGTGACGCTCCAGGTCCCGGAGACGGCGTACAGGCACGAGCCGTCCGCGTTCAGGTGCAGCCCCTGTACGAACTCGGGCAGGGGAACCGTGCTCGTCATCACGCCGAATCCGAGGTCGACGACCCCGACGCTGTCGTCGTTCGCGTTCGCGACGTACAGCGTGCCGCCGTCGGGCGAGACCACCATCTCGAACGGCTGGTCGCCGACGGCGATCGTCCCCGTCGTCACCGACGCCGCGCCCGCGTTGTTCACGACCGAGATCGTGTCCGCGTTCTTGTTGGCGACGTAGATCGTCCCGTCGTCGGGCGAGAACGTCGCGCGCGTCGGAAAGTCACCGACCGCGACCGTCGCGACGACCGACCACGACGCGGTGTCGATGACGGTGATCGTGTCGTCGAAGCTGTCGCAGGTGACGAGCGTCGCCCCGTCGTGGCTCAGCGTCATCCCGCTCGCCTGCTGGAAGAGGTAGAAGACCGAGCCCATCTGCCCGGCCGGGAGCTTCGGTCCCGCCACCGTCTTCGTCGTCAGGTCGATGCGCCAGACCCCGTCGGAGACGACGACGGCCACGTAGGCGAACTGGCCGTCGGGCGAGATCTCGACCTCGCTGTTGCGCGTGGAAGTCGTCACGTTCGTCACGGTCTGCGCCGCGACGTCGATCACCGAGACGAAGGTGGAGTCGAGGTTCGCGACCACCGCGAGCGAGCCGTCGGGCGTGATCTCCACGTCCGCCGGGCGGTTGCCGACGTCGACCAGCCCGAGCAGCGCGCCGGTGTCGAGGTCGAGGATGCTCGCGTTGTCGCTGAGCACGTTCGTCGTGACCGCGAACGAGCCGTCGGCGCTGACCGCGGCCATGCGCGTGTTGTCGGCCTCCGGCGGCGGTCCGGAGGTGACCTGCGCCTCGAGGAACGCCGCCGCGCCGTTCGTGTTGACGACCAGCATGTCCTCGCCGTTGTGGTTCGCGATCAGGACGCCGCGCGGGTCGGTGGGCGAAACAGCTCCGACCCAGGCGGCGACGATGTTGTTCAGGTCCTTGACGACCGTCTCGCTCGCGAACGAGACCAGCGAGCCGCGGAAGCCGATCGTCAGCACGTAATCGCCGTCGGCGGTCGTGCGCAGCCCGTTGACCGAAGCCGTGCTCAGCGAGGGCGACACCGCGTCCGTCGCGAGGTTGACGACGACGACGGCGTTCTGGACCGACGCCACCGCCTTGCTCGCGTCCGGGCGGATCGCGATCGGGCCGCGCAGGTCGATCCCCGTGGCGATCGTCTTCGCGATGCTCTGCGTCGCCGTGTCGACGACGGAGATCCGCTGCACCGACGACGTGTGGGCCACGACGGCCGTCGTCCCATCGGGCGTGATCGCGATCTCGCGCGGATCCGCGTCGCACGGGATCGAGCTCACCGTTCCGGCCGCGAGGTCGAAGAAGTCCAGCTCGTCGTTGTAGAAGTCCGCCTGGACCGCGGTCGTGTCGTCGATCAGCTCGAAGTTGCTGAAGGTCGCGGTGATCACCCCCGGCTCGAACGTCGCAGCGACGAGCGAGACGAACCCGCAGCCGGCGATCTGGTGCGTCTCGGTCGCCGTGGCGACGTCGACGACCGACAGCGTCTGGTCAACCGTGTTGCCCACGACCGCCGTCAGGCCGTTCGGCGTGATCCGCACGATCCCGGGCTGGTTGCCCACCGGGACGACCGCCACCTCCGTGCCCGCCGCGAGGTCGAGGATCGAGACCGTGTCCTCCCAGACGTTCGCCGTGACCGCGTGGACGCCATCCGAGGAGATCGCGAGGTCGTTGGGCGACCCGGTCACGGAGATCTCCTGAAGGAACGCCTGCGTGGCCGCGTCGAAGACGATCACGTTCGAGCTCGTCCGGTGAGCGACCACGATCTTCGAGCCGTCCGGCGTGAAAGCCGCCGCCGTCGGCGTGTCACCTTCCGGCGGAACGCCGTTGGCGAGGAAGTCGGCGGTCACCCCCGCGCAGGCCGAGGTCCCGAGCGCGAACGTGCCGCCGGACGCGCGCGCGCCGGCCGGGGGCACGCCGAGTTGGGCCGAGCCGCCGTCGTCGACGACGTGCAGGAGCGGCTCTCCGTCTTCGGCCTGGGGGGAGGGGAGCGCGAACAGAGCGAGGAAGAGGACGGGGCATTGCATGGAACCGAGGATAACGCTCCTAGGTGAACCCCGCCGCGCGCCGGGCGGGCTCTACTGGATGGAGATCCCATGCAAGAGGAGCTCATCCGCGAACAGGCCTTCCTGCGCCGCCTCGCGCTGCGGCTCGTCGCCGACGAATCCGCCGCCGACGACCTGGTGCAGGAGGCCAACGTCGCCGCGCTGACGCGGCCACCCGAGCGCCGCGAGGCGCTCCGCGGTTGGCTCGCGACGGTGGTCCGGCGCCTGGCGGGGCGCGGGCTGCGCGCGCGCGATCGGCGCGAGCGGCGCGAGCTGGAAGCCGCACGACCCGAGACGGGCTCGGGCGGAATCGAGGAGGTGGACCGGCGGCTCGACGCACACGCCGAGCTGCTCGGCTACCTCCGTCACCTTCCCGACGTCCAGCGGCAGGCGCTGTTCCTGCGCTACGCCGAGGAGCTGGCGCCGCCCGCGATCGCCGAAGAGCTCGGGGTCTCCCTCGACACCGTCAAGACGCGCCTGCGCCGCGGACGCGAGCGTCTGCGCGCGGAGCTCGACGCACGCCACGGCGGGCGCGAAGCCTGGTCGGCGGTGTTCCTCGCTGCGGTTCCGCGCGTCGCGCCGCTCGCGCCACCGGCGGTAGCACTCGGCAAGGGAGTCCTCATGGGAACGACGATGAAGCTGGCGGGCGCCGTCGGCGTGGGGGCGTTCGTCGCCTGGCTGGCGCTGCGCGCGCCGGAAGATTCACCCGCGCCGCGCGCCGCGGGACCCGTAGCCCCCGAGCGCGTCGCGCGCGCCGGCGCCCCATCCTCCACGACCGACGTGGCGGGAGTCATCGGTACCGCGTTGGCCGAGCGCCGGCCCGCCGCCGCGGAACCCGATGCTCGGCCCGAGGGCTGGCCGTCCGGGGTCGCCCTCCACCCCTCCGAACCGGCGCAACTTCCCGAGCACGCGCCGTGGCCGCTCGTCGTCCTGAGCGTCGGCGCGCGCGGCGAGGGCGCGACCGTCCGCGTTCGCGCGCACGCGACGCAGTTCGGCGTCTCCGCGGGAGAGCCCCTGGTCGGCGTGCTCGACGGCGACGGACGCGCGGAGCTCGACGTCGGCCCGATGCTCGCGCGCATCGTCGCCGACCGTTCCGGCAGCCGCCCCGAGGAGCTCGAGCTTCACGTCGAGCACCCCGACCTGGCGCCGGCGCGGGCGCGCATCGGGCTGCCCGACCCGCTCGACGTCGCGACGAGCCCGGAGGAGCCGCTTCGCGTCGAGATCCCGCTCGACGCGGCGGCGATCATCGAGGGCCGGCTCGTCGTCGACGACGCGGAGGGAGCCGGGTTGCCCGAGAGCATCGTGCAGGCGCACGCGCTGTCCGGCGGCGCGCCGTTGGCCAAGCCCGACGGCCACGACCATCCGGCGGAGGACGGGCGCTTCCGCCTCCGCGTCGACGGCGAGGGGCCGTACGCGCTCGCGCTCCTCGTCGAAGGCCGGCGTCCGGTAACGCTGCGCCTCGACCTGCGGCGCGGCTTCGTCGAGCAGGTCGGCGAGGTGCCGGTCGGCCGCGGGCTCGCCCTCTCGGGTCGCGTCCTCGACGCCGGCGGAGCTCCCGAAGCGGGCGCAGGCGTGAGCGCGATGCTTCTCGGCGCCGAGCACCTCGTCGAGCTCGCAGTGTTCTCGTTCGAGCTGCCGATGAGCTTCGCGTGGTTCGAGGGAGCGTTCGAGCTCTTCGCCCGAAGCGTCAAGAGCGGCGAAGAGGCGCGCTTCCTGCTCGACGGCCTCGGGCCGTTCTCCTACCGGGTCTCCACCAACCACGATCGACGGCACGCGCCGTTCCCGTTGCCGGACCGACCGGCGGTCGTACCGCCGGCCGAGCTCGAGCTCGGGCCCGTCGGCGCGCTGGTGGAGGTCGACTTTCACTTCCCCGAGGGCGAGCCGCGCGACGGCAAGGCGACGTGGCGGACCGGGGAGGAGTCGCTGCGGCACGCAGTCCACGCGTGGCAGTTCCAGCCGGAGCCGAAGCTGCGCTACGCGCTGCCACCCTTCGGGACGTACACGCTCCGGTACGCCTTCGCCGGGTGCGAGCCGGTCGAGCTCCACCTCGAAACGCCGGAGCCGGGCGGCGTCCTCTACCGCTCCGTCGAGTTGCTCCCGTCGGGCGACCCGGCGCGGCTCACGTTCGTCCTCCAGGGAATCGACGTGCCCGACGGGCTGCCCTTCGCGGTACACGTCTTCCGGCCAGGGGAACCGGAGGCCGACCCCATCCTCGAGGCGTCGGGAGGGCGGCTCGTCCTCGAGAACCTCGCCCCGGGTTCCATGAAGGTGCGCCTCTCGCCGGGGGCCGACTACCTCGCCCCGTGGGAGCACGTGATCGGCGTGCAGCTCGAGCTACGGCTGGAACCGGGCGAGGACCGCGTCGTCCCCGTCCGGCTCGAGCGCGGCGGCTCGCTCGTGCTCGAGGTACTCAATCCCAACGGCGACCGTGTCTCCGCCGGTTGCCGCATTCGGGACGCTTCCGGCGAGGAGCTGGACGTCCTCCTCGTCGCTCGCACGCCCCACGGGCGCATCGCCGGCCGCAACCACGTCTTCGCCGAGGGTGCGAGCCGCGTCGTCCCCGAGCTCGCACCGGGCGTCTACCGCGTCACCGTCAGCGCTCCGGGCTACGCGCCGGAGCAGGCCCGGCTCGAGATCGAAGCCGGCCGCACGCGCGAGCACGTGTTCGAGCTGCGCCTCGAATAGTCGCGCTGCGCGCGCGGGCCCGATCAGGGGGTCAACTCCAGCGGTACCGCGTTGCTCGTGTGGATGACGTTCAACGTCACCGGGTCGAGCGTGGCGTACGCGTGGTTCAACGTCGTTCCCACGAGCGGCGCAGCCGCGCCCGCCGGCAGCACCAGCGACGCCGTGGACTTGCCGAGGGTGTCGAGCGTGCCGAACGAGCCGGGCAGCAGCGCGCTATTCGGGTGCGTCAGGGTGTAGAAGAAGTACGGGTCGAAGTTGAGCGGAATCGTTTGACCGCCGTAGGTCACGCCGACGTCGGTGCCGGACGCGGATCCCAGGAGGAAGTAGAGCTCGCCGTCGTGGGGCGAGCCCGCGACGAGGTCGAAGCCAACGGTGCCGCCGGCGGCGACGGAGACGGAGTCGGCGTCCGCCCAGAGGCTGCGCTCGTAGTAGCTGATCTGGAAGACGAAGGAGGTGCTCGTCGGGAGCGTGTTGAAGTGCTCCCACACCTGGACCTTCGCGTTCGTCACCTCCTGGAACCAGCCCTGGAAGCCGCTGTCGATCAGCGTGTTGCCGTTGGGCAAACGCTCCGCGTTCGAAAGGAACGGCGAGAACAGGTCGGTCGGGTTCGGCGCGGTGTACTCCCAGACCGGCGCCGCGGGACCGTAGGTGCCGTCCCCGCCGAGCGTGAAGCCGACGCCGGGCGTGAGCGGGAGCTCGATCTCGTGAACCGCGGAGAAGTTGCCTCCGAACTGGTTGTTGAAGACGATGACGTTGCCCCCGCCCGGACGGCCGGCCGGAATGAAGGCGGTGCCGTGCGGGTTGAAGAGCTGCTTGTCCGCCGGCCCGCCCTTCCCGTAGGCCTCCTCGTTGCCCCAGCGGTAGAGGAAGTCGCCGCCCTTGCCGTACGTTCCGCCGGTGTGCCCCGCGGCCTCGGCGATCGTCGTGCTGTGGTCGATGACGTAGAACTCGTTCTGGAACGGGAAGTTGATCAGGATCAGGTCGTGAACCGGGTCGTAGCTGATCGAGTTCGCGTGGTTCCAGTCACCGTCGTTGACGACGTTCGGCGGGTAGTTGATGTCGAGGAGCTGCGGGTTGTCGGCGACGACGCCGAAGTTCGGCTTCGTATTGTCGAAGTCCTGGATCAGGTGATCCCAGACGTGCCACTCCCAAACGATCGAGCCCGTCGTGGGCCCGGTCTGCTCGATCTCGTAGATCGCGTCGGGCCAGAAGTTCGGCCCGGTGACGAGCGCGGGGTCGCGCCCGTTCGCGATCGCGTCGGCGGTGGTCAGCGTATCCCACGCGATCAGGAGCAGGTTGCCGTTCGGCATCGGCTCGACGTCGTGGTGGTGGTACACGCCGCCCGTGGTGAAGTCGAAGTCCCAGACGATGGTCCCGTCGAACTTGATGCGCTGCACGCCGCCGCCGCTGCCGCCGATGCCGGGACCGCCGGGGAGCTGCACCGCGCGGATCAGGTCCCCGTTCTCGAGCAGGTAGATACCGTTGCCCGGGACGTAGCCGCTCGGCCAGGTGTGGACGACGTTGCCGTTGACGTCGAGCAGGTAGGTCTCGTCCGTCCCGTGCGGACCGAACAGGCGGAAGCCCGGCGCGACCTGGGCGGAAACGACGGAAGTGAGTACGAACGCGCTGAGCACGAGCAGGGCGCGGGACATGGAGGGGCTCCTGAGTGGGTGGTCGAACGTTTGCCAGGCGCGACCGGGGAGGCCCCCATGCTAGCGCACCGGGCGATCAGCGGGTGCGCGCGATCGCGTAGACCACGTTGCCGCGCGCCTCGAAATCGCGGGGGCCGAGCGATTGCAGCCGGCGGCGCGCCGCGTCCAGGCAGGCGTCGCGCGCGGAAGCGTCGAGGCTCTGAAAGCGCGCCCTCCCCCGGCCCATCGACGTCTTGAGGGCGAGCAGCGGCTCCAGCTCCAGGGCGCCGACAAGCTCCTCCTCCCACGCGCGAATCGCTTCGAATCCGGCGCCCTCGAGCAGCGCTGCGACCTTCGCGGCGGAATCGACCGGCGCGTGACGCGCGTCCGCCGCGGGATCGGGCGGGGCGGCTCCGTGCTCGTCGAGGCAAGCGCTCCACCGACGCGAGGCCTCGGACTCGAACTCGCCCGCCCAGGTCAGCGTCGCCACGCGTCCGCCCGGTCGCAGCACGCGGCGCGCTTCGCGCAGACCGTCCACCGGATCGTTCAGGTGAAAGAGGACGAACACGAAGAGCACCAGGTCCACGCTCGCCGAACCGACGGCCAGCCGGCCGCCGTCGGCCACCGCGCGGTGCAGGGCTCCCGGTGCGAGCGCGAGCATCCCGGGTGAACGGTCGAGCCCAAACACGAACGCGTCGGGAAACGCGTTGCGGATGCCGGGCTCCAGTCCGCCGACGCCCGCGCCGACGTCGATCACGCGCCGTGCCGGCTCACCGGCCAGCGCGTCCAGCAGGCGAAGCCCGGCGGGGCGCAGCAGCGGCCCCCACAGGTCGCGGTACGCGCGAGCCTCACGGTCGTACCGGTCCGCCATCTCGCGCGCGACGTCCGCGGTCACCTTGCGGCCGCCACTACTCCAGCGGCCGGATCCGCGGAATGCCCGCGACCGGCGTCGACTGCTCGAGCACGATCCGCCACGCGTCTCCGTCGCTCCTCAGCACGAAGGTCGTGTTCAGCTCGAGGCGCCAGCGGCTGTCGTCCGCGCGCCGGCGCGACGTCGCGCGGAGCCGACCCGTCGCCCACGCCGCCCCGCCGGCCTGTCCGACCTCCGAGAGGTCGAGCGCAGCCTCCTCGAAGACGGTGTCCTCGAACGCCGTCTCGTAGTCCGCGACGAGCTCGGCGTGCCCCCGCCGCACGTGGCCGCTCGAGTGGATGACCACGAGGTCGTCCGAGTCGTCGTAGAACGCAAGCATCCGGTCGAGCTCACCGGCGACCCAGGCCTCGGACCAGGCTTCGAGCGTCTCCTCGGGCGTCGCGTCGGGCAGCCCGGCTCCGGTCGCTGCGCAGCCGGCCGCAAGAGCTGGAAGGAGCAGGAAGACCAATCGCCGCATGAGGAGCATTCTACGCTAGGCCCACGGGTCGTAATCGCCGAAGCACCAGACGTGCCCCTCCGGGTCGCGGCACGCGTAGCCGCGGCCGTGGGGCTCGTCCCAGATCTCCGTGACCATCTCCGCGCCCGCCGCTTTGGCGCGAGCGTAGTGGCGGTCCACGTCGTCGACGACGAGGAACGGGCTCTGCGTGCAGACCGCGCCCGGCTCGGGCGGTTGGACGAGCCGGTCGAACTCCGTGTCGCGCGCGGAGCTCACCATGACCATCCCGCGGCCGAAGGTGAGCTGTGCGTGCGCGACGGTGTCGCCGTCGCCGGGAACGACGAGCTTCTTCTCGAAGCCGAAGGCGTTGCACAGCCACTCGATGGCCGCCGGAGCGTCCCGGTAGCGCAGCGTCGGGATGATGGTCATTCTGCTCCCCTCGAGGCGGGCCTCACGGGTTCCCTACCTTGTATAGTTTGGCGCCCCCCACCGCGATCCCCCCGACCCACCGATGACCGACCGCCAGGACCCGATCCAAGGGGCCGCCACCCTGGTTGAGCTCCTTCGGGCCCGTGCCGGCGAGGAGCCGGAGAAATCCGCCTACACCTTCCTCGAGGACGGCGAGCGGGAGGGCGACCGGCTGACCTTCGGCGAGCTCGACCGCCGCTCGCGCGCGGTCGGTGCGCTGCTCCAGAACCACACGGGGGCGCCCAAGAGCGGGGCGCGGGCGCTCCTGCTCTATCCCGCGGGGCTCGACTTCGTCACGGCGTTCTTCGGCACGATGTACGGCGGCGGCGTGGCGGTGCCGGCGCCTGTCGGCGAGCCGGCGCAGCTCAAGCGGACGCTTCCGCGGCTCCAGGCGGTCGCGCGGGACGCGGACCCGGCGTTGATCCTGACGACGAGCGAGGGCAAGGCGGTTCTGGAGGAGCTCTTCCGCGACGCGCCCGAGCTCGCGAACCTGCCGGTCTTCGCCACCGACCGGCTGAACGACGGCCTCGAGGAGAGCTGGCGCGACCCCGACGCCGAGGCGGACGAGCTCTCCTTCCTCCAGTACACCTCCGGCTCGACCGCCGCGCCGAAGGGCGTGATGGTCAGCCACGGGAACCTGCTCTACACGGCGAAGGACATCGATGCGGGCTGGGACTACACGCCGAAGAGCGTCCTGGTCACGTGGCTGCCGATCTTCCACGACATGGGGTTGATCTGCGGGATCGTCCTGCCGGCGTACAAGGGGTTCCACTGCTACGTGATGTCGCCGGTGGCTTTCATCCAGAAGCCCGAGCGCTGGCTGGCGGCGATGTCGAAGTACCGGGCGACGCACAGCGCGGCGCCGAACTTCGCGTACGACCTCTGCGTGCGGAAGATCGCGCCGGCCGAGCGGCAGGGGCTCGACCTCTCTTCCTGGGTCGTGACGCTGAACTCCGCCGAGCCGGTGCGGCGCGAGACGATGGAGCGCTTCGTCGAGGCCTTCGGCCCGTGCGGCTTCCGCATGGAGACCTTCTGCCCGGGCTTCGGGCTGGCCGAGGCGACGGTCAAGGTCACGAGCTCGAACAAGGGCGACCACCCCACGTTCCTCGAGCTGCGGAGCTCCGACCTCGAGCACAACCGCGTCGTCGTCGTCGACGAGTCCGAGCGCGGCCCGGGCGTCGTCTCGCTCGTCGGCAACGGCGCCGCGATCCTCGACACCGAGGTCGTCATCGCCCATCCCGAGAACCGCGCGCGCTGCGGCCCGCTCGAGCTCGGCGAGATCTGGGTCGCCGGGCCGTGCGTCGCGCAGGGCTACTGGCGGCGGCCCGACGAGACCGAGCACACCTTCGGAGCTCACCTCGACACCGGCGAGGGCCCGTACATGCGCACGGGCGACCTCGGCTTCCTCGACGCGAACGGCGAGGTGTACTGCGCCGGGCGCATCAAGGACCTGATCATCATCCGCGGGCGGAACTTCTACCCGCAGGACGTCGAGCTCGCCGCGGAGGGCAGCCACGCCGCCGTGCGTCCCGGGTGCAGCGCCGCGTTCAGCGCGGACGTCGAGGAAGAGGAGCGGCTCGTCGTCGTGTGCGAGGTCGATCCGCGCAAGGCTGCCGATCCCGACGAAGTCCTCGGTGCGGTGAAGCAGGCGGTGGCCGAGGAGTTCGAGCTGATGCCGTACGCCGTCGTCGCGGTTCCCCCGCGCACGGTGCCGAAGACGTCGTCCGGCAAGATCCAGCGCCGCGCGTGCCGCGAGCTCTTCCTGTCGCTCGGGCTCGACGCGCTCGGCATCGCCGTGCAGCGCGAGGAGGCGAAGCGCCCGTTCGAGAGCGTCGTCCGCCGACGCATCCTGGCGGCCGACGAGGCGCAGCGGCAGCGGATGGTCGAGTTCTACCTGCTCTCGCTGCTCGCGCCGACGCTGCCGGACGTCGACCCCTCGCTGCTCGACCTGAACGAGCCGCTGGTGCACGTCGGCCTCGACCTCTCGACCGCGATCGACTGGATCGACACGCTGCGCGAGACGCTGGGCACGACGGTTTCGCTCCAGAGCTTCTTCTCGCGTATTGCGATGAGCGAGCTCGCCGCGGCGCTGCTCGAGCAGCTCGCGCAACCGGAGGAAGCGGGCGAGCCGGCCCCGGCGGCGGCTCCGGCCGGGGACAAACCGGTCGGCGCGCCGACCGCGCGCGACGTCGAAGACTGGATGATCGACAAGATCGCGACGCAGACGGGCATGGACCCGAACGACGTCGAGGTACACCGGCCGTTCTCCTATCTCGGGCTCGACTCGATGCTCGCGGTGGACCTCGCGATGGACCTCGAGGACTGGCTCGGCCGGCCGCTGCCGTCGACGCTCGTCTGGGATTACCCGACGATCGAGGCGGCCGCGCGCTACCTAGCGGGCGAGACCGGCGACTCCGCGAAGGTTCCGGCCGAGGCCAAGTCGGCGGAAAAGCCGGCCGAGGCGCTCAAGCACGAGCCGATCGCGATCGTCGGGATGGCCTGCCGCTTCCCGAAGGCGCCGGACCTCGACGCGTTCTGGAAGCTGATCCTCGACAAGGTCGACGCGATCTCGGAGACGCCCGAGTCCCGGTGGAGCGCGGAGCTCTTCGACCCGAAGCCCGGCCGGCCGGGCAAGCTCGCCACCAAGTGGGGCGGCTTCCTCGACGACGTGGAGCTCTTCGACGCCGGCTTCTTCGGCATCGCGTCGCGCGAGGCGTCGCGCCTCGACCCGCAGCAGCGGATCGTCCTGGAGACCGCGTGGGAGGCGCTCGAGCACGCCGGGCAGTCGCCCGACCGTCTGTCGGGCTCGATGACGGGCGTCTACCTCGGCAAGTCGAGCCGCGATTACCTGCACGTGCAGCTCGCCGAGCTGGCGAACATCGACGGCTACGCCTCGACGGGAAACGCCTCGAGCGTCGCCGCGGGCCGCATCAACTACATCCTGAACCTGCACGGGCCGAGCATGGCCTTCGACACGGCGTGCTCGTCCTCGCTCGTCGCGATCCACCACGCCCGGCGCGCGTTGCTCGACGGCGAGTGCGACATGGCCCTCGCCGGCGGCGTCAACCTGACCCTGATGCCGCACTGGACGATCTCCTTCTCGCACGCGCACATGATGGCGCCGGACGGGCGCTGCAAGACGTTCGACTCGCGCGCGAACGGCTACGTGCGCGGCGAGGGCTGCGGCTTCGTCGTGCTGAAGCGGCTTTCCGACGCCGAGCGCGACCGCGACGACGTCCTCGCGGTCCTGCGCGGCTCGGCGGTCAACCACGACGGCGCGAGCAACGGCATCACCGCGCCGAGCGGCGCGGCACAGCAGCAGGTGATCCAGCGCGCGCTCGACGACGGCGAGGTCCCGCCGCACGCGGTCGGCTACGTCGAGGCGCACGGCACCGGCACGCCGCTGGGCGACCCGATCGAGGCGCAGGCGCTTTCCGACGTGATCGCGGCCGGACGCGCGCCGGGCGACAAGTGCTGGATCGGTTCGGTGAAGACGAACATCGGCCACCTCGAGCCGGCCGCGGGCGCGGCCGGTCTGATCAAGGCGGCGCTCGCGCTCTGGAAGGAGACGATCCCGCCGCAGATCCACCTCGAGGAGGTGAACCCGCGCATCGCGATCGACGAGATCCCGCTGCGCATCGCCACCGAGGCGTCGCCTTGGCCCGCCGGTCCCCAGCGCTACGCCGGCGTCAGCTCGTTCGGCTTCGCCGGCACGAACGCGCACGTCGTGCTGGGCAGCGCGCCCCCTCGTCGCCGCGAAGAAGCCAAAGTGGAGCGCCCGGTGCACCTCGCCTGCCTCTCCGCGCGGAACGAGGAGCGCCTCACCACCGTCGCGCAACGCCTGGTCGACCAGCTCGACGCCGGCGGCGGCGAATCCCTCGAGGACGTCTGCTTCACGCTCAACGCCGGGCGGGCGCACCTGGCCCACCGGGTCGCGGTCGCGGTCGCCACCCGCGACGAGCTGCGCGGGGCCGCGGCGGCCGTCGCAGAAGGAGCCGCGCCCGCGAACGCCTGGTGCGGCACCGTCGCCGACCGCAAGCCCGAGAAGCTGGCCTTCCTCTGCGCCGACGCGCTCGGCGTCGCGCTGGAGGCGGGCAAGACGCTGGCCGAGACGCAGCCGACCTACCGCGCCGCCTTCGCGGCGTCCCAGAAGCTCGCGCCGGGCGGCGACGCCTTCGCGCACCTCTTCGCCCTGGCGCGGATGCTCGACTCCTTCGGACTGCGCCCGGAGCGCGCCTTCGGCCACGGCGTCGGCACCCACGTCGCGGCCGTGCTCGCCGGCGAAGTCGACCTCGCGGAGGCCTTGCGCCGGGCGACGGCGGAATCCTCCCCGGCGCCCGACGCCGCCGCGGACCGCCGCGCCCTGGTCGAGGCCGTCGAGGCGGGTTGCAGCGGGTTTGTGCTCCTGGGCTCGGACGAGGCCTGGAGGGACGCCTTCGGCGCCCTCGAGCCCGAGACCGAGGCCTTGCTGGTGACGGCCGGCGACGGCGGCGGGTGGGCTTCGGTGCTCGAAGCCCTGGCGAAGCTCAACACGGCGGGCTTCCCGGTGGACTGGGAGGGATTCGACGCCGACTATCCGCGCCGGCGCGTCCACCTGCCCACCTACCCGTTCGAGCGGAAGCCTTACTGGTTCAAGCCGAAGAAGCGGAAGTAGCGTAGGCTGTTGGGCTCCAGGGCCCCTCCCCCCTCGCTCCCCCCTTACCCGGCATGAGGTCGTTCCCCGCCGCCTGCCTCGCAGGCCTCCTGTCCATCCCCGTCGCGGCTCAGTCCGGCGGCGCCGTGTCCCCGCCGCCCGGCTGGTACAAGGGCGACACGCACCTGCACGTGCAGCTTTGCCTGGGGCTGCCACAGCTCACGCCGGAGGACATGTACCAGAAGATGCTCGACGAGGACATCGTCTTCGGCGGCGCGCAGCTCTGGGGCGTCAACCTTCCGAGCTCGCAGGCCTTTCTGGACCAGTTCGGGTGGCTGGTCACCGGCGCGGAGAGCCCGACGACGCTCGGCGATCCGGTCCACTTCATGCAGTACGGGATCGAGCTCTCCGAGTTCCGCACGGAGCAGTTCGGACACGCGCAGCTCTTCGGCATCTCGTCGCCGTACCTGCCGTTCGACGAGCCCTATCCGGCGCCGGCCTTCGATCTCGTGCGGCAGGATCCGAAGGTCCTGACCGGCTACGCGCACGTCAACTGGTCGACCTCCTACCTTCCGGCGCTGGTGCCGGTCATCGGCGAGGGGGTGGACGAGCTCGGGATCATGTCTCCGCTCGACGCGGCCCTGGGCAAGATCGACTTCATCGAGTCGCCGCGCGTCAACATCGATCCGTTCTTCGGGTGGTACGGGCTCTACTACAAACTCCTGAACTCGGGGTTCCGCGTCGCGCTCACCGGAGGCAAGGACAACTCCTGCCTCAACACGCCGATCACGATGTACTCCAAGGTCGAGCAGCCCCTGAGCTTCCAGGGCTGGCTCGAGTCGATCCGCGCCGGGCGCACGACGATCTCCGACGGCGAGCACCTGTTCCTCGACCTCGAGGTGAACGGCGCATTCGGCCTCGGCGACGAGTTGCAGGTCCTCAGCACCAGTCCGCTGAACGTCAAGGCGACCCTCACGGTCGGTCCGGGCGTCCAGCTCCCCGGGCAGAAGGCGGGGAGCATCCACCTGATCCACGACGGCGGAGCCGTGCAGTCGGTGCCCTACTCGCTGCCCGAGGGCGGCGTGGCCGTCGCCGAGTTCACCCTGCCGGTCACGGAGAGCGGCTGGATCGCCGCCTGGGCCAACAACGACACAGCGTTCCTCGACGGCGGCGCGCACACCGGCGCGATCTACTTCACCGTCGACGGCAAGCCCAGGTGTCGTAAGGCGGACGGCGACTACTTCGTCACCTGGGCCGACTATCTCCTGACGGCGATCCAGCTCGGCACCTTCGACGTGGACCCGGTGACGGAGCTTCCGGAGCTCGAGGCGTACGTGGCCGAGGCGCGCAAGGTGTTCGCGGCGGTCGCCGCGTGCGACACGCCCGACCCGGTCGGCGTTCAGCGCTACGGGGTGTCCAAGCCCTCCTGCAAGGGTCCGCTCCACCTCGACGTGACGGGCGTCCCGTCGGTGACCGCCACCGACTTCCACATCACGACCCTGAACGCGCCGCCGGACGCCGTCGGCGGGCTGCTCGTCGGCATCGGCGCGAACCCGAGCGGAGTGGGCTTCCCGCTCTTCCCCGCCTACGTCGACCTGCTCTTGCCGTTCACGTCGTTCCCCGTCTCCTCGAACGGCGGCGGCTACAGCGAGATCCTGGTCGAGATGACCCCCACCGTGCTCGGCGGCACCTCCTACGTGCAGACCTTTTGGTTCAACACGCCGAGCTGCACGGGCTTCGCCGGCGGGATCATGTGCTCGAGCGACGCGCTCGAGCTGACGTTCCAGCCGTAGGCCGGATCACTCCCAGAGTCCGGCCGCTCGAAGCTGCTCGAAGACGGCCTCGCCGAGGAGCCGGTGTCCGCGGGCGGAGTAGTGTCCGACGTCCTGGTACAGAAAGAGGCTGTCGTCGGCGCCCGGCACGTCGCGCGGGATGGTCCGCATGCCGGTCGGACTCAGCGGTAGGCGCTCGACGACGCCGAAGCGCTCGATCAGCTTGCGCAAGAGGAGCTCCTGCCCCTGCGAGAACTCCTCGCGCGCCTTCACCAACGGCACGGTCGATGGCTCGGACCGGCGGCTCGCCCATGGGCCCCAGTAAGCCGACGGGTCCTCGCGCTCGGGCGCGAGCAGGTCGGCGAGGATGGGAAGGATCACGAGCGCGAGCCGCCCGCCGTCGGCGTCGACGCGGCGGTGCAGCTCGTCCATCCGGCCGCCTGCTTGAGCCCAAAGCCGCTGCGCCCGCTTGTCCCGCGGGTTCGTCTTGAGGAGGTGCTGGTAGTTGATCGGCTCCGGCGCGTTCGGATCGACGATTGGCGCCGGCCGCGGCATCCACTTGCCCACCACCTCGCGGTTCAGGAGGTCGCGCGTCGCCGTGCGGAACCACGCGCGGCGGTACTTGAAGTCGAACTCGTCGGCGGAAGCGGGCATCGGCGCGACGTCGCCCGTGTGTAGCGGGACGATCACCACGTCGGGACGGAACGGCGCGACGTTGTCCGCGTGGTTGCGCACCATCTGCTCGAGCGTGTAGCCCTGCACGGCGAAGTTCATCACGAGGACCTCGCGCGCGTCGCCGCGGGCGGCGAAGTCCGCGCGCAGCTTCTCCTCGAGCACGCGCGGCCAGGTTTCCTCGATCGCGACGCTCGTGCCGTAGGTCATCGACTGGCCGAGAACGGCGACGCGGAACACCGCTTCGCCCTCCTCGGGCTCGTCCCACTCGCGGTCGCGGAAGCCGTCGGAGTTGATGACCTCGGGAACGTCGCCTTCGCGCGACCAGCGTGACTGCGACGGCACCATCCGCCATCCGAGACGCTCGGTTCGCTCGGTGACGACGAGCTGGCCGTACGTCGTGAACTTGCGCAGGTACAGCTCGAGCCCGCCCAGGAGGAGCACGAAGGCGAGGAAGCGCCAGCCGATGTATCGAAAGTGCTTCAACGGCGCTCCATCAGAACTGGAAGTAGATGAAGGGGGCAAGCCCGGGGGGCGCCACGCCGAGGAAGAAGAGCAGCGCCGCCGCGAGGACGGCGCCCTGCGCCAGACCGGGCAGGCGCTTCCAACCGTTCTCGATGCGGACGTTCCAGGACTCCGGCCAGACCGCGGTGAAGTAGGAGACGCCGAGCACCGTCCACACCTGCCACGGCAGCGTCGTGATCACGTCGGGCAAGGGGCCGCTCCAGTCGGTCAACGCGCGCAGCGCGGCCACGAGCGACTCCGTGTCGTTCGCGCGGAAGAAGAGCAGCGAGAAGACGCACACGTGGTACGTGAAAAGCCACCCGAGGAAGGAGAAGACGGCCTTGCGCGGCATCACCCCGTTCGGAAGCAGCAGGCGCACCAGGCGGACGATCACCATCCACACGCCGAACCACACGCCCCACAAGACGAAGTTCCACCCCGCGCCGTGCCACACGCCGGAGAGCAGATGCGTGATGAACAGGTTGAAGCACGTGCGCGCGATACCGCGCTTGTTCCCCCCCATCGCCGCGAAGACGTAGTAGTAGAACCAGAAGGACATCGAGATGTGCCAGCGGGTCCAGAACTCCTCCAGCGAGCGCGACTTGAACGGCGCGTCGAAGTTCTTCTTCAGGTCGAACCCGAGCAGCCGCGCCGAGCCGATCGCGATGTCCGAGTAGCCGGCGAAGTCGCCGTAGAGCTGCATGGTGAAGGCGTACGTCGCCACCAGCACGGCCAGCCCGCCGGACTGCTCCAGCGACCCGGCGTCGCGGTAGACGTGGTCGACCAGGTGAGCGCCGAGGACGTCGGCGATGACGAGCTTCTTCGTCATCCCCCGCAGGATCTGGAAGAGGCCGGAGCTGATGCGGTCGCGCGTCAGCTTGCGCGTCTTCTGCATCTGCGGCAGGAAGTCGCGCGCGCGCACGATCGGCCCGGCGACGAGCTGCGGGAAGAACGCCACGTAGACCGCGAACTCCAGGTGGCTCTTGCACGGCTTGATGCGCCGGTAATAGATGTCGATCGTGTAGGAGAGCGTCTGGAACGTGTAGAAGCTGATGCCCGCCGGAACGATGTAGTCCAGCGGTCCGCCCTTCGCCGCGGAGAGGTGCCAGAGGTTCCACGACTCGAAGACGGCCTCGATGCTGTCGACGAAGAAGTCGTAGTACTTGAAGAACCCGAGCATCCCCAGGTTCGACACGAGGCTCAGGATCAGAAACGCTCGTCGCCGCGCGTTGCTGCCGGCCTCGTTCGCCTTGTCGATCTCGCGCCCCGCGAAGAAGTCGACGACGGTGCTCGTGAAGAGCAGGAACGTGAAGCGCCAGTCCGCCTGGGCGTAGAACCAGTAGCTGCCGACGAGGACGAGCGAGAAGCGGAGCTTGCGCTTCTCCTTGAGCGTCCAGTAGAGAACGTAGACGGCCCAGAGGAAGAAGATGTACTCGAAGCTGTTGAAGTACATGGACTTGCGTCTGCACCGCTCGGGCCGGCGGGGCGTAGCGTAGCCCTAGGAGTCCGTCCGAGAAACGGTCGGGCTACTCCGCCTGGTGCTTCTTGAGCTCTTCCGCCAGCGCGGCGGCCAGCGTGTCCATGTTCGGGTTGTCCCAGAGCAGGCGCGCGTTGATCTCGAAGCCGAGCTCGTCCTCGAGCTCCGTCGAGAACGTCATCGCGCCGAAGGAATCCAGGCCGTACTTCGTGAACGGCTGGTTGGAATCGAACTCCTCCGCCTCGATCTCCGCCCACTCCAGGAACTTCTCGGTCAACCAGGCTTGGAGGTTGTCCGGGGTGATCTTGGTCTCGCCTTCGGTCATGGAGTTGAGCTGGGGGGAGGGGTCTCTGGGGCGCTTCCTCCAGGTCGGAGTGAGGCGTCGGGGATCCTAAGGACAAGCCCGCGAAACGGCAAGGAGAGGGCCGGGAAGCGGGCTTTCGGCGTCAAAGCTGCTTGTCGACGAAGGTCTTCCAGCAGGTCTCGAGCTCGTCCCAATCCACCCCTTCGAAGGCCTTGTCGACGGCCAGGTCCAGGTCGCCGGTGTCCACGAGCGTGTCGAGATAGGTGCCGAGGATCCCGTCCCAGTCGGAGTTCCAACCGCGCGCCTTCTTCCCCATTCGGAGGAAGTAGATGAACGCCCAGCCCTGCCCGTAGCAGTCGAACCCCGAGAGGCCGTAGTCGTTCTCCCCGTAGTACTGCCTCTGCGACCAGCGGACGAACTCCTTGAGCGGAATGGTCCGCCCCTCGCGCAGCGTCTCCTTGATGCTGTCCTTCCGCATCCGGCGGGGCGCGCGCTGGAACTTCTTGCGCTTGTACTCGTGCCCGCCGTAGTAGTCGCCCGTCCCTTCGTTGTACCAACTGTGCGGCGCGAGGCTTCCGTAGAAGTAGTAGATGTACTGGTGGAAGGCCTCGTGGCTGAGCGTCTCCCAGGTGGCGTCCTCACCCTCCTCGCGCTTCTTGTTGTAGACGACGAGCTCTTCGTGGAACGACGACCAGTAGCCGCCGGACCGGGGCGGCGCGCCGTAGCCCAGGTAGTCGTCGCGTGTGGCACACACGCGCACGACGCTTGTCCGGGAGAGCTCCATCGGATCGGCGCGCTCCGAGACGGTCCGGTCGGGATCGACCTCTTCCTCCTCCTCCTCCTCCTCCTCGCCGGGCTGCTTCGCGATCCGCGCCGACTCCGGCGGGTAGTCGACCTCGTAGACCGCGCGGATGGCCTCGATCCGGCCCATCAGCTCCTTCAGGAACGCGTCGTCCTCGCTGTTCGTGATGACGAAGTAGTTCTCGGTCTCGAACAGCCGCCATCCGGGAGTGCGGTTGGCCTGGTCCTGGAGCATGCGCCGCTTCTGCTCGCGCACCGAGCCGCCGCCCGGACCCGCGGGCGCGGCCGCCTCGATCTCGACCGGCTTGAAGGTCTTCGCGAGCTTCTTGTACGCAGACTGGTACTTGCTCCACTTCCGCTCGCCGGGACCGTTGGCGACCAGCGCCACCTCGACTTCGGGGGACAGGCGATACAGCGCCGCGTAGGCCCCGAGCTCGGTCTTCTTCGCCGTGATCCCCGTGAACACGTACTCCGTGGCGGGAACGCCTCCCGCCTTGAAGTCCTTCTCCTCCGCGACGTTCCACACCGGAGCGCCGTTGAGGCGGGCGTTCATCCAGGACTTGAGATCCTTGTAGCGAGTCCGCTTCGGATTCCCGTCTTCATCGGGGCGCCGATCGAACTTGACGAGGAAGACCGTCAGCTCGAGCCGTTCGTCGCCGGACACCTGGACCGTGTTGCCGGCGTATCTGCCGATCATGTGGGGATCGCCGGGCTTCGGCGGGAAGAACCCCCAGTCCTTGGGAGACTTCACGCGGAAGCCCAGGTCGGTGTCGTCGGTGAAGTACTCCCCCGCCTTCGGGGCCTGCGCTTCGGCGCGCGGGACCACGAGCCCGAGGAGGACCGTCAAGAGCGCCAGGATCCGTGCCATCGGTGTGCCTACCTCCACCAGGCCCACGATGTTACAGCCCTTGCAGCTCCCGGAGCCTTAATCGATAGACGTTGGCCTCGTCGGCCCGCCCCAGCTCGTCCAGGAGCGCGATCAGCTTGACCATGATCTGCTCCAGCCCGGGATCGTGCTCCAGCGCGAGCCCGAACTCGCGGACCGCGTCGGCCTTGCGGCCGAGGCCCTCGTAGCAGAAGCCCAGGTTGATGTGCACGCCGCGCCAGCTTCCGCGCAGCGCGAGGTTCTTCTGAAGGTGCGGGACGGCCTCCTCGAAACGCTGGAGCTGGACCAGGCAGCCGGCGAGCTGGAAGTGCGCCGTCGCGTTGGCGGGGTTCGCCGCGACGATCTCCTCCAGGAGCGGCAGCGCTTCCGCGGGCTGGCCCTCGAACGAGAGCGTCTGCGCGCGCTGGAAGCGCGCGTAGGCCTCGATCCGCTCGTGGGGGCTGACGCGGTCGCTCGGCTCCAGCGGATGCGGAAAGGACGAGAGCATCACGCCCGCTCCGGTGTAGCCCAGGTCGCGCAAGCGCTCCATCAGCTCCTCGCTGGCGCCGCTCACCGTCGCGGACGCGAGCGCCGGCCGGTCGGCGACGCGGCCGATCTCGGCGCGGTAGGCCTCGATCTCGTCGCCGCGGTCCGCGACGACGTTGCGCGTCTCGCCGGGGTCCGCCGCGAGGTCGAAGAATTCCGGTCGCGAGCTGTGCAGGTACTTGCCGTCCTTCGTCGCCCAGCCGGCGAGCGGGCTCCACCCCAGCGACATGTAGCCGAAGAACGACTCGAAGTAGACGCCGCGGTCGGGAGACACTTCGCGGCGAAACAGGCTCTCGCCGTCTATGCTGTCGGGAAGCGGAAGCTCGAGCGCTTCGGCCAGGGTCGGATACACGTCGACGACGCTCACCACCTCGGGCGAGCGCTCGCCCCGGCGGTCGCCGCGCGGGTCGCGCACGACGAACGGAACGCGGATCGTCGAATCGAAGCCGAAGAAGCCGTGGGTCTCCTCGCCGTGCTCCCACAGGCCCTCGCCGTGGTCGGCGACGACGACGACGAGCGTGTCGTCGTAGAGATCGGCGTCGCGGAGCGCGTCGAGAAAGCGTCCGATCTCGGCGTCGGTCTTCGCCATCTCGCCCAGGTACGGGTCACCTCCCGCCTGGCGCAGGAACTCTTCGGGCGGCTCGTACGGCGCGTGCGGGTCGAAGAAATGGAGCCAGGCGAGAAAGGGCTTCGCGCCGTCGCGCTGCTCGAGCCACGCGAGCGCCGCGTCGACGACCTCTTCCGCCGGGCGCTCTTCATAATGCCGTTCGAGCTGCGCCACCGGCGGCTTGGGCTGGTCGTAGGTCTCAAAGCCCTGGTCGAGCCCGAAGCTCTCGTCCAGCACGACCGCGGCGACGAAGGCGGCGGTCTCGTAGCCGCGCTCGCGCGCGAGCTCCGCGATGGTCTCCGCCTCCTGGGGCAGCGCCATCTGGCTGTTCGCGCGCACGGTGTGGCGCGGCGGATAGAGGCCGGTGAGCATCGAGGCGTGCGACGGCAGCGTGAGCGGCGTCACCGTTCGCGCGGACTCGTAGATCACGCCCTCCGCCGCCACCGCGTCCAGGTTGGGTGTAAGGCCGGGATGAACGCCGTAGCAACCGAGCGTCTTCGGCCGGGCCGTGTCGAGCGTGATCAGAAGCGCGTTGAGCGGGCCGTCGCCGCCGCCTTCCGCGCCGCCGCAGCTTGCGGACGCGATCGACGCGAGCACGACGGCGAGAGTTGCACGGGCGGCCATGGGCCGCGCATCCCATCACAAACGCGGCGCACGCGCCACGCGCTTGCCGAATCCGGCGGGCCGCGTTCCAATCCGAGGCATGATCATGACGCGCGACGACAAGCCGCGTTCGGGCGAGGAACATCGCTTCCGCCCCGGCGAGCTCGTCGTCCACCGGCGCTACGGCTACCGCGGCGTCGTCGTCGACTTCGACACGAGCTGCAAGGCGGACGACGCCTGGTACCAGTCGAACCAGACGCAGCCGAAACGCGATCAGCCGTGGTACCACGTCCTCGTCCACGGCGCCGCGCACACGACCTACGCCGCCGAGGAGAACCTGGAGGCGGACACGTCCGGCGAGCAGATCGCCCACCCGCTCCTCCAGCACTTCTTCTCCGCGTGGACGGGGAAGGGCTACGTCCGCAACGAGCGGCCGTGGCCCAGCGGCTAACCGCCCTCGCGCGACTGGATCAGCAGAACGCGGAACCGGTTCGCGTCATCCGTTCGGCCCGCGGCGTCGCAGAGATCGATCACGCGCTTCAGGATGTCGGTGAGGCCGGGCGCGCTCTCGACGGCGCGGCCGTAGTGCTCGATCGCCTTGTCGAGGTTGCCGAGGTGGTCGTGGGCCAGCCCCAGGTTCTTGTGAGGGCCGTACCAGTCGTGGCCCACCTCGAGCGCCTTCTCGCTCGCCGCGATGGACTCCGCGTACTCGCCGGCGGAGATCAGCGCGCCGCCGAGCTGAAACCAGGCGGAGTGGTTGTGCGGGTTCTCCGAAACGATCCGGCGGAAGATCGGAATCGCCTCGGCGGCCTTGCCGCTCGTGTTCAGCTCCTGCGCGTAGAGCTGCGCCCGGTAGGCGTCGTTGCGCGAGCGCGGACTCGGCCGGCCGGTGTCTTCCAGCGGATGCGGCAAACCGTCGGCGTCGCCTCCCGCGCCGGTGTAGCCGAGCTTCTGCAGGCTCGCGATCACGGCCTCCGCCACCTGGTCGTCCCCCGAACGCTCGAGGCGCGGCTTGGCGGCGAGCGAGTCGATGCCGTCGCGGTAGCGCGCGAGCTCGCCTCGCCGCTCCGCGATCACGTCGTTGCGCTCGCCGGCGTCCCGCTCGGGTACGTAGAACTCGGGGTCGGCGCTGTGCAGGTACTTGCCGTCCCTGTCCGCCCATCCGACGAGCGGGCTCCAACCGAAGGAGTAGAAGCCGTAATAGGCCTCGAAGTAGACCCCCCGATCGTCCGGCACGGTGCGGTGGAAGAGGCTCTGACCGTCGACGTCGCTCGCCGCGCCCAACCCGAGCGACTCGACCAGCGTCGGATAGACGTCGGTCACGCTGACGATCTCGTCCGACCGCTCGCCCGCGCGGTGGCCGTCGGCGTGGCGGAGGATCATCGGCACCCGGATCGTCGAGTCGTAGACGAAAGTACCGTGCGTCTCCTCGTCGTGCTGACCGCGGCCCTCGCCGTGGTCGGCGACGACGACGATCGTCGTCGCGTCGTACGCGCCGTCCTCCTTGAGCTCTTCGAAGATGCGGCCGATCGCGTGGTCCATCGCGGCCACCTCGGCGTGGTAGCCCGCTTCGCCGACCTGGTCGATGAAGCGTTGGGGCGGCTCGTACGGCATGTGCGGGTCGAAGAAGTGGACCCAGACGAAGAACGGCTTCTCCGGATCGCGCTCGCGCAGCCAGGCGATCGCCTCGTCGGCGACCTCGCTCGCGCGGCGGCGGTCGTAGTGCAGCGTCTGCTGCACCGCCGGCGGCGTGGGCTGGTTGTACGTGTCGAACCCCTGGTCCAGCCCGAAGCCGTCGGCGAGCACCACCGCCGCGATGAACGCCGCGGTCTGGAACCCGTCGTCGCGCGCGCGCTCCGCGAGCGTCGTCGCGGTGTCCGGCAGCGCCATCAGGCTGTTCGCGTGGACCGTGTGCCGGAGCGGGTACAACCCCGTCATGATCGAGGCGTGCGAAGGCAACGTCAGCGGCGTCACGGTGCGGGCGGCGTCATAGACCACGCCCTCCTCCGCGAGCGCGTCGAGGTTCGGGGAGGCACCCGCCGGCCCGCCGAGGCAGTGGAGCGCGTCGTAGCGGGTCGTGTCCAGCGTGATCAGGAGCGCCGAGTGCGGCGCCTCCGAGCCGCCGCCCGAGCAGCCGACAAGCACGGCCATGGACACGAGGAGGGGGAGCAGCGGGCGCATGGGGGGCGGGATGGGATCAAATGCCGGCGCGCAGGGCAAACGAGAGGCCGTAGCCGGCGAAGTCGCCCGCGCAGAACACCGAGTGCATCGCCGTACGGGCCAGACCGTGATTTGGTAGCAGCAGCACGTCGCCGGCGTCGAGCCACAGCGCGTGCCCCGCGTCGGCGAGGAACGCGGTGAACTCCGGACCGCGGTTCACCACGCGGCCGAGGGCGCCGCAGTCGGGCCGCGCGAGCTCGTGCAGCAGGACGTCGCGCCCGGAAACGATTTCGCGCAGCTCGCCGAACGCCGCGTCGGAGGCGGCGAGCTCCTCGCGCAGCCAGGCCAGCTCGCCGTCCGCGAGGTAGCCCACGAACTCGCGCACCCGGGCGCCGAGCTCCTCGATCGAGAGCGCGAGCCACAGCGTCCCGCCGGTGAGCTGCGCGTAGCACACGCCGCGCTGGCCGCCCTCGTCGTCGTCCGCGAACGCGTCGTGGTGGAAGCGCGCGCCGCCGTTGGGCGCGTTCCAGTAGGCGATCGGCTGCGTGAAGTGCACCTCGTCGAGCCCCGAAGCAGCCCCGAGCGCGGCGCGGAGCTCGGCGTCGCCCACCACCGCCGTCGCGCCGGGGAGCAATTGCGCGCCGAGCTCGCCGACGGCGCGGTGGCGCTTCTCGTCGCGGCTCGCGTCGTCGTCGCCCTCGCGGCCGAAGGAAAAGCGCAGGCGAAGCGAGCGGTCCTCGGGATGCGCCGACAGGCGGCCGGTCTTCGCCCAGAGATCGTCGCCCTCGGCCAGGACGCAGCGGGCGAGGTCCCGCTCGGGATCGAAGAGCTCGGCGTCCTCTTCGCTCACCGCGACCCGCGGCGCGAGCCAGGCGCGAAGGCCCGCGGCCTCGGAAAGCCCGCGGTAAAGCGCGGCGCTTTCCCGCGCGATCGACGCCGGCGGCTCGACCGCCCCGGGCGCGTAGATCGGCTGCGCCGCCCGCCAGCGTTGGGCGCGGATCACCTCGCGCCGCCGGCGCCGCGGACGGGGCGGCAGGAGCCCGCGCGGATCCAGCTCGGCCACCTCGCCGTGCCAGACGCCGCGCCGGACGAGCTCCACGGTCCGGAGCGCCCGGTTCCGGAGCTCGCGCAGAAAGGCCGGGTCGTCGTCGTCCCGAAAGGACACGACCGGGCGGGCCTCGGGGATGCGCTCGCGCTCGGGATCGAGGAGGAGGTCGCGAAAGAGGCCGGCGGGCGGAGCGCCGCGGGGGGAGGGACGGGGCATGAAACGGAAGGGCGGGAGGACCGTAAATCTTCCCGAATCGCGCTCCGTATAGCATGGACGCTCCCGGCCCCCTGCCCCATCCATGAAGAAGTCCCTGCCGCTCCTCGCCCTCGTCGCCGTCCTTCTGCTCGGCGGAGCCGCCGCCTTCCTCCTCCTGGGGGAGGACTCCGACCGCGAGCGGTCGTCCTCGACGCCCACCGCGGTCAGTCCGAGCACCGTCGCGCGCCCGGGGCAGGCGCCCGCGGCGGACCTGGCCGCGGTCGAAGAGGAGGTGAAGGAGGAGGAGGCCGCGCCGGCTCGGACCGCCCTGGAGACGGAGGCCGAGCGCGAGGAGCGCAAAATGGAGGAGCGCGCCGCCCGCCGGGCGGAAGGACCGTTCCTCACCGGACGCATCCACGACGCGATGGGCTTCCCGGTCCAGGACGCCGAGGTTGAGGTGACGCGCGTCGGCGGCAGCAGCGGCCTCTTCCCGATCGGCGGCACCAAGTCGCTGAAGACGACGACGGACAAGAACGGCGAGTTCAAGGTCGAGCGCAAGAAGCGCTGGGACGAGGTCGAAGTCGAGGTCCTGGCCGACGGCTACCTGCCCTTCCGCAAGTCGCGCGAGTTCGAGCGCGAGGAGGGCGACGAGGACCTCGGGGGCTTCGAGCTCGAGGCCGGCGTGATCCTCGCCGGCCAGGTCGTCAACGCCGCCGGTAAGCCGGTGGCCGGCGCGATGATCGTGCGCACGGACGACGAGGACACTCCCTTCGGCTTCGGCCCCTTCTTCGGCGGCAACGACGACGGCATCGAGACCGATTCCGAGGGACGCTTCCGTCTCGCGAACGAGGACACCGGCAAGTACGTGCTGCACGTCTCGCACGAGGACTATCCCGACGGCAAGTTCCCCGGCGAGACGCCGCCGCCGGGCGGAACGGCCGAGCTCCTGTTGACGCTGGGCCCCACGGCGGTCATCGAAGGCAGGATCGCCGGCTTTCCCACCGCGCGGGAGCACGTCCGCGTCGGAGCCAGGCTGCTCGAGCGCGATCCGGACGACGACAAGGGCGGGTTCCGCGAGATGCTCGAGGAAGCGGGCCTGGGCGAGGGTGCGCTCGCCGCGGAGGTCGAGGAGAACGGGCGTTTCGTGATCCGCGGCCTTCAACCCGGTCGGAGCTACGCCGTCGAGGCGTCGGTGAGCGAAGGCTTCTTCGGCCGGCGCCCCTGCACCGACAAGAAGACCGTGCTCGCGGGGACCGAGGGCGTCGAGCTGACCTGGGATCGGGGCGCGACCGTGACGTTCCGCGTGGTCGACGCCAGTACGGCCGGCAAGGTCGACGACGTCACCGTCCGCTTCCGGTGGCAGGAGGGTCAGTCGGGGTTCATGCCCGACATGACGAAGAAGCGCGAGTTCTCGACCGGGCGGGTGGAGCTCACGGAGCTGCGCCCGGACGGCGAACGGACGGAAATCGGCCTGCTCATCACCGCGCCGGGCTACCGCGAGCACCGCATCGAGGACGTCGCGATCCCCGAGAGCGGCACGGTCGATCTCGCCACGGTTCGGTTGGATCCTTCGGCCATCGTCCGCTTGCGGGTCGTCGACGCGGGGTCCGGCAAGCCGATCAAGAAGGCGCGCGTGCGGCTCTCGCCGGAAGCCGAGGACCAGGAGGACGACGAGATGGCCCAGTTGTTCGGGCTCGCGCACCAGGCCTCGAGCGGCAGGACGGACGACGAGGGCTGGGTCGAGCTCGCGGCGTGTACCACGGACACGGCGACCATCACCGTGACGGCGCGCAACTACTCGCGCTACGAGCAAGAGGGTTACGGCCTGCCTCTCCAGGGCACCGTGGAGGAAACGGTCCGCATGCTCGAGGGCGGCACCGTCGAGATCACGGTGATCGACGGCCGCGGCGATCCGGTCTCCAAGACCCAGGTCCACCACCGCGGCCCCGGCGTCGAGGACGGCTGGGCCACGAAGCGGACGAACAACCGCGGCGAGGCCCGGATCAGGAACCTCATCGCCGGGGAGCACAGCTTCCGCCCCGGCTCGCGCCAGGACGTCGCCGGCCTCGTGATCGAGTTCAACGCCGGCGAGGAGGACGACGACGAGGTCGGCTGGGAGACGGTCACCGTCGCCGACGGGCAGACGACGACGCTCGTCCTGACCGTGAACACGCGCACGACGGTGCGCGGCGTCGTCACCTCCGCGGGCACGCCGGTCGAACGGGCGAACGTGTCGCTCCTGCCGCGCAAGAAGACCGAGGGCGAGGAGGCGATGCTCCAGCTCGAACAGGAGTTCGGCAGCTTCGGACGCGGCGCCACGACGTCGGACAAGACCGACCGCCGCGGCCGCTTCGAGCTCGAGGAGGTCGCCACCGGCCCCTACCGCCTGCGGGTTTCCCACTCGAGCCGCGCCATGCCGCACATCGTCGAGGTCGACGTGCGCGACGGGACGAACGTCTTCGACGTCGACCTTCCCATCAACGGCATCGAGGGACGCGTCGTCGACCACGAGGGCAACCCGGTCGCCGACGCCACGGTCCGCGCGGTTCCGCGGTCCACGTCCGAAGAGAGCGAGGAAGCCGCCGCCTGGGCCGCTCTCTTCGGGCGGTCGAGGAGCCGGGGCACGAAAACGGGGCCGGACGGCACCTACCGTCTGGAAGGCGTCCCCGAGAAGCTCCCGGTCGTGGTGGAAGCCGAGGCCTCCGGCTTCGTCACCGGACGCTCGGACGAGGTCGAGCTCACCGAAGGCGAGGTCGAGCGCAACGTCACCGTCGAGCTCGAGATCGGCGGCTCGATCCGCGTCCAGTGCGCCGGCGAGGTGGGCCCGTTCACCTTCGTGAGCGCCGCCTACGAGGGCGAGGAGGAGATCGGAACGAAGCGCAAGATGCAGCGCGTCGGCGGCGACGGCGAGGCCGTGATCGCCGACCTCGCGCCGGGCGTCTGGCGCGTCAAGATCGAGGACGACGAGGACGAAGCGGGGGGCGAGCTCGTGGAGGTCAAGGCGGGCGCCGAAGCCTTCGTCAGTCTGACGCCCTAGCTGTTATCCTCTCCGCCGCGATGAACATCCACGAAGCCCCCCACGGCATCAACCTGGTCATCGAGACCAACAAGAACGTCCTCTACATCGGCCGCTTCGACGAGACGAACGGCTTCACCGTTCTCATGCACGACTGCGACGTGCACGAGCTCGGACCCGACGAGGACTCCGAGGAGTACATCAAGACGGCGGCGAAGTACGGCGTGGCGGTGAACCACAAGGACGTCACCTTCGACGCGAACGCGGTGACGCGCGTCCGGCTTCTGGGGGACATCCCGAAGGACTAGGACCGCGCGAAGAGCTCGTCGATCTTCTTCGCCAGCACGAAGTCGTTGTCCGAGAGCCCGTCGATCGCGTGCGTCCAGATCACGAGCTCGACTTGATTCCAGCCGGTGAGGTGGAAGTCCGGATGGTGGCCCTCCTCCTCGGCCAGCATCCCGACGCGGTTCACCCAGGCGAGGGCGGCGCGGAAGTCCTTGAGCTTCCAGGCGCGCTTCAGGCGCGGGAAGTCGAGGGTCCACTCGGGGACGTGCTCCATGCGCTCCTCGGCGGCGGCGCGGTCGAGGGGTGGCACGCCCCCTTCGCACGGCACACACCGCTCCGGGAGCTCCGCCAGCGGACTAGACCTCCCAGGTGTCGCCGGCGTAGACGAGGTCCTTGAAGCTGCCCTCGCCCTTCGCCTTGGTGGCGTCGTCGATCTGGCGGTTCATCTCGACGTCGAAGAGCGGCGCGTCGACCTCGCGGAAGATGCCGATCGGGGTCGGCTTCCTGGGATCGGTGTCCATCTGGCAGAGCAAGAACCCCGGCGCGGGGGACGGCGTGCTCGGATCCCACACGGTCGCCCGGTCGGCGTCGACGACCTCGGTGTCGAAACCCTCGACCTTGATGCCCTTGTCGAGCTCCTTGCCGTAGACGAGCTTCTCGCCGGACCGAAGGTCGATCGTCTTCTCGGAGCGAACCTTCTTGTCCGCGACGTCGTCGAACGCGCCGTCGTTGAAGATGACGCAGTTCTGGTAAATCTCGACAAACGCGGCGCCCTTGTGCTCGGCGGCGGCGCGGAGCGTCTTCTCCATGTGCTTCATGTGGGTGTCGATCGTCCGCGCGACGAAGGTCGCGCCGGCGCCGAGCGCAAGGCTCAGCGGGTTGAACGGACGGTCGACCGACCCGAAGGGCGTCGACTTCGAGCGCTGCCCGATCGGAGACGTGGGCGAGTACTGCCCCTTCGTCAGGCCGTAGATCTCGTTGTTGAAGAGCAGGATCTTCACGTCGAGGTTGCGGCGCAGCATGTGGATCATGTGGTTGCCGCCGATCGACAGGCCGTCGCCGTCGCCGGTCACCAGCCACACCGAGAGCTCGGGGTTCGTCACCTTGATCCCGGTCGCGATCGCGGGCGCGCGACCGTGGATCGAGTGGAACCCGTAGGTGTTCATGTAGTACGGGAAGCGCGAGGAGCACCCGATTCCCGAGACGACGACGAAGTCCTCCTTCGGAATGCCCAGGTCGGCGAGGACGCCCTGCACGCAGTTCAGGATGGCGTAGTCGCCGCAGCCGGGACACCAGCGGACCTCCTGGTCCGACTTCATGTCCTTCTTGGTGAGCGTCTTCTCGTCGGCCATCAAACCTGCTCCTGGATCTCGCGGATCTTCGCCATGACGTCGGTCGTCGTGAACGGCCGACCCTCGACCTTCATATAGGACAGGATCTCGTGCTTCGGGTACTCGCTGCGCAGGATCCGCGCGAGCTGCCCCATGTTGAGCTCGGGAACGAGCACGCGCTTGTAGTTGGAGAACAGGTCGTTGAGCCCGTGCGGAAGCGGCCACACGTGCCGCAGGTGCACGTTCGCGACCGACGCGCCGCGCGCGCGCATGTTCTGGCAGCCGCCGGTGATCGCGCCGTAGGTGCAACCCCAACCGACGACGAGCAGGTCGCCGCTCTCCGGTCCGTGGACCTCCGGCTTGGGGATCGAGTCGCGCACCCCCATCACCTTGTCGTTGCGCAACGTCGTCATGAGCTGGTGGTTGTCCGGGTCGTAGCTGATGTTGCCGCTGATGTTCTCCTTCTCGAGGCCGCCGATGCGGTGCTCGAGGCCCGGCGTGCCCGGCTTGACCCAAGGGCGCGCGAGCTTGCCGTTGCGTGAGTAGGGCTTGTAGCCCTCCGCCTCGGTCCGGAACTCGGTCGGGAACGGCTCCAGCGAGTCCAGCTCGGGCAGGCGCCACGGCTCGGAGCCGTTGGCGATGTAGTTGTCGCTGAGCAGCATCACCGGAGTCATGTACTGCACCGCGATGCGGCACGCCTCGATCGCCGTCTCGAAGGCGTCCGAGGGCGTGGCGCAGGCCAGGACGGGCATCGGCGCCTCGCCGTTGCGGCCGAAGACCGCCTGCAGCAGGTCCGCCTGCTCCACCTTCGTCGGCATGCCGGTCGACGGACCGGCGCGCTGGATGTTCACGATGACGAGCGGCAGCTCGGTCGAAACGGCGAGCCCCATCGCCTCGGTCTTCAGCGCCACGCCCGGACCGGACGTCGTCGTGACGCCGAGGTAGCCGTTGAACGACGCGCCGAGGGCCGAGCAGATCGCCGCGATCTCGTCCTCGGCCTGGAAGGTGAAGACGCCGTGGTGCTTGTAGGCGGAGAGCTGGTGGAGGATGTCCGAGGCGGGCGTGATCGGATAGGAGCCCAGGAAGAGCTTGAGCCCAGCCAGCTCGGCGCCGGCGACCAGCCCGATCGAGAGCGACTGGTTGCCCATGATGTTGCGGTACCTGCCCTTCGGCAGCACGTCGCACTTGGCCACCTCGTAACGCCCCTGGAACATCTCGTGGATGTCGCCGGAGTTGAAGCCGGCTCGCAGGGCCTTCTGGTTCGCCTCGGCGACCTCGGGGCGCTTGGCGAACTTCTCCGCCAGCCAGTTCAGGGTCGGCTCGAGCGGCCGGCTGTAGAGCCAGTACATGATCCCGAGCGCGAAGAAGTTCTTGCAGCGCTGGACCTCCTTCGCGGAGAGCGGCGAGTCCTCGAGCGCGCGCGCGACGCGGTCGTTGATGTCGACCTCGATCACGCGGTAGCCGTCGAGCGAGCCGTCCTCCAGCGGGTTCTTGTCCAGCCTTGCCTTCTTCAGATCGGTCGCCTTGAAGTTCCCCGTGTTGGCGATGACCATCCCGCCGGGCTTCAGGTCGGTGAGGTTGACCGCCAGGGCGGCCGGGTTCATCACCACGAGGACGTCGGGGGCGTCCCCCGGCGTGTGGATGTCGGCGGAGCTGAAGTGGATCTGGAAGCCCGAGACGCCGGGCCGGGTTCCCGCGGGGGCCCGGATCTCCGCCGGGAAGTCGGGCAGCGTTGCCAGGTCGTTTCCCACGAAGGCGGAGGTGCTCGTGAACTGGTTTCCGGTGATCTGCATGCCGTCGCCGGAGTCGCCGGCGAAGCGGATCACCACCCGCTCCTGCTGCTGCAAGGGCAGGTCGGCCCCAGGCTGCTCAGTGATGGTCATTGGTGGGTTCTTGGGTCCCATCCGAGGGGTGGGAAGGGGCACAGAGAAGGTCCGGGAGGAGGGCCCGGGAGGCCGCGAAACAAGGGGTCTGCCGAGCCCCAGGTACGCGACCTACCTGAATTTTGGCCGATTATTCTGCCACGAAGCATCGGCCGACGCACCCGCGAACTTGGCGCGGAACGGGCGATTCCCCGACCCTCGCGCCGCGTTGGGACTTGGCGAAAGCATGGGCGCGGGCCACGATGACGGCTCGTCGATCCCCCGGAGACGTTGCCCACTCCCCGACCCAACTCGACCCCCCGCTTCGCGAGCGCCCTCTCGACACGACCGGACACTTCCCTCGCCGAGGAGGAGTGCCTGCGAGGCCTCGAGGCGTCGCTGGGCGAACGAACCCCTGACCTGATCGCGGTCTTCGCGACACACCACCACGGGGACGACCTCCGCCGGCTCGGCGTCCGGCTCGCCACCGCCACGGGGTGCCCGGCGCTCGTGGGCTGCACGAGCGTGAGCGTCATCGGCGGGGACCGCGAGGCGGAGGGCGAGCCGGGGCTCGCGGTCTGGGCCGCGTCCCTGCCCGCCACCAAGGTGCGCTTCTTCGAGGTCAGCGCGGCCCAGGGCCCGGAGGACAAGATCCTCTTCTCGGCGGTGCCGCCGGTCCCGGACCCGGAGCGCTCGTCGATCCTGATCCTGGCGGACCCCTTCACGTTCCCGATGGACCGCTACCTGATCGCCCTGGACGAGGAACGGCCCGGCGTCCCGGCCATGGGCGGGATGGCGAGCGGCGGCAGGGGGCCGGGGGAGAGCCTCCTCTTCACGGCCGACGGCGTCCGCGACGGCGGCGCGGTCGGCGTGGTGCTGGAGGGCGGCATCGAGCTGCGCCCCGTGGTGAGCCAGGGTTGCCGCCCGGTGGGGAAGCCCTGGGTCGTGACGGAGTGCGACCAGCACCTGATCAAGAAGCTCGGCGGCAAGCCGGCCCTCGACGCGCTGATGGAGACCTGGCGCGGCCTTCCGGAGGGCGAGCAGGCGCTCATGCAGCGCATGCCCTTCGTCGGGCTCGCCATCGACGCCGCCAAGAGCGAGTTCGACCGCGGCGATTTCCTGGTCCGCCACGTCATGGGCATCGAGGACAAGCAGAAGTGGGTGGCGGTGGGCGATTTCGTCCGCCGCGGCCAGACGGTGCAGTTCCTGGTGCGCGACGCCGATTCCGCCGGCGAGGACCTCCGGCTCCTCATGGCGAGCCAGGGGGGCGGAGCGCTCGGGACGAGCGAGCCGGACGAAGCGGGCGCCCTGCTCTTCACGTGCACCGGGCGGGGGCTCCAGATGTTCCCGGAGCCCCATCACGACGTCCGCTGCGTGCGCAGCGGCCTCCGCTCGGACGTCCCGACGGCGGGATTCTTCTGCGCCGGCGAAATCGGTCCCGTCGGGGGTCGTAACTTCCTGCACGGCTTCACCGCCTCGGTGGCGGTCTTCCGCCCGCGCCCCTAGAAAGCCCCATGCGATCCTCCCCCACGCCCGCCCTCGCCGCCGTGGCGCTCGGAGCTCTGGCCGCCGCCTGCACGATCTCCACCGACCACGACGGGATCTCGATCGAGCTCGGCCCCGAGGCGTTCGACATCCGCTACCACGCCACGGACGAGACGCGGCTCGACCTCGACGTCGCCGCCGGGGACACGCTGATCCTCGAGGACATCCACGGCGACGTCACCGTGCGCGCCGACGGCGAGGACGCGCCCCACCTCCTCGCCGTGCTGAGCGCCAACGGCCGCACCGAAGAGGAGGCCGAAGACGCCCTGAAGGACGTCGAAGTCACGGTCGAGCACGCCGACGGCGAGGTGCGCGTCCGCGTGACCACGCGCTCGCGGACGGTCGATCTGGGCGCGTCCGTCACGATGACGATCCAGCCCAGCGCCGACCTGACGGCCGTCGTTCCCGAGGGCGTCGCGGTCCGCATCGAGAGCACGTCGGGCGACGTCGAGGTGCGCGGCCCGCTCGGTCCCTGCGAAGCGGGCACGAGCTACGGCGACGTCGTGCTCGAAGACGTCTCCGGCGAAGCCGTGGCGCGGAGCGGCTCGGGCGACATCGACCTCAAGGACGTCGACGGCGTCGACGTCATCGCGCAGACGAGCTACGGCGACGTCACCCTCGAAGACGTGAGCGGCGCCAAGATCGAGGCCACGAGCAGCTCCGGCGACGTGACCCTGCGCGACGTGCGCGGCGAGAAGCTCGAGGTGCACTCCTCCTACGGCACGCTCGAGCTCGACGACGTCGCGGGCACCCTGACCGCGCGCACCTCCTCGGGCGACGTCGACGTCGAGGACATCCGCGGCGACGTCGACGCCTCGAGCGGCTACGGCAGCGTCACGATCCAGGGCGAGTTCACCCGCCTGCGCGCCGAGAGCAGCTCGGGCGACGTGGAGGTCGAGGCGCAGGGCGCGAGCCGCGCCGAAGCCGACTGGCTGATCAGCTCCCGCTACGGCGACGTCGAGATCGAGCTCTCCGCGAGCTTCGCGTGCGACGTGGACGCCTACACGAACTACGGCTCGATCGAGTCCGACTTCCCGCTGCAGAAGGAGACCGAGCGCCGCGGCGCCGGCGACTCCGCCAAGGGAAAGATCGGCGGCGGCGGCAAGACGCTCGAGATCCACACCTCGAGCGGCGACGTCGAGATCAAGCGGCGCGACTAGCGCGGGCCTGGCGGTCCGGCGCGGCGGTCAGTGGTCGCCGGCGTACCCCAGGGCCTCCATCTCGCGCAGGAGCTCCTCGTCGGCGACCACGCGCGCACCGGGCGGAACGGCTCGACGCGCTTTCTCCGCGCGTTCCAGCTCGCGGGCGAGCAGGCGAGCGAGCTCCGCCACGCGCTCCGGCTCCGCGGCGGCGAGGTCGACGAGCTCTCCGGGGTCGTCGTCGAGCCGGTAGAGCTCGTGGTAGGGACCCGCGAGCGCGGCGGTCACCTCCTCCCAGAGCTTCTTCGGATCCGGTGCGCGGGCGACCGCGGCCTCGACCTGATCGGCCGGCAGGTCCTGCGTGCCGCCGTGGCGTTCCACCAACCACTTCCGTACCCGCGGGTGCGAGAGGACCGTGTGGTGCCGCCCCACCGCGGGACGCGCCTCGACGAGCTTCCAGCCGTCGTGGAGGAGCGCCCAACCGCCGTGAAGGTCCGGACCCGCGAGGATCGGGACGGGCGGGAGCGTTCCGCCGTTCAGGAGCGTGACGAGCGAGCGCCCGTGCAGGGTGTCGGCGTCATAGGGAAGGGCGACGAGCTCGAGCAG
>JANQEJ010000171.1 GCA_028278425.1 Planctomycetota bacterium | reverse complement strand
GCCCTTCGCCGCGGGGCGGATGCTGCACCTCGACTGGGAAAGGATGCAGCACGCGATCGGCATCTCCGGCAGCTACCACGGGAGCCTCGGAGCGGTGACCGCCGGCAAGCTCACGATGATGAAGAACACCGTCGATCCGATGGCCACGCAGGGCGGCGTGCTCGCGGCGCTCCTCGCCGAGAAGGGATACACCGGCCCCGAGCACGTCATCGACGGCAAGGAGGGGCTGGTCGAGTGCCTCGGCCCGGAGTGGAAGCTCGACGTGCTGACCGACGGCTTGAGCGATTCGTGGCGCATCACCCGCTGCGGGATGAAGGCCTTCCCCACCGAGGCGCTGACGCACGCGCCGATCTCGGCGGTGCTCGACATCGTGCGCGACAACGACCTCGCCGCGGCCCAGGTCGAGAAGGTCCACATCCGCTCGCTCGCGCGCGCCGCCGACATCCTCGCCGACCCGAGCAAGTACGACCCGCGCAACAAGGAGACCGCGGACCACAGCCTGCCGTACGTGATCGCCGCGGCGGTGGCGGACCGGCAGGTGACGCCGCTCCAGTTCACCGACGAGAAGATCATGGACCCGAACATCCGCGCGCAGCTCAACAAGGTCGAGGTGGTCGCCGACCCCGAGATCGAGGCGGTGTTCCCCGAGCTCCAGCGCGTCGGCGTCACGATCACGACGACGGACGGCCGCTCCTTCGAGAAGGAGCTCGACTACCCCAAAGGCGATCCGCGGAACCCGCTCTCCGACGAGGAGGTCGAGGAGAAGTTCGACGCGCTCGCCGAGCCCGTCCTCTCCGAGGCGGGACGCCGCGCCGTCAAGGACGCGGTGTGGAAGCTCGACGAGCTCGGCTCGGTCACCGAGCTCATGGAGCTGCTCACGGAAGGGCGGTAGCCGTAGCGACGTACGGTGCGAGCGCCAACGCGGGAAGCAGGTATCGCATCGAAGCTCAGTTCAAAGTCGAGCGGATCCCGCTCGAAGCTCCGAAGGTGTTCGGCCCCGTGAAGTCGAGGATCAAACCCTGCGTGTAGAGGTCGACGCCCGACAGGACCGGGTCGGCGGGAATGGGAATCGAAAACTGCGCCGGAACGGACGGTCCCGGCCAGACCTGCGGGCCGGCCGTCACCGCGGGGTTGGGCGGCGTGAGCGCGATCAAGAGCTCGCCGGGCCCCGCGAGCGGGTTCATGTGGAACCCGGGCGCCGGCAGGCCGCAGGGAAAGCCCGGAGCCGGCGCGACCGAGAAGGCGAGGAAGGACAGGCTCCCGGGCGACTGCCCGCCGGCCACGTAGTTGTCGACGCCGAGCGTCCAGGCCGAGCCGAGCTTCGGCGCGCCCGCGATCGAGACGAGGCTGCTCGGCGGGTTGACGCAGCCGTAGGGCTGCACGACGTGGACGCTCCCCGTCATCCCGAAGGCGGGCTCGTGCACGGCGCAGAAGTAGAGGTACGCGTCGTTCGCCACCGGGTTCGCCGCCACGAAGGCCGGGTCGAAGGTGACGCTGAACGACTTCGGCGCGACCGCGGGCGCGCCCGACGAGAAGATCCCGTCGGGGACGCCGCCGGCGCCGCTCTCCACCGTGTGGAAGAAGGTGCCCACCCACTCCCAGCGCACGGTGTCGCCGACCTCGACCGTGAGCTCGGCGGGCTCGAAGGCGAAGCCGGGCCCCACGTCGACCACGTGCGTGGTCTGCGCCGCCGCGCCGCCCGCGAGGGCGAGCAGCGCGGCGGAGACGTGGAACCGCTTCATCCCGGTGTGATCAGCTCCCGATGGTCGTCCGCAGGCCCTCCGACGCGCCGAACGTGTTCGGACCGACGGGGTCGAGCATCAACCCCTGCGTGTGGAGCTCCAATCCGACCAGGGCGGGGGTCGGCGGGATCGGGATCAGGTGCGGCGCCGGGCTTCCCGGGCCCGGCCATTGCGATGGTCCGAGGATCAGGATCGGGTCGGGCGCGACGATGTTGATCAGGAGCTCGCCGAACGGCTGAACAGGGTCCATGTGGTACCCCGGGAGCGGAATCCCGCAGGGGAAGCCCGGAGCCGGGTTCACCGCGATGCCGAGGAAAGCCTGGGTCGCGCCGGGCGTCTGGCCGCCGGGGATGGGGTTGTCCACGCCGAGGATCCAGTTGTCGCCGACCTTCGGCTGGCCGCCGAGCACGACGAGGCTCCCGGCCGGGTTCACGCACCCGTACGGCGCGATGACGCGGACGACGCCCTCCATCCCGAACGTGACGTGCACGGCGCAGAAGTAGTCGTAGACGTTCCCCGGCTCGGGGTTCGCGGTCAGGAAGGCCGCGTCGAACGTCACGCTGAAGGAGTTCGGGCCGGGCACCGGCGCGCCGGAGGAGAAGTTCCCGTCGGGGACGCCGCCGGTGCCGCTCTCCACGTTGTGGAACAGGGGGCCGGCCCAGTCCCACTGCACGGTGTCGCCGACCTGGATCGTGATGTCGTCCGGCACGAAGGCGAAGCCGGGACCGACGGAGACGAAGTGCGTGACCTGGGCACCGGCGGCGCCGGCAAGGGCGGCCAGCACCGCGGGAACGAGAAACCGTTTCATCGTTTACCTCGGGAGGGGTTGAGCGGGCCGAAAGCTGGACGGCAAGGATACCAGGGATCCGGAAGGCCCGCTGAGCTACACTGCGCCGCTCGAATCGCCCCCCTTTCGCCCCCCCATGCCCCAGACCGCCGTCGAGAAGATCGCCCAAGCCCACCGTGCCGGTGGAGCGAGCGGCGGGCACCTGCGAGCGGGCGACTTCCTGCAGGTCCGGCCGCGCCACGTGATGACGCACGACAACACGTCGCCGGTCCTGAGCAAGTTCCGCGCGATCGGCGCGACGAAGGTACACGAGCCGCGCCAGCCGGTCTTCACGCTCGATCACGACATCCAGAACACCTCCGAGGCCAACCTCGCGAAGTATCGCTCGATCGAGGACTTCGCGAACGAGCAGGGCATCGACTTCCACCCGGCGGGCCAGGGCATCGGACACCAGACGATGGTCGAGCACGGTTACGTCGTGCCCGGAAGCTTCGTCGTCGCCTCGGACTCGCACTCCAACATGTACGGCGCGCTCGGCGCGACCGGCACCCCGGTCGTGCGCACCGACGCCGCGGCGATCTGGGCCACGGGCGAGTTCTGGTGGCAGATCCCGCGCTCCATCCAGGTCGTGCTCGAGGGTGAGCTCTCCTCGGGCGCGACCGGCAAGGACGTGATCGTCACGCTGTGCGGCCTCTACAACCAGGGCGAGGTGCTGAACGCCGCCGTCGAGTTCGCCGGCCCCGGCGTCGCGAGCCTCGACATGGACGCGCGCTTCGCCATCGCGAACATGACGACCGAGTGGGGCGCGCTCGTCGGCTGGTTCCCTTGCGACGCGGTCGCGCTCGAGTACCTGCGCTGGCGGCGCGAGCTCGGTTTCGAGCGCATCGGCGCGGACGACGTCGAGCGCTGGGCCGAGAGCGCTCCGGCGCCCGACGAGGGCGCGCACTACGCGGGTCGCATTACGCTCGACCTCTCCAAGGTCACGCCGCACGTCTCCGGACCGGACTCGGTGCAGGTCATGACGTCGGTGGCCGCGATGAAGAAGGACCGCGTCGCGATCCAGAAGGCGTACCTCGTGTCCTGCGTGAACTCACGCTACGACGACATCGCCGCGGCCGCGCGCGTGATGGAGAAGAAACGCGTGGCCGACGGCGTCGAGTTCTACCTCGCCGCCGCCAGCCGCGAGGTCCAGGAGCGCGCCGAGCGCGCCGGCCACTGGCGGACGATCCTCGACGCGGGCGCGAAGACGCTGCCGCCGGGCTGCGGGCCGTGCATCGGGCTCGGCGCGGGGCTCCTGGAGGCCGGCGAGGTCGGCATCTCCGCGACGAACCGCAACTTCAAGGGCCGCATGGGCTCGCGCGACGCACGGTGCTACCTCGCGAGCCCCGAGGTCGTCGCCGCCTCCGCCGTCGCGGGCTACATCACCGCGCCGGAGGAATGGGGCGAGCTGGCCGACGCCGCGCCCGAGCGCAAGATCGAGCTCTTCGACGACGCCGGTGGAGGTGACGCCGGCGCGGTCGAGATCGTCGACGGCTTCCCCGCGCGCGTCCGCGGCCGGCTGGTCTTCCTGCCGCAGGACAACCTGAACACCGACGGCATCTACGGCAAGGACTACACGTACCGCGACGACATGACGCCCGAGGACATGGCGCGCGTCGTGATGGAGAACTACGACCCGGGCTTCGCCGCCGCGACGCAGGCGGGCGACGTGGTCGTCGGCGGATGGAACTTCGGCACGGGATCGAGCCGCGAGCAGGCGGTCACCGCCTTGCAGGCGAAGGGCATCCCGCTGGTGATCGCGGGGAGCTACTCGCAGACCTACCTGCGCAACGCCTTCAACAACGGCTTCCTGTGCCTCGAGAGCCCGGGCTTGGTCGACCACCTGCGCAAGACGCTCGCGGAGCGCGTCGAGGCTGGCGACAAGACGATCCTCGGCGACGAGCTGGAGGTCGATTTCGCATCCGGACGGATTCACTGCGGGGACCAGGCGTTCCGGTTCCCGCCCATGAGCGAGGTCCCCCAATCGCTCGTGGTGGCAGGCGGCGTCGAGAACCTGGTTCGCGGACGCCTGGGGATTCAATAACCAGCGATCAGACAAGAGATGACCAAGCACACCGTGGTGTCGATGCCGGGCGACGGCATCGGCGCGAACGTCCTGCCCGAGGCGGTTCGCGTCCTGGACGCAGTGGGATTCGAAGCGGACTACGTCCACGCCGACATCGGCTGGGAGTTCTGGAAGTCCGAAGGCAACGCGCTCCCCGACCGAACGATCGACCTGCTCGAGAAGCACAAGCTGGGCCTCTTCGGCGCGATCACGTCAAAGCCGAAGCCCGCGGCGCAGGCGGAGCTCGCGCCCGAGCTTCGGGACAAGGGATACGTCTACTTCTCCCCCATCGTCGCGATGCGGCAGCGGTTCGGGCTCGACGTCTGCATCCGGCCGTGCCGGTCGTTCGCGGGCAACCCGCTCAACTTCATCCGCGGCGCCGCCGGCGGCGGCACCGAGGAGCCGAACGTCGACGCGGTGATCTTCCGCCAGAACACCGAGGGCATGTACGCCGGCGTCGAGTGGACGAGCCCGCCGGAGAACGTGCTCACCGCGCTCGGCACGCACCCCAAGTTCAAGGCCTTCGCCGACGTCGACGCGAGCGACCTCGCGATCTCGACGCGCATCTTCACGCGCAACGGCTGCCGGCGGATCTGCCGCGCGGCCTTCGAGTACGCGAAGAAGCACGGCTACCGCAGCGTGACCGTGTGCGAGAAGCCCAACGTCCTCCGCGAGACCTCCGGGATGATGGAGGAGGTCGCGCGCGAGGTGGCCGCCGACTACCCCGACGTCCAGCTCTGGTCGACGAACATCGACGCCCAGATGATGTGGCTGACGAAGAACCCCGAGGACTACGGCGTGATCGTCGCGGGGAACCTGTTCGGCGACATCGTCTCCGACGCGTTCGCCGGCCTCGTCGGCGGCCTCGGCTTCGCCTGCTCGGGCAACATCGGCGAGGAGGTCGCCGTGTTCGAGCCCACGCACGGCTCGGCGCCCAAGTACGCGGAGCTCGATCCTTCGATCGTCAACCCGATCGCGATGATCCTGACGGCGGCGATGATGCTCGACCACGTCGGCGAGACCGACAAGGGCACGCGCGTGCGCGAGGCCGTCGCCAAAGTCGTCGCCGCGGGCGAGGTCCGCACGTACGACATGATGCGGCTCCCCGGCG
>JANQEJ010000168.1 GCA_028278425.1 Planctomycetota bacterium | reverse complement strand
CAGCCTCCACCGTGCACACGGTGAAGGAGCACGGCCCCGACCGGGTGGCCGGCTTCTCGCCCATCCCGGCCATGTCGATGGTGAGCTACGCCGCGGGCTCGCGGCTGATGCAGCTGATGGGCGGCGTGTCGCTCTCCTTCTACGACTGGTACTGCGACCTGCCCAACGCCTCGCCCGAGACCTGGGGCGAGCAGACCGACGTCAACGAGTCGGCGGACTGGTTCCACGCCAAGTTCCTGGCCGTCATGGGCGCGAACCTGAACATGACGCGCACGCCGGACGTGCACTTCGCCTGCGAGGCGCGCACCAACGGCTCGAAGATGGTCGTGTTCGCGCCGGACTTCAACCAGGTCGCCAAGTACGCGGACGAGTGGATCCCGATCAACGCCGGGCAGGACGGCGCCTGGTGGATGGCGGTCAACCACGTGATCCTCAAGGAGTTCCACCACGAGCAGCAGAACGAGGGCTTCCTCGACTACACGCGCAGCTTCACCGACGCGCCGTTCCTGGTCGAGCTCGAGGAGACCGAGGAGGGCCTTCGGCCGGGGCAGCTCCTGCGCGCGGGACGCCTGAACGAGTACGCCGACGAGGAGCACGGCGAGTGGAAGTTCCTGCAGTGGGACCGCGGAGACAAGCGGCCGAAGATGCCGATGGGGAGCTCGGGGCACCGCTGGCAGGGCAAGAAGGGCCAGTGGAACCTGCTCCCCAAGGACGGCAAGGACGGCAGCGACATCGACGCCGCCCTGACCTTCCTCGAAGACCACGACAAGGTCGTGCAGGTGTCCCTGGACGACTTCGGCGGCGCGCGCTCGGTCAAGCGCGGCGTGCCCGTCCGGGTCTTGAAGCTGGCCGACGGCGAGAAGGTGCTCGTGGCGACCGCCTACGACCTCCTGATGGCCCAGTACGGCGTGTCGCGCGGACTCGAGGGCGACTACCCCGAGAGCTACGACGAGGACGCCACCTACACGCCCGCCTGGGCGGAGCGCTACACCGGGATGGACCGCGCGACGATCATTCGCTTCGCGCGCGAGTGGGCGACGACCGCCCACCACACCGGCGGCAAGTGCACGGTCATCATCGGCGCGGGCATCAACCACTGGTATCACGCCAACCTGATGTACCGGGCGGCGATCCACGCGCTCCTGTTCTGCGGCTGCGTGGGCGTCAACGGCGGCGGCCTGGCCCACTACGTCGGGCAGGAGAAGCTCGCGCCGATGGAGCCCTGGTCGAACCTGGCCTTCGCCAAGGACTGGTACCCGCCGTCGCGCCTCCAGAACGCGCCGAGCTGGCACTACGTGCACTCGGACCAGTGGCGCTACGAGCGGAGCCACCGCGACTACAACACGGTCCCCGAGGAGCAGCCCGAGCGCAGCCTGGCGGACGGCCACACGATCGACGTCAACGTGCGGGCGGTCAAGAACGGGTGGCTTCCCTTCTACCCGCAGTTCGACCGCAACTCGGTCGACGTCGTGCGCGAGGCACGCGAGGCCGGGGCGGAGAGCGACGGGGAGGTCGTCGACCGCATCGTCGACTCCCTCAAGAACGGCGCACTGAAGTTCGCCATCGAGGACCCCGACGACGAGAGCGCCTGGCCGCGGCTGTGGTTCATCTGGCGTGGCAACGCGCTGATGTCCTCGGCCAAGGGGCACGAGTACTTCCTCGAACACTACCTCGGCACGCACCACAACAACGTATCCGAGGACCTGGCCGGGGACTGCGTGCGCGACGTGGTGTGGCACGACAAGGCTCCGAGCGGAAAGCTCGACCTGGTCGTCGACCTGAACTTCCGCATGGACACGTCGGCGCTCTACTCCGACATCGTCCTTCCCGCGGCGACGTGGTACGAGAAGGACGACCTCAACTCGACGGACATGCACAGCTTCATCCACCCGCTGTCGCAGGCCGTCCCCCCCTGCTGGGAGTCCAAGAGCGACTGGGACATCTTCCGCGCCATCGCCGAGCGCTTCTCGGAGCTGGCGGCGAAGCACCTGCCCGGGCTGACGCCGGACGTGATCGCGGCGCCGCTGGCGCACGACACGCCGGCGGAGGTTGCGCAGCCCGAGATGCTCGACTGGAGCCGGGGCGAGTGCGACGCGATCCCGGGCAAGACCATGCCCAACCTCAAGGTCGTCGAGCGCGACTACGCCAACCTCTACAACCAGTTCATTTCCTACGGTCCGGTCACGCGCCAGAACGGGCTCGGCGCCCACGGCACGAGCTATGCGGTCGAGGACTTCTACGACGAGATGCTGGCCACCGGGCCGGTGCAGCGCTGGGGCGGGAAGACCTACCCCTCGGTGCGCGAGGCGCGCGAGGCGGCGGACGTCATCCTGCGCATGGCGACCGTCAGCAACGGCGAGCTCGCCTACCGCTCCTACAAGAACATGGAGGAGAAGGTGGGGCTACCGCTCGCCGACCTGGCCGAGGGCGACCGCAACGTGCGCATGTCCTACAAGGACCTGCAGTCGCAGCCGCGGCGCTTGCTCAACAGCCCGATGTGGAGCGGCATCGTGGAGAACGGGCGGACCTACGCTCCCTTCACCTACAACCGCGAGCGCATGGTGCCCTGGCGCACGCTGACCGGGCGCCAGCACCTCTACCTGGACCACCCCGGCTACATCCAGTTCGGCGAGCACCTGCCGACCTACAAGCCGAAGCCCAAGCCGAACGAGTACGCCGACCTGGTCTTCAGCGAGGAAGCGGGGCCGACGATCCAGCTCAACTACCTGACGCCCCACGGCAAGTGGCACATCCACTCGACCTACGGCGACAACCAGCGCATGTCGACCCTCTCGCGCGGCTGCGAGCCCTTCTGGGTCAATCCCCGGGACGCCGACGCGACCGGCGTGCAGGACAACGACTGGGTCGAGGTGCACAACGACCACGGCGTGGTGGTCACGCGGGCGGCCGTCAGCCACCGCATCCCCCAGGGCATCTGCATCATCTACCACTCGCCCGAGCGCACGTACTCGGTGCCCAAGTCGCCGCTGCGCGGCAACCGGCGCGCGGGGGGGCACAACAGCCTGACGCGGGCGCGGCTCAAGCCGAACCTGATGGTCGGTGGCTACGGGCAGTTCACCTACCACTTCAACTACTGGGGGCCGACGGGCTGCAACCGCGACACCCACATCCTGGTCCGCAAGCTCCCCACCCTGACCTGGTAACCCCGAGCACGGAAGAGAACCCATGGACGTTCGATCGCAGATCTCGATGGTCTTCCACCTCGACAAGTGCATCGGGTGCCACACCTGCAGCATCGCCTGCAAGAACGTGTGGACCGACCGTGAAGGCACGGAGTACATGTGGTGGAACAACGTCGAGACCAAGCCAGGCACCGGCTATCCGACCCGGTGGGAGGACCAGGAGTCCTACAAGGGCGGCTGGAAGACCGACGGGCGGGACGTCGAGCTGCGCTCCACCAGCAAGCGCAAGATCGTCCCGAACATCTTCCACAACCCGGCCCAGCCGAGCCTCGACGACTACTACGAGCCCTGGACCTACAACTACAGCGAGCTCTTCAACGCCCCGGAGGGGGACGACCAGCCGGTGGCGCGTCCGGTCTCGATGATCACCGGCGAGCCGATCGAGGTCGAGGCGGGTCCGAACTGGGACGACGACCTGGGCGGATCCGAGGTCTACGCGGCCAACGACCCGAACCTGGCCCCGCTCTCGGACCAGCAGCGCCAGCAGATGAAGGCCATCGAGCGCATGGTCATGTTCTACCTGCCGCGCATCTGCAACCACTGCCTGAACCCGAGCTGCGTGGCCTCCTGCCCGTCGGGCGCCATGTACAAGCGCGGCGAAGACGGCATCGTGCTGATCAACCAGGATCGCTGCCGCGCCTGGCGCTCCTGCATCGCGGCCTGCCCCTACAAGAAGACCTACTACAACTGGTCCACGGGCAAGTCGGAGAAGTGCATCCTGTGCTTCCCGCGCCTCGAGGCCGGCGAGGCGCCGGCCTGCTTCCATAGCTGCGTCGGGCGTATCCGCTACCTGGGCAACGTGCTCTACGACGCGGACCGCATCAAGGCGGCGGCGCTGAAGCCGGACGACGAGCTGGTGGAGGCCCAGCGCGACACGATCCTCGACCCCCACGACCCGGCGGTCGTCGCGGCTGCGCGCGCCTGTGGCGTGCCCGACGGCGTGATCGATTCGGCGCAGAAGTCGCCCGTCTACCGCTTCGCCAAGGAGTGGAAGCTCGGGCTGCCGCTGCACGTCGAGTACCGCACCTTCCCGATGCTGTTCTACGTGCCACCGCTGCTGCCGGTGATGTCGGTGAGCGAGGGCGACCTGGTGCGCAGCGACGTTGACGACCTCTTCGCCGACATCGAGAAGGCACGCGCACCGATCGGCTACCTGGGGCAGCTCTTCGCGGCGGGCAACGAGGGCAAGGTGCGCTACGCCCTGCGCAAGCAGCTCGCCGTCCGCATCTGGCGCCGCCACGTCACCGTCGGCGACGTGCCCGAGGAGGCCGCCCGGCAGGCCCTGGCCGAGGCGGACTGCACCGCAGAGGAGGCGGACGAGATCTACAGGCTCTCCGCGCTCGCGACCTGGGACGACCGCTTCGTCATCCCGCCGTTCCAGCGCGAGATGGCGATGGAGATGATGACCGACCCGCACGAGCACCGCTCGGCCGCCGGCTTCGGCTTCCGCGACGCCCCGAGGAGGAGCTGACGTGCGCCCCGCTCCCGAAGTCCACGACGCCCTCGCCTGCCTCCTGACCTACCCGGGGGAGGAGCACAGCACTGGACGCTACCCGGCGGCGGTCGAGGTCGTGACCCGCGCCTGCCCCGAGACGCGCGAGGCCCTGGAGGGCTTCTCCGGGGGCATCGCGGAGCTCGACGGCGGTGAGCTGGAGGAGCTCTACACCCGCACTTTCGACAACGTCGCGGAGCGCTCGCTCGAAGTGGGCTGGCAGCTCTTCGGCGAGAACTACGCGCGCGGCGTGCTGATGGTCCGCTTCCGGGAGCTCCTGCGCCGGTACGAGGTGCCCGAGCGCACCGAGCTGCCCGACCATCTGACCCACGTCCTGGCGCTTCTCGGGCGGATGCCGCGGGAGCTGTCGGCGTCCTTCGCAGCCGTCCAGGTAGGCCAGGCCGTGGACAAGATGCTCGCGAGCCTGCGCGCCTACGGGAGCCCCTGGGCCGGCGTGCTGGAGGCGACTCGCATGGTGCTCGACCTGCACGCCGGTGAACCGGCGAAATGCACGGAGGTGAAGGCATGAACGACTACGTCCTCTTCGGCGTGCTGCCCTACGTGGTGGTAGTGCTGTTCCTGGTCGTGACGATCCAGCGCTACCGCATGAAGGCCTTCAGCTACTCGAGCCTGTCCTCGCAGTTCCTGGAGAACCAGCACCACTTCTGGGGCTCGGTACCCTTCCACTACGGGATCCTGGTGGTGCTCCTCGGGCACGTGCTCGGCTTCCTGATGCCAAAGGCGATCCTCGCCTGGAACGCCGAGCCGCTGCGCCTGATGGTCCTGGAGGTCACCGGCATCGCCTTCGCGGTGCTGACCCTGGTCGGCTTGGTCAACATCATCCTGCGCCGCTTCTCCTCACGGTTGACGCGGAAGGTGACGACGCGCGGCGACTGGGTGGTCTACCTGCTGCTTCTGATCCAAGTGCTCTCCGGCATCGGCGTGGCGGTCTTCCACGGCTGGGGCAGCTCCTGGTTCGCGACCAACCTGACGCCGTGGCTGTGGTCGCTGGTCAAGCTCTCGCCGGAGGTGCAGTACGTCGCGCCCTTGCCGGCGATGGTCAAGCTGCACGTCCTCAACGCCTTCGTGCTGATCGGCTTCTTCCCGTTCACGCGGCTCGTGCACATCCTCGTCGTCCCCAACCCCTACCTGTGGCGCCGCACCCAGGTCGTCATCTGGAACTGGGATCGCTCCCGGCTCCGCAACGTGGACTGATCGGAAGGTCCTTATGAAGACACTCGCGCGCTGGGACGTCGAGAACGAGGAGTTCTGGAAGTCGGAGGGCCAGTCGATCGCGATCCGGAACCTCGTGATCTCGATCCCGAACCTGCTGTGTGGGTTCGCGGTCTGGCTCTACTGGGGGATGGTGGCGAAGTTCATCCAGAAGCTGCACTTCACGCGGCCGGACGTCTTCGACTTCACCTTCATGAACAACGGTGCGTCGTACGAGGGCGACGAGTACCGCGCGCTGCTCTTCACCCTGCCGGCGGTGGCGGGCCTCGCCGGGGCGACGCTGCGCATTCCCAACTCGTTCATGATCGCCATCTGCGGCGGGCGCAACGTCAAGTTCATGACGGCGCTCTTGCTCATGCTGCCGGCCATCGGCGCCGGGATGGCGCTCAAGAACCCGGACACGCCTTTCCACATCTTCATCATCCTGGCGGCGCTCTCGGGGGTCGGTGGCGGGGCCTTCGCGTCCTCGATGTCCAACATCAGCTTCTTCTTCCCGAAACGGATGCAAGGGCTGTCGCTGGGGCTGAACGCAGGCCTGGGCAACGCCGGCGTCAGCGTGATGCAGTTCCTCCTGCCGTGGGTCATCACGTTCGGCGCCTTCGGAGCGATGGGGGGGGATCCCTACGAGGGCGCGGCGGGCTCCACGGTGTGGGTCCAGAACGCCGCCCTGGTGTGGGTCCCGATCCTCGCCACCTTCGGTGTCCTCGCCTTCCTGGGGATGAACAACCTGCCGCAGCACAAGTGCGGCCCGACGCCGGTCGCGGTGGGCAAGTACCTGTGGCTGACCCTGCTCGGATTCCTCGGCGCCACGGTGGGCATCATCCTCCTGATCGCCCCCTGGGGCGGCTTCCCGGTGCTGCTCAAGACCTTCTTGGTCCTGGTCGTGGCGGTGATCGTCACGCTCCTGGCGATGCGCTTCCTGACGCCGAAGGAGACCAAGGAGAATCTGGTCGGGCAGTTCGCCATCTTCCGCAACAAGCACAACTGGGTCATGACCTGGCTGTACACGATGACCTTCGGCTCGTTCATCGGGTACGCCAACGCCTTCCCCAAGCTGATCGACGACGTCTTCGGCGTCATCCGCGTGGCCGAGGACGGCTCGCCCCTGGCGGAGGCCATCTCCAATCCAGGGGCGCCGGTCTCCGCCAAGTTCATCTGGATCGGCGCTGGCGTCGGAGCGCTGATTCGGCCCCTGGGAGGCTGGCTCTCGGACAAGCTGGGCGGTGCCCGCGTCACGCACTGGGACACGATCATCATGATCGGGGCCACCATCGGCGCGGGCTACTTCGTCTCCCTCGCCAGCCGCTCGGCGACGCCGGAGAAGTTCTTCATCCCGTTCCTGCTGCTCTTCATCCTGCTCTTCGCGACGACCGGCATCGGCAACGGCTCGACCTTCCGGATGATTCCGATCATCTTCTCCAAGGAGCACGCCGGGCCGGTGCTCGGGTGGACGTCGGCCATCGCCGCCTACGGCGCCTACCTGATCCCGAAGATCTTCGCGACGCAGATCAAGGCCGGCACGCCGGCCTACGCGCTGTACGGCTTCGCCCTCTACTACCTCTCCTGCCTGGTCGTGAACTGGTGGTTCTACGCCAGGAAGGGAGCGGAGGTGCCCTGCTGAGATGTCGCTCCTCAACGCCAAGATCCTGGTCGCGTTGATGCTCGTGATCGGGGCCGTGGTCCTGGCCCGGTCGGCGCACGTGCGGTTGCCGGGCAACCACCAGGGCTACGAGCCGCGCCAGCCGATCGCCTACTCGCACCGGCTCCACGCCGGCGAGCTGAAGATCGATTGCCGCTACTGCCACTACGGCGCCGAGACCAGCCGGCACGCCGGCATCCCCTCGGCCTCGGTCTGCATGAACTGCCACCAGACCGTCACCGCCGGCTACGACGCCGTCCTGCGCGAGCGCGAGCGAGCGGAGAAGGAGGGGCGCGATCCCACGCGCATCGTCTCTTCGGAGCTCCGCAAGCTCTATGACGCGCTGGCGCTCGACGAGGAGCTCGAACCGACCGGCGAGCCGGGCACGCCGATCGAGTGGGTGCGGGTGCACAACATGCCCGACTTCGTCTACTTCGACCATCGCGTGCACGTCGCGCGGGACATCGCCTGCGAGACGTGCCACGGACCCGTGCAGGGCATGGAGCGGATCCGCCAGGTGCCGACCCTCTCGATGGGCTGGTGCATCGACTGTCACCGCTCGCAGCCGGCGACCCCCGGCGGCCCGGTGGAGAAGCACGCGTCGATCGACTGCGCGACTTGTCACTTCTGATGAGCCACGAAGACCACAGCGAGCTCCTCCTGCCCTTCGACGGACCGAACCCGTCGCGGCGCAGCTTCCTGCACCTGGTCGGCTTCGGCCTGGCGAGCGCGGCCTTCTCCGGCTGTTCGCGGGGGCCGGTCCAGCACGCCATCGCCGCGCTGGACGCCTCGCCCGAGTTCGTGCCGGGGCGCGTGTACTGGATCGCATCGACCTGCCGGGCCTGCGAGGCCGGCTGCGGGGTGCTGGCCAAGTGCCGCGACGGGCGTCCGATCAAGCTAGAGGGCACGCCGGGTCACCCGGTCTCGGGCGGCGGGCTGTGCCCGTCCGGCCAGGCGTCGATCCTCTCGCTCTACGACTCCAAGCGCTTCGACGGCCCGCAGCGCGGCGGCGAGCGGGCGAGCTGGGAGCAGGCCGACCGCGAGCTCGGCGCCGCGCTGGACGGGCTGCGACGGAGCGGCGGGCGGGTGCGGCTTCTCACGGGAACGATCAACGGCCCCAGCACGCGCGCCGCGATCGCGCGCTTCCTGGACGGCTTCCGGGATGCGCGGCACGTGACCTACGACGGGCTTTCGGCGTCGGCCCTGCTCGACGCGCACGGGCGGGTGCTCGGTCGGCGCATCCTGCCCCGGCTGCGGTTCGAGCTCGCCAAGACGATCGTTTCCTTCGACGCGGACTTCCTCTCGACGTGGATCTCGCCCGTGGAGTTCACCGCCGGCTACACCAAGGGCCGGTCGCTCGAGGGCGCCGCGCCCCGCATGTCGAAGCACGTCCAGCTCGAAGCGCGCACGTCGCTCACCGGCTGCCGGGCGGACGAGCGCGTGCGGCTCGCACCCTGGGAGACCGGTCCGGCGCTCGCAGGGCTGTGCGACCTCCTCGAGCGGCGCGCCGGCGGGGCGGGGCGTTGCGCCGGGGCCGCGGATGTCGCGCCGCAACGCGAGCTGCTCGAGCGCCTGGCCGGCGAGCTGTGGGGCTCGAGCGGCGCGAGCCTCGTCGTGGCCGGCTCGGACGACGTCGACGTGCAGGTGTTGGCGAGCTACGCCAACCATCTGCTCGGGAACTACGGCACCACGCTCGATGTCGAGCGCCCGTCCCTGCAGCGCATGGGGGACGACCGCGCCCTGTCGGAGCTGGCCGAGGAGCTCGCGGCGGGGCGTGTCGACGCCCTGGTCGTTCAGGGCGTGAACCCCGCCTACGACCTCGCCGGACGGCTGCCGATCGAGCGCGCGAAGCTCCTGGTGTCCTGCGCGGCCGCGCCGGACGAGACCAGCGCGCGGGCGACCTGGGTGTGCCCGGAGCCGCACTTCCTCGAGGCCTGGGACGACGCCGAGCCCTTTGCCGGGACCTTCGCCCTGACCCAGCCGACCGTGCCGCTCCTGCGCGCGGGGCGCACCCTGCGCGAGCTCCTGGCGCGCTGGTCGGGCGACGCGCGCGAGGACCGCGAGCTCCTGCGCGAGACCTGGCGGCAGGAGCTCTTCCCGCGTCAGTCGGCCGAGGCGGACTTCGACGCGTTTTTTGACCGAGCGCTGCACGAGGGCTACCAGCGGCTCGACGGCGCCGCCGAGGCGCCGGGCCCGTTCCGCGCCGACGCGATCGACGCGGCGGCGCGCGCGCAGGGCTCGGTGCAGGGGCCGAAGGCCGGAGCGCTGGCGTTGATCGCCTATCCCAAGGCCGGGATGCTGGACGGGCGCAACGCCCACAACCCCTGGCTCCACGAGCTGCCCGACCCGGTGACGAAGATCACGTGGGACAACTACGCCTGCCTCTCCGCCGCCACCGCCGCGCGCCTCGATCTCGAGGAGGGCGACGTCGTGCGGCTGGCGCCTTCCGGCGGAGACGGCGGCGAGGCCGCGCTGCCGGTGCACATCCAGCGCGGTCAGCACGACGGCGTCGTGGCGGTCGCGCTCGGCTATGGGCGAGCCGGCACCGACCGCTTCACGAAGGTGGGTCCCGAGTGGGTCGACGCCCGCGAGACCGTCGCGCCGGGCGGAACCGTCGGCGCCAGCGTCGCCGGGCTGGCGGTCGCCGCCGGCTGCGTGCGCCGCTTCGCCGGATCGGACGTCACGGTCACCGCCACGGGGGAGTCGGTCGAGCTGGCCTCGACCCAGGACTACCACTCGCTCTCGCTGCCCGAGCACCTCGCCATCGACGGGCACGAGGTGCGCGAGGTCGTCTTCAGCACCACCTTCGACGCCTGGCGCGAAGACCCGGGCGCGGGCGTGCACCGCCACCCCGTGCCCGCCGGCGACCTGTGGCCCGAGGACCACGAGTCGGACACGACCTGGGGCATGACGATCGATCTCGCGCGCTGCACCGGTTGCTCCGCCTGCGTCCTCGGCTGCCAGGCGGAGAACAACGTGCCGGTCGTCGGGCGGGACGAGGTCCGCCGCCATCGCGAGATGAGCTGGTTGCGCATCGACCGCTACTTCCAGGGCGACGACGACGATCTGCGCACGCTGCACCAGCCGATGCTGTGCCAGCACTGCGACCACGCGCCCTGCGAGGCGGTCTGCCCGGTGCTCGCGACGGTGCACTCGGAGGGCGGCCTGAACCAGCAGGTCTACAACCGCTGCGTGGGAACGCGCTACTGTGCGAACACCTGCCCCTACAAGGTGCGCCGCTTCAACTGGTTCGACTACGCGCGTCCCGACGAGATGCAGAACCACTCGCTCAACCCGGACGTCACCGTGCGCAGCCGGGGGGTGATGGAGAAGTGCTCGTTCTGCGTGCAGCGCATCCAGGAGGCGCGCTCCGAGGCCAAGCGGGAGGGCCGCGAGGTGCGCGACGGGGACGTCACGCCCGCCTGCCAGCAGTCCTGCCCGGCCCAGGCGATCGCCTTCGGAAACCTGCGTGACCCGGGGAGCCGCGTCGCGGAGCTCGCGGCGACGCCGCGCGCCTACAGCGTGCTCGAGGAGCTCAACGTGCAGCCGTCGGTGCGCTACCTGACCCACGTCCACAACGGGCGCCCGGACTCCGGTGGGGGGGAGGACCATGGACACTGAGGCGAGCATCCACGTCGCGGAGCCTCCGCTGCTCGGCGGCAACAAGACCTGCGCCGAGGTGACGCGGGACGTCGCCGCTCCGCTCGAGGGAAAGCCCACGGGGATGTGGTGGGTCGCGTTCCTCGCCGCCGTCACGGTGCTCGCCCTGGGCGTCTGGTCGGTGTGGTATCAGATCGCGACGGGTATCGGGACCTGGGGCCTCAACCGCACGGTCGGCTGGGGCTTCGACATCACGAACTTCGTGTTCTGGGTCGGCATCGGGCACGCGGGCACCCTGATCTCCGCGGTGCTCTTGCTCTTCCGGCAGAAGTGGCGCACGTCGATCAACCGCTCGGCGGAGGCGATGACGATCTTCGCCGTGATCTGCGCCGGGCTGTACCCGGTGATCCACATGGGCCGCCCGTGGCTCGCCTACTGGGTCTTCCCCTATCCCAACTTCCGCGGGCCGCTGTGGGTGAACTGGCGCTCGGCGCTCCTGTGGGACGTGTTCGCGATCGGGACCTACTTCACGATCTCGCTGGTGTTCTGGTACGTGGGGCTCGTGCCCGACCTGGCGACGCTGCGCGATCGCGCCCGCGGGCTGCGCAAGAAGGTCCTCGGCTTCTTCAGCCTCGGCTGGGACGGCTCGGCGCGAACCTGGTCGCGCTACGAGATGGCGTGCGTGCTCCTGGCGAGCCTCGCGACCCCGCTCGTCGTCTCGGTGCACAGCGTCGTCAGCACGGACTTCGCGACCTCGGTGGTGCCCGGCTGGCACACGACGGTGCTGCCGCCCTACTTCGTCATCGGAGCGGTGTTCTCCGGCTTCGCGATGGTGCTGATGCTGATGCTGATCGCGCGCCGGGTGATGCGCTTCGAGCACTACATCACCTGGGGCCACATCCACGCGATGTGCAAGATCCTGGTCTTCACCGGCTCGATCGTCGGGCTCGCGTACGCGACCGAGCTCTTCGTCGCCTGGTACTCCGGCAGCCCCTACGAGCAGTTTGCCTTCGCCAACCGCATCTTCGGTCCCGTGGGCTGGTCCTACGCGATCATGGTGCTCTGCAACGTTGTCGCCCCCCAGCTCCTGTGGAGCCGCAAGGTGCGCAACTCCATCGGCTGGATCTTCACGATCACCGTGCTGGTGAACGTCGGCATGTGGTTCGAGCGCTTCGTGATCATCGCGACGTCCCTGCAGCGTGACTACTTGCCGTCGGCCTGGTCGGGCTACGCGCCGACGCTGGTCGAGATCGGCGCTCTCGCCGGCGGGTTCGGGCTGTTCTTCACGCTGTTCCTCCTGTTCTGCCGCTTCCTGCCGATGCTCTCGATGTTCGAGCTCAAGACCGTGGTGCGTGGCGAAACCGGGCACGCTCCGCACGCCGAGAGCGAGGAAAGGAGGGTGGCATGAGCCGCGTACGCCACGTCGGCGTCTTCGAGCGCGAGGCGAGTCTCCTGGGCGCCATCGCCGAGAGCCGCGAGCGCGGGCTCGAGATCATCGACGCCTACTCGCCCTACCCGATCCACGGCATCGACGAGCTGATCGGCATCCGCCGCTCGCGTCTGACCCTGGTGTGCTTCTTCGGGGGAGTCGTGGGCCTCTGCCTGGGGCTGGGCTTCCAGTACTGGACCTCGGCGATGGACTGGCCGATCAACGTGGGCGGCAAGCCCTTCGACTCGCTGCCGGCCTTCGTGCCCGTCGGCTTCGAGCTGACGGTGCTCATCGGCGGGCTGTCGACCGCGTTCGCGCTCGCGGTGCGCAGCCGCCTCTGGCCGGGCAAGCGCAGCCGCGCAATCGAAGGCGTGACCGACGACCGCTTCGCCCTGGTGATCGCGCGCGCGGACGCGTCGCTGGCGAGCGCAGAACTCGGCGCGCTGCTCGAGCGGCACGGCGCCCTGCGCGTCTGGCGGGAGGTGGAGGAATGAGCTCCTCCTGGCTGCGATTCCTGGTGCTCTTCGGCGTGGGTGTGGTGGTGCTCCTGGGGCTCGAGCGCGTGCTGCGCTCGGATCCCGGGGAGCGGAACTACGAGGTCTTCACCGAGATGGCCTACTCCCTCGCCAACGAGACCCAGAGCCCGAGCGCGTCGCTGCCCGGTGGCCTGACCCAGCAGGCGCTCGTCGAGGGGGTCGTCGTGCGCGGGCGGCTTCCCTTCCGCTACGGCCCTGGCCCCGAGGAGGCGGCGCGGGCGGGGCGCGAGCTCGAGAACCCCTTCGGCGACGACGCGCACACGCTCGGCCGCGGGGCTGAGATCTACGGCATCTTCTGCGCCCTCTGTCACGCCGGCGACGGCGGCGGCCAGGGGCCGGTCGTGCGGCGTGGCATGCTGCCGCCGCCGTCGCTGCACGCCGCGCGCTCGCTGCAGATGGCCGATGGTGAGATGTTCCACCTGTTGACGATGGGGCAGGGCAACATGGCTTCCTACGCGGCCCAGGTCTCGGAGGACGATCGCTGGAGGGTGGTGCGCTACGTGCGCAAGCTGCAGGAGGGGAGCCGATGAGCATCTCTCCGCGGCTCCTGCGAGGCCTCTTCGCGGCGGCTGTCGCCGGCGGCGTCGTCCTCTTGCTGGGCACGATGATCGCGCCCGAGCGCGTGTGGGGCGGCTACCTGATGGGCTTCAGCTACTTCGTCGGGCTCGCCCTGGCGGGGCCGCTGTTCCTGTCGATCCACTACCTCACGCGCGCCAAATGGAGCCAGCCCCTCCGACTCGTCCCCGAGGCGATGACGGCCGCCCTGCCGGCGGCCTTCGTGCTCGGGCTCGTTCTCTTGATGGGGACCCACGCCCTGTACGAATGGTCCCACGCCGCCGTCGTGGCGGAGGACGCGCTGCTACAGCACAAGGCGCCGTACCTGAACCTCGCCGGCTTCGCCCTGCGCCTGGTGGCGTACTTCGCGATCTGGATCTGGCTCGGGCGCAAGCTGGCCGCGCGCTCGCGGGCGACCGAGCCGCCCCAGCAGCGCCGGCGCCGCGACATCGGGTTCTCGGCACTCTTCATGGCGACCTTCGCGATCACGTTCTCGCTCGCCAGCGTGGACTGGATCAAGTCCCTCGACCCGCACTGGTTCAGCACCATGTTCGCCCTGCGGACGCTGTCGGGAGTGGGCTCGGCCGGTCTCGCCGTGTGCGTGATCGTGCTCGTCGTCCTGCGCCGGAAGGGGACCCTGCGCGCGGTGGTCACGCGCGACGTGATGGACGACCTGGGCAAGATCCTGCTCGCGCTGTCCCTGTTCTGGGCCTACATCTGGTACTGCGAGTACATGATCATCTGGTACTCGAACATCCCCGAGGAGACCGGGTACTACCTCCTGCGCAACCAGGGGGGGTGGGGGACGCTCGTGCGGGTGAACCTGATCGTCAACTTCGCGATCCCGTTCCTATCCTTGATGCTGCGCGCCTGGCGGCGCAACGGCGTGGTGCTGATGCGGATCGCCGGCGTGGTGCTCGTTGGACGGGCCTTGGACCTGTACGTGATGGTCGATCCGCCCATCCTGGGAGGCGAGCTCAGGCTCGGCCTGTGGGAGCTCGGCCCGCTGCTAGGCGCTCTAGCGCTCTTCGCTTGGATTCTCCTGCGCGCCCTGGCCCGCACGCCTCTTGCAGCGCCGGACCCGCAGTCTGGCAGCTCGTCGGCCTCGTAACCCGAAGGTCGCAGGTTCGAGTCCTGCCCCCGCTACCACCGCTCAGAGAGGATCTGGCCCTCCCCGGCCGGATCCTCTTCTTTGTTGGCCGTCCGTCGTCTGCGGGCGGCGCCCTCCGTCAGGGCTCGCGAGTGAACACGATCGCGGGCGAGTCTGGTTGCAGCACGAGGTCGAAGCCCCCGACACGCCCGCTCGTGGCCGACCAGAAGCGGAGCTCGAAAGTCGGCAGGTAGACCTCGCTCGTCGTGGCCTTGAATCCGTCGTCCGAGGTTCTGTGGAGCTTCGCCCGCACGCCGGTCGCGAACGTCAGCTCGAGCGCGCTCGGCCTCGCGCGGACGGTGGCCCGTCCGAAGGCGGGGTTCGTATAGGTCCCGGCGCATTCCTCGGGGTCGTGGGCCGCCCGAGCGTCCGGCTCCGAGTCGGGCGGACTTGCGGCCGCAGCGCGGCCTCGTTGGAGCATGGCGAAGAACGTCCGCAGCTCCTCGTCCTCGGGCGGGTCGAGCCCGAGAAGCCGATCGTAAGCGTCACGGCTGATCTCGTACCCCGCCATGTTCATCGTGTTCGAAAGCACGACGATGCCGGCGTCGATCGAGGGCAGCAGGCTCACGAGGGAGGAGTAGGCCTCGATATTGCCGCCATGGCTCAAGACGCGGTGCCCGCGATGTTCCCCGACCACCCAGCCGAGCCCGTAGGCCTCGCCCTGGGTGAGCATGCGGTAGCCCGGGTCGGTGATCTCCACTGCCGGTGCGAAGAGCTCCTCGACCGTTGTCGCGGTGGCCAACTCGCCGTGCGCCGTGCGCCCGCCCGCGAGCAGGAAGTGCACCCAGCGGGCCGTGTCGGCGGCCGTCGAACGGACCGAGCCCGCCGGGCCGATCAGGGTGGCGCGCTCGAAGGCCACGGTGCCCGCGAACGGAACCGGCGTATGGGTTCTCCCGTCCTTGCGGTACGCACGGGCCCAGTCGTCCCCTGGTGGAGCGTTGCCGTTGACGAAGCCGGTCCGGTCCATTCCCAGCGGTTCGAAGATCCGCTCGCGGAGGAACGTCTCCCAGGACACCCCGCTTACGCGCTCCAACACCACGCCCGCCACCGCATAGCCGACGTTGCTGTAATGGAAGCTGCCGCGTTGGCTGTCGTCGAGCGGGAGGAAGCGCAGGCGCGCGAAGAGCTCGGCGCGGTCGATCGGTGTCAGGAGCCAGAGCATGTCGTAGCGTCCCGGGATCCCCGCGCGGTGCGCGAGGAGATCACGCGCCGTCGTCTGAGCACCGGCGCGCTCGTCGTGCAGGCGGAAGGCGGGGACGGCCTCGACCAGCGGCGCGTCGAGGTCCAGGGCGCCGTCCGCGGCGAGCAGCGCGAGGGCCAGCGCCGTGAACGATTTCGTGCTCGACCCCAGGCCGAAGACCGTGTCCGTCGTGACCGGCTCGCCGCCTTCGATGTCGCGCAGGCCGAAGCCCTGCGCGAAGACGACCTCCCCGTCCTTCACGATCGCCACCGCCAGGCCGGGGATGTCCCAGGCGGCGCGGACGCTGTCCACGGCCTCCGCGAAGCCCGCAAGGGCGTCCATGACCGGGGCTTCCCGGTCACTTTGGAGGGAGCCCGGGCCCGCGATCGCAAGGAGCACACCGGCCCACAGATCCATGCGTCGTCTCCTTCTCGGTTGGGGGGCGCACGGCACCCCATGGCAACCTACATCCACAGGCCGGCAGTGTCAGCTCGAGAAACCGGCGACCCGACCGTGCGCGGCGTCACCTGGAAGGTCGTTCTCACAGTCGACTGGTAGCACCCACCCGAGGAACGCTCGAGCCAGGAGCCGTAAGGCGAGTCAGCCGTACTCTCCATGCGAGCCAAGCGGCCCCCCGCTACCAACTCCTCGAGAGGAATCGGCGATGACCCGGCCCAAGGCCGGGTTTTTTCGTGCCCGGGCGGGCGCCAGGACCCTCGCGTGCGTTGGCGACGCAGCCGTGGTTCGCTCACGAGCTCCTCGGCGGGTCGAGGACCGGCGAGATGGTAGCGCCGCGGGCTCGCGGTCCGACAACAACTCAGTCGCGATACGCGGAGTGGCAAGAGGCGCAGCTCTTCCTCACGCGCGTGAAGGCCATGTCCGCCAGCGCAACCGCCTCGCCGAGCTCGCGGCTCGCCGGGGCGGCGTCGTTCAGGCGGGCGTGGTCCGTCAGCGCCTGCACGAGCTGCTCGGAGCCGGAGCGGCCGTCTTCGAGCCATGCCCGGAAGTCGTCCTGCCAGGCGCGGATGCTCTCCAGCTCGGAGCAGGCCTCGAAGAGCTGATGGAGCTGCACCGCCTCTTCCCGCGGCACGACGTCGGGGTGCTCGGGGTCCGGCTGCCAGTTGCGCTCCCTTGCCGCCTTGATCAGGTCCCACTTGCGGGTCATCTCGACCATCGCCCCCCGCAGTCCGTCGAAGGAGTGGGCGGCGTGGAAGTCGAAGTCGAAACGCGCGGTCTCGTCCGCGGTCGGGATGTGGGCAGTGGCGACCGTGGAGTAGAGCCCCTCGTACTTGGAGGCCGTGGAGCACCACTGGCGCATCTCGGCGATGGCTCGCTCGCGCGGCACGCCGTCGAGCACGACGCGCCCGACGGCCGCCGCGGCCGGACCGCGGTGCTTGCCGTGGAAGCAGTGCACGTAGAAGGGGCCTTCGAGCTCGCGGAAGGTCTTGGAGATCTTGAGCAGCTCCTCCTCCTTCATCCCCGAATACTCGATGGGCACGTGCACGTAGCGCATGCCGAGTGCCTCGGCGGTTTCCGCGTCGGGGGTCTTGCCGTCGACCGAGAGGATCGTCCTGACGCCCCAGGACGCGATCTGCTCCAGCGCCTCCGGGCCGTCCGGCTCCGCACCGGAGATGATGCGCTTGCTCAGCTCGAACACGTGGTGCAGGCCCGAGCCCTCGCTCGGGCTCACGGCCGGCAGCTCGACGCGGGCGGCCGCCTCGTAGGCGGTGCCGGTGAGCTCCATCGGCGCGACGACTTCGGCGAACTCCGCATGGTGAGCGCAGGCCGCCGCGAGACTGAGGGAGAACGCGAGACTGAGGGAGAAGAGGACGAGGGGGCGGGAGGTCGAGGTCATCGCTCGCTTCGGGACAGGGGACTGGTCGGGCGGCACATCCGGTCGGCAACACGTGTGCCGAAGATCACCAGGCGCCCGGCGAGCCGACCCTCGCGCGGGCGGTGTTACGGGGCCGAAGCGGCGCGCGACAGAGGCCTGCCTCCGGTGGGACCGAAGAAGCCGGCTGCGCAGCGGCCGTCCTCTCCAGCCGAGCCCAGCGGCCCCCCGCTACCAACTCCTCGAGGAAGGCGATGGCCCGGCCCCAGGCCGGGCTTCTTCCTGTGCCCTCAGGGCGGGCGTGGGGTGGGGGCTCATCACCGCCGACCGCCAGCGCTGCCACGCTCGAGATCGTGCCCGCCTTCGTCGAGGTCGCCTTGCGCCACGGGGATCGGGCCACCGGGATGGAGGCCGAGGCACGCACTGAGGGGTCATGAACCGCGAGATCCCCTCCAACGCCTTCGATAGTCTGCTCGTGGATTCGGTCGTCAGTGACCCGACTCCCAAGATGTGCTACCACCGCCGCCGAAGCGTGCTCTTCTCCCTCCTCGCGATTGCCGCGGCGGCGCTGCCCGTCGTCGCCGTCGCGTCCCAGGACGCGCGCGCGGGCCGCGGCGCTCAGGTGGGAGCTGCGGCTGGCCCGCTCAAAGTCTTCGTGCTCGCCGGTCAGTCGAACATGCAGGGGCACGCGGACGTGCGGACCCTCGAGGTCCTGGCGATGGATCCGCGGACCGCGCCGCTCTGGGAGGAGCTCGTGGACGCCGACGGCGCGCCGCGGGTGTGCGACGACGTCTGGATCTCCTCGATCGGCTCCGCCGAGGAGGAGCAGACCGGCAGGCTGACCGCCGGCTTCGGCGCGCAAGGCGGCGGGCCGAAGATCGGTCCGGAGCTCGCCTTCGGCGTCACCATGCGGAGGCTCCTCGGCGAACCGATCCTGATCGTCAAGACCGCGTGGGGTGGGAAGAGCCTGCACACGGACTTCCGGCCGCCGAGCGCCGGACCGTACGAGTTCAACGAGAGCCAGTTGCAGGCCTTCGCGAAGCAGGGCAAGGACGTCGACTCGATTCGAGCCGAGAAGGCGGAGGCGACGGGTCGGTACTACCGCTTGATGATCGAGCACGTGAAGGCGGTCCTGGACGACGTCGAGCGCGTCTATCCGCAGTACGACCCCGTGCGGGGATACGAGCTCGCCGGTTTCGTCTGGTTCCAGGGCTGGAACGACATGGTCGATCGCGGCACGTATCCGCAACGCGCCGAGCCGGGAGGGTACGACGCCTACAGCGAGGTGCTCGCGTGCTTCATCCGCGACGTGCGGAAGGACCTCGCGGCGCCCGACTTGCCCTTCGTGATCGGCGTGATGGGAGTGGGGGGGCCGGTGGAGCACTACGGACCCGATCAACAGCGCTACAAGGGCATCCATCAGAACTTCCGCGACGCCATGGCCGCGCCGGCTTCGCTTCCCGAGCTCGAGGGAGTCACCGCCGTCCGGACCGAGGAGTTCTGGGACATGGAGGTCACGGCGCTGCGGAGGAGGGAGCGGGAGCTCGCGCCCGACCTGAAGCGCATCGACGACCAACGCCAGGCGGGCGAGCTGACCTCGGAGGAGGCGGAGTCCGCGCGGGAGGAGCTCCGGGCGAAGACCTTCAACGAGCGCGAGCGAACGCTCCTCGAGAAGGGCGTCTCCAACGCGGAGTACCACTACCTGGGTTCCGCGAAGATCCTGACGCAGGTCGGCGAGGCGTTCGCCGAGGCGCTGATCCTGGCGGAACGCGCGCGCTGAGGCTCAGCTCCCCGGCCTCCCTTCGGCGGCGCGCGCCGCGCGGGAGCAGCGTTCCCGGAGCTCATGCAACCGCGGAGCGTGACCTTCCTCACGCGCCAGGTTCTGCTCCTCGAGCGGGTCGTTGGCGAGGTCGTAGAGCTCCTCGTACTCCGGGTGGTCGAGGTAGCGGATGTACTTCCATTCGCGCGTGCGCAGACCCTCGGTGCGCGGGATGTCCTCGAAGTCCCAGAGGTGCTCGGTGAAGACGTCGTCGCGCCACGGAGCGACCGCTCCTTCGAGGAGCGGTCGCAGCGAGCGTCCCTGCACCACCGCCGGCATCTCGACGCCCGCCAGGTCGAGCAAGGTGGGGGCGACGTCCAGGTTGAGGACGAGGTCGTCGCGGCGGGTCCCGCGCCGCTCTTCCAGGACGCGTGGATCCAGCACGATCAGGGGCACGCGGGTCGAGCGGTCGTGCATCGTCCACTTCCCGGCGTAGCCGCGCTCGCCGAGGAAGTAGCCGTTGTCGCCGATCAAGAGGATCACGGTGTTCTCCCGCATTCCCAGCTCGTCGAGCGACGCGAGCAGCCGGCCGATCCCGGCGTCCACGCCGGTGAGCATGCGGTAGTAGCCGCGCACCATGCGCTCCCGCTTCTCCGGGGTGTCGAAGCGCCAGTGCCACCGCCCGCGGTTCAGGCCGGTGCGCAGGAAATCGGGCAGCGCGTCGAAGAACGCCGGGTCGGAGGTATCGGGCGGAGGGATCGGTTCCTCGACGTAGAGGCCGTCGCAGCTCGCCGGCCACACGTACTGCTCGGGGTTGGCGTCTTCCGCGTGCGGCGCCTGGAAGGAGAGCGACAGGCAGAAGGGACGGCCGTCCGACGCCTCCAGGAAGGCGATCGCCCGATCGACGTTGAGGTCGGTCAGGTGGCGCGGGGGAGCCTCCTCTTCCCCTTCGACCTTCGCGAAATAGGGATAGGTGCCCGGGTGGAGCTCGTCGAACATCTCCGCGAGCCCCTCGGGTTCCACTCTCACGCCGAGCTTGCCCACGAAACCCACCCGGTAGCCCGCTCTCCTGAGGAGGCTCGGATAGCTCGCGCGGACGAGCTCGGCGGACAGCGGGGGCTCTCCGAACGTGTACCCGTGGGAGCGTTCGTACCGGCCCAGGAGGATGCTCGCCCGGCTCGCCGCGCAGATGGGCGTCGTGACGAAGGCGTGGGTGAAGTGCACGCCCTGCGCCGCGAGCGCGTCCATGTGCGGCGTGCGCAGCACCGGATGGCCCGCGCAGCCCAGCGCGTCGAAGGGGTGATCGTCGGTGACGAGCACCAGCAGGTTGGGGCGCTTGTCGGGGGCGGTGGTCTCGACGTCTCCGGGCGGCGCCGAGGTACACGACGAGCTCGAGAGAAGGCAGAACGCGACCCGGAAGAGGAGAGTGGCGCCCGGGTGAGCCTGCATGGCCCGCATTCTAGGCCTCGCTGCTCGAGACCGGGGCCGTTCCGGGCGAGGATGCACGCCGTGGGCGAGCGCTTTCCGCAGCTCTTCTTCGAGGTCTTCGAGTCGCTCCCCCGGCAGGGGCCGGGCAACCGCGCGTGTACGGCGAAGGCCCTCGCGCTCTGTCGCGATCTCCCGCCGGTCCCGCGGGTGCTCGACCTCGGCTGCGGCGTCGGCGCGCAGACGTTCGACCTCGCCGAGCTCACCTCGGGGATCATCGTCGCGGTGGACCGCCACCTCCCGAGCCTCGAGCGGCTGCGCGCCACGGTCGCCGAGCGCGGCCTCGATCGCCGCGTGCTCCCGGTCCTGGGTGACATCGCCCACCCGGGGTGGTTGCCGGAGAGCTTCGACCTCGTCTGGTCCGAGGGGGCGCTCTACAACGTCGGGCTCGAGCGGGGCCTGGACGTCTGCCGCGGTCTGCTTCGACCCGGCGGTCATCTCGCCTTCACCGACGCCGTCTGGCGCGCGGAGGATCCGCCCGCCGAGGTGAAGGCGGCCTTCGCCGACTATCCGACCATGGGGACCGCGTCCGACGCACTGCGTGTCATCGAGCGCAGCGGCTTCTCGCTCGTCGGTCACTTCACGCTTCCCGGCGAGGCCTGGTGGGACGACTTCTACACGCCGATGCTCCGCCGCATCGAGGAGCTGCGCGGCGAGCACGCGGACGACGCCGGGGCGCTCGGCGAGCTCGATCAGCTCGCGGCGGAGCCCGAGCTGCACCGAAGGCACTCGGCGTCCTACGCGTACGAGTTCTTCGTGGCGCGCCGGCCCGGCGAGTCCGCCGTGCCCGGGTGAATCGACCCCTCTTCGCGTGGCTCGCCGCCGACCTGGTCTATGCTATGCCCGAAAGGAGAACGGGATGACTCGCCACCTGCTCACGATCGCTACCGTTCTGTCGCTAACTCTCGCTGCGGCCTGCGCCGCCGGTCCGCGCGCCGGAGAGCCCGGGAGCCCGGCCTGGTCGATCGAGGCTGACTACACCGACTGCTGCTGCTGCGCCGTGAGCTGCCCTTGCCTCTTCGGGTCGGCTCCGACCCGCGGGTACTGCGACGGAGTCACGCTCGTCGAGATCGAGCGCGGTCACTTCGGCGACGTTCGGCTCGACGGAGTTAAAGTGCTCGCCGTGTACCGTGGCGGGGACTGGATCAAGTTCTACGTGGCCGACGAGGCGAACGAGGCCCAGACCGAGGCGGCCGTCAAGCTGCTCCCCACGTTCGAGGACTTCTTCGCGGTCGAGAACGTGCTCGAGGTCAAGAACGTCCCGCTGTCCGTCGAGCAGAGCGCGGATCGGATGCGGATCTCCACGCCCAACACGACGGCGGAGATCGAGGTCATGAAGGGTAAGAACGGCGAGCCGATCGAGATCGCGAACCTTCCCTCGCCCTCCTTCCCCGCTCCACCGTTCCAGGATCACGTCCAGTACCGTTCGATCACGCTGAGACACGACGGCGAAGACAAGCGGTTCGAGTACGCGGGAACCAACGGCTTCACCGCCCGGATCGAAGCGGTCGCCCCCCTCCACTGACGTCCGGGGCTTCCCGCCGCGATCAGGGAAGGACCGAGGTCGTGAGGCCCCGCGTCACGCCGATTCCGAGCAGGACGTCGACGATCGCCCCCTGCGCGTGGAGCGTGGTGCCGGGCAGGGTGGGGTCGGGGGGGAAGACGACGTCGATCGGAGCCGGGCTGCCCGGCCAGACGGCCGGACCGAGGACGACGAGGGTCGAGGAGACGTCGATGACGAGCTCGCCCCCCGCGGTGGACGAGGCCATGCCCCAACCGGGGATCACCGGCCCGCAGCCGCCACCCGCGAGGCCCGCGAGCGTGATCCCGAGGAAGGCGGGTGAGCCGGGGCTCTGCGTTCCCAGGGGGTTGTTCAGCGCCAACCTCCACGTGTTTCCGATCTGCGGCTGGCCCGAAACCTCGACGAGGCTCCCGGCGGGGTTGATCCCGCACCCGTAAGGAGTTCCGTGCGTCGGCGTCAGGTGGAGGGCGTAGTAGCCGCCGGCGTTGGGCGCGGTCGTGTCGTCGGAGGACGCGCCGACCAGGAGGTCGGGGTCGCCGTCGCCGTCGAAGTCGCCGGGCGCCACGATGGCGGCGCCCAGCCGCGCCGTGGACGAAAGGTCGGCGGTGAAACCGCCCACGTTCTCCGCGATCTTCTTGCTGGCCGCCACGGAGCCGTCCGCGGAGAGCCGCAGGATCCAGACCGCGCCGGCGTCGGTGAGCGCGCTGCCGCCCGGGTCGTCGTCGCCCGGCTCGCCGACGGCGATGTCGGTCACGCCGTCGCCGTCGATGTCCCCGAGCGTTTCGACGCCCTGCCCGAACTTGTCCCGGTCGGCGAAGAGCGTCCCGGTGGTCTGGAGGCCGGGGACGATCGGGATGGAGCTCTTCAGGCTCCCGTCGGCGTTCAGCATCAGGAGCAGGACGTAGCCGGTGCAAGTGGTCATCCCGACGTCGCAGTTGTCGAACGGATACCCCACGACCGCGTCGAGCACGCCGTCCCCGTCGAAGTCGCCCAGGCCGTCCATGGCGTAGCAGCCGAAGGTCGCGAACGGGGCGCCGTCGATCTCGGTCCGGGAGGTCACGGTTCCCGTCGAATCCAGGAAGAGGACCTGGATGTCCTTGAGCGACGACGTCATCAGCTCCGCGATCCCGTCCCCGTCGAGGTCCCCGATCGTCCCCATCGCCTGAGCCAGGAAGGAGGGCGTCATGCCGAGCCCCCCCGTTAGGGCGCTGATCTTCGTCTTCGACTTGACGGTCCCGCCGGGGTTCAGGAACAGGATCCATATCGCTCCCGCGTCGGTCGCGCCGTCGTCGTCGCGGCGCGCTCCCACGGCGACATCCCCGACGCCGTCGCCGTCGACGTCCCCGAGGTAGGCGACCGAGCTCCCGAACTCGTCGGCGAAGTCGAGGCCGGTCCCGAAGCCGCCAACGTTCTCGCTGATCTGCTGCGAGCCGATCACGCTCCCGCCGGAGCCGAGGAAGAGAATCCAGGCGGAGCCCGTCGAGTTCCCGGCGAGCTGCCAGAGAGGCGTGCCGACGATCAGGTCCTCGAAGCCGTTCCCGTCGAAGTCCCCGATCCCGTCCATCGAGTGCCCGAGGCCGGTGCCCGGAAGGAGGGCGGCCGGCACCCCCTGGCCGTCCGACACGAGGGAATACGATTCGACGTCGAAGGGCTCCTGCGAGGCGAGGGGACCCGGGAGGGCGAGCAGGGGCAGGGCGGAGAGGATGCGCATCAAGAGAGGACTCCTTGTGTGGTTGTCCCCTCCATCCGGAAACCGCTGCGCGCGTTACGCGGGGTTTTGCCGTTGCGCTCGAGCGAAACGAGGGAAATGGCGGACAATGCTCCGCCGGCGACGCGCTCGATGACCGGAAGGAGAGTGGAAGATGCGCCAGGTTGCGAAGCAAGCGGTCGGGGGAGGCTTCGCCCTCCTTCTCTTCGGTGCGGCGGGAGCGGCCCAGGGCGCTTGGGGCGACCTGAACCGGGACGGCGTGCCCGAGCTCGCGAAGCGCGAGGGGACGCAGACGGTGCTCTACTCGGGCCTGACGCGGACGGCGCTCTTCCGGTTCGAGGGCGTCGTCGAGCCCGGCGAGATCTCCCTCGGCGCGGCGCCGCCGCTCGGTGCGTCGGCCGCGCCGGCGACGGAACCGGTCGCGAGGCGGCCCCTCGGCCCGCTCGCGCTGGTGCCCAACCTCGACTCCAACGACGTCAGCCTGTTCGACACCGCCGTGAACCAGGAGATCGCGCGCATCCCGGTGGCCAACCGTCCGTTCAAGGCGGCGATGACGGGCGACGGGAAGTTCGGCTACGTGACCGAGCAGCAGGGCGGGCGCGTGTACAAGATCGACCTCGGCAAGCGGAAGCTCGCGACCACGCTCCAGCTTCCGACGATCAGCGCCGTGGTCGAGGTCGAGATCTCGCCGGACGACCGTTGGATGGTCGTCGGGGAGATGAACGCCGGCACGGTGCACATCGTCGACCGGACGACGGACACGTTCCTCAACACGCTCGTGCTCTGCCAGGTCTGCGACGGGTTCTCCGGGGCGCTCTTCTCCGCGCCGCAGGTCGCGTTCTCGCCGGATTCGACCACGGCCTACATCTCGATCGCCCAGGGGGACCAGACGCTTTACGTCGTCGATCTCGCGACGCAGACGGTCGTCGGGTCGATCCCGACACAGCCGACCGGGGGAACGCCGATGACCGACCTGGACCTGACGTCGGACGGCCAGCTCCTCTACATGGCGGAGACCTACTGCTACCTCGGCGTGTGCAACTACCGCGAGGTGGACGTCTTCGCCGGCACGACGCTCGACTTCGCGATCAACCCGGGCAACCCGGCTCCGGACATCCAGCTCGTCCAGAACGAGACGCGGATCGCCTCCGGCGGGATCTGCTACGGCACCGGTTGCGGTCAGGCCCTCGACCTCTTCGACCGGTTCACCCAGACGGTCACGCACATCCCGACGAGCAGCGCGTCCAACCGCCACCTGGCCTACGAGGCGTCGAGACACCGCGTCTGGGGCGTCTGCGTCGCCTTCGGCGGCTTCTGCGGCTTCGGCGCGGTCGACGTGTTCGACGCGGCGGCCGAGACGAAGGTGAAGACCGTCCTGGCGAGCGTTTTCTTCGGCAACACCGCGCTCTCGCCGGACGAGGGGTCGTTCTATGCGATCGATCGGTTCGACCGCGTCCTCGTGGTGGACACCGAGACCTTCGCGATCTCCTACGTCAACGTGGGCACGAACCCGCGGGGCGTCTTCATCCAGGGCGACAACCGCACGAAGTTCCTCTCGCCTTAGAAGACGTTTTCGTGCCCGCGGGCGCGACGGCGCCGTTGCTAGACTCGGCCGATGTTCACGATCGCCCGAGCCGGTCTCGCACTGCTGGCTTTCGTCTCGGTCTTCGTTCCGGCCCGCGCTCAGGTCGAGCCCGTCGAGATTCCCGCCGCGGTCCGACTCCCGCAGGACGTCGATCTCGCCGCTGGGTTCACGTTTCGGGTGTGTGTCCGGATGGACCGGGCACCCGAGGATCTTCCGGCGCTCGCCGCGAACAAGGCGTGGGAGTCCGGCGAGGTCGTCGACTACACGACGAACCAGAGCTTCGGCCTCGGGCGCGCGTCGGGAGTGGAGCCCGGGTTCGCGATCAGCGTGCTTCCCGACGGAGCCTGGACGTGGAACGCGGGAGACGGCACGCGGCGGATCGATCACCGCCCGGAAGCCGCGGACCAGGGGATCGCGGACGGTCGCTGGCACGAGGTCGGGTTTGCGATCGATCGGGAGCGCGGCGTCGCCCACCTGTACCACGACGGCCGCCGCGTCGCGCTCCACGACCTGCAGGGTGTCGGGAGCCTGAGCTCGGCCGAGAAGGGAATCCTGCTCGGCGCGGGCTCGCACGGTCTCGCGATCGGAGACGTGCGCATCGAACGGGGGACGATCCCACCGGCGACAATCACGGCGCAGTTCGTCGAACGCTTCGGCGAGTCCCGCAGGCCGGCGGCGCCGGTGGTGTGGGACGGCCGGCCGCTGCGCGTGCTCGTCTGGAACATCTGGCACGGAGGACGGCGCAAGGGCCGCGACGAGGGGGTCCGGAGGGTCGTCGAGGTGATCGAGGACTGTCGGGCCGACCTCGTGCTCATGCAGGAGACCTACGGCAGCGGGCCGAGGATCAGCGGACGCCTGGGGTTCGACTACTTCCTGAGGTCGAGCAATCTGGCGATCCTGAGCCGCTTCCCGATCGAAGGCGTTCACCGGCTGTATCAGGGATTCCGGTTCGGGGGCGCGACCATCCGGCTGCGCCCGGACCTTTCGATCCAGGCCTACTCGCTCTGGATCAACCACTTGCCCAGCGTCCAGGACCAGCTCGCGGCCGGCGCCACGGGCGCGGAGCTCGCGTCCGCGGACTCCGAGACGCGCGGGAGGGAGATCGACGGCATCCTCGCGGAGCTGCTTCCCCATCTCGCGACGGCGCCGGACGTTCCGGTCATCGTCGCCGGCGACTTCAACAGCGGATCTCACCTCGACTGGACGGCCGAGGCGGCGCACCTTCCCAACCATCGGGGTCGAGTCGTCGCCTGGCCGGTCAGCCTGGCCATGGAGCGCGCTGGTTTCGTCGATACCTACCGCGCCGCGCACCCCGATCCGATCGAGTTCCCGGGAACGACGTGGTCGCCCGAGTTCACCGAGAGTCATCCCGATCGCATCGACTACGTCTACGTCCGGGGCGACCGGTGGAGCGTCCTCGACTCGGCGGTGCTCGCCGAGCACGAGCGCGGTTGGCCGAGCGATCACGCCGCCGTGCTGTCGACGCTTCGCCTGAACGACGGGCGCGAGCGCATCAAGGTCATGAGCTACAACATCAAGCACGGCCAGGGGAACGACGGCGTGATCGACCTGGAGCGCGCGGCGGCGGTCATCGAAGCGGTCGCGCCCGACGTCGTCACGCTGCAGGAGGTGGACGAACGCTGCGAGCGGTCGGGGCGCGTCGATCAGGTCGCCTGGCTGGGGGCGAGGCTCGGCATGGAGCCGCTCTTCGGTCCGTTCATGGACTACGACGGCGGGCGCTACGGCATGGCCATCCTGTCCCGGCTCCCCGTCGTGTCGTCGCGGAACGTCGTCCTGCCGCCGGGCGCGGAGCCTCGCTCCGCACTCACCGCGCGCGTGAGATTGGCGGGCGGCGGCGAGGTCGTCGTGGTCGGCATCCACCTGTACGCGACCGAGGAGGAGCGCCTGGCCCAGGCCCGGGCCGTCCTCGGGGCTCTCGCCGACGAGGAGGCGCCGGTGATCCTCGCGGGGGACTTCAACTCGGAGCCGGGCTCGCCCGTGATGCGGCTCTTCGGCGAGCCGTGGACGGACCCCGACAAGGGCGGGGACCGCTTCACCTTCCCCTCCGACGGCCCCGCGCGGGAGATCGACTACATCCTGGTCCGCACCCCGGGCGTTGCCCGGGTGGTCGGGATGGACGTCCTCGACGCGCCGGTCGCGTCGGACCACCGCCCGCTGGTGCTCGAGCTCGAGTTGGTCGAGTAAGAGCACGTCCTAAAACCCTGTCGTCGGCCCGAGGCCGAGCGAGGACCGCGCAGCGCAAGGAGGGCCGACGACGCGTACTCGCTGTAGTACTCGGAGGAGGTTCGACGCCGCGATGCGCGGCCGCAGCCGGCCGGAGCCAGACAGGGTTTTAGGACGTGCTCTAAGGGAGGGGGCTAGGAGCCTGTCCGAGTATTCGCCGTGGCCGCACCCTCGCATCTCTCGCGGCGGATCAAGAAGCGACGACGACCGCGTATCCACTGCGATACGCTGAGGAGGAGCGACGCAGGGCTGCGTTCGAGAGGGCGCCGTGCGGGTGCGGCGAATACTCGGACAGGCTCCTGGGCGAAACGGGCCGCGGTGGGAGTCCCACCGCGGCCCGCGTACTTGGCAAAGGGGCCCGGGTCAGATGCCGACCGTGATGTCGATCGCGTTGGTGAGCCCGAAGCCGAAGCCCACCTGACCGGCCTGGGCGCTCAGGTTCGCACCGATCAGGCGGCAGTTGGGTGGGATCGGGATCGCGAACGGTTGGCCGAAGCCGGTGCCGCCCGCGAACGTAACGAGGGGCGCCGAGAGATCGATCAAGATCTCAAGCCCGCCGGAGCACACGCCGCCTGGCACGGGCAGCGAAGAGATGGCGATGAAGTCGATCGTGGCGGCACCCACCGCCGCGGTGGTGATCGACGGATCCCACGTCGAGGCAACGTTCGGCGGGGAGCCGGTGCTCAGCACGCCGACGTTGCAGCCGCCCGTGCCGAAGCGCTGGGCCTGCGAACCGGGTCCGAAGCTTCCGTCGTCCTCGCCGATCTCCATCCAGAAGGAGGCGATGCCGGCCGTCCCGAAGACGAACGTGCCGAGGCACGCGCCGCCCATCGGGGAGTAGATGTCGAAGCAGTCCTGCGTTCCCGTCGCCGGGTCGCCGGGGCCGCCGCAGGTGCCCGTCGTCGTGATCAGGAGCGGACCCGAGACGGTGTCCTGGGCGATGTAGCTCCAGCCGAGCGGCCCGTCCGCGGCAAAGAAGCCCGCGGTCGTGAGATCCACCGTGATGGTGAACGCGGCCGCGCTGACGCCGTCCGGGCTCCCGGGCAGGCCGGTAAAGCCGTAGACGATGGCGGGCGGCGGAAGCGCTCCGCAGAGCCCGGTGTAGCCGGGATAGAACGCGATGTTCATCGATGCACCGGGGCCGCCCAGGCCGGGATCGAGCGCGGTCGTGCCGTAGCCGAAGATGATCTCGCAGGCGACGCCGCTGAGACCGCAGGACTTGATGCCCCAGTCGACGAACTCGTCGTTGACGACTCCGATCTGCGTGAAGAAACCGGAGAACGCGTTGTTGGCGTAGCACGAAGAGACGAGCGTCTCGCCCGCGGGATCCAACGTCGTGATCTCACCCGTGGCGTAGTCCATCTTGAGATGGGTGATCTCGCCCGAGTAGGGGATGGCTTGCTTGGTCTGGGACCATGCGAGCGGGGTCAGCGCCGCTGTAGCGAGCGCGGCGAGTGCAAGTCGCTTCACTAGAACCTCCTAGTTGAGCAGAGAGCGGTGGGGATACCGCTCGGGGTACTTCGTTCCTCCCAAAGCGAGCCCTTGGTAGAAACCTCAAGACCCGATCTTAGGGCCCTTTGCGATTTTGTGTGGCAAGATCGGGCACGGCGTCGCGCACGTGCAGAAACGGGCCGCGGTGGGCGTTCCCACCGCGGCCCGCGTACGCAGAAGTGCGAGGCCGGATCAGGCGCCGATCACGAAGTCAATCGCATTCGTGAACCCGATGCCGACGCCGATCTGCCCGGCCTGGATGCTCGCACCGACGCCGATGATCGAGCACTGCACGGGAACCGGGATCGAGAAAGGCGAACCGAACCCGGTGCCACCGCCCGCTTCCAGGAGCGGGTTCGGCGGGTTGATGTCGATCAAGATGAGGCAGCCGTCTCCGCCGGGCCCGGTGGAGATCCCGTAGAAGTCAGCGCTCGGGGCGCTGACCGCCGCCGTCGTGATCGACGGATCCCAGGTGGACCCGATCGACGGCGCCGAGGAGCCGAGGCTCAGGACGCCTGTGTTGCAGCCGGTGCCGAAGCGCTGGACTTGGGAGCCGGGACCGAAACTGCCGTCATCCTCGCCGATCTCCATCCAGAAGGAGGCGATGCCCGCCGTGCCGAAGACGAACGTGCCCAGGCACGCGCCGCCGGTCGGCGAGTAGATGTCGAAGCAATCCTGCGTACCCGTCCCCGGGTCGCCCGGACCGCCGCACGTGCCGGCGGTCGAGATCAGCAGGGGGCCCGACACGGTGTCGGTCGCGATGTAACTCCAGCCGAGGGGGCCGTCGCCGGCGGCGAAGCCGATCGTCGAGATGTCGACCGTGATGCTGAACGCCGTCGCGCTGACGCCGTCGGGGCTGCCTGGGAGGCCGGTGAAGCTGTAGATCGCGGCGGGCGCGGGCAGCGCGCCGCACAGCCCGGTGTAGCCGGGATAGAACGCGATGTCGATCGAGGCGCCGGGGCCGCCCGCGCCGGGGTCGAGCGCGGTCGTGCCGTAGCCGAAGATGAACTCGCACACGTTGCCGGTGAGGCCGCACGACTTGATGCCCCAGTCGACGAACTCGTCGCCGACGACACCGATCGTCGTGAAGAAGCCGGCGAACGCGGAGTTGGAGTAGCAGGACGAGACGAGCGCTTCCCCCGCGGGGTCCAGCGTCGTGATCTCGCCGGTGCCGTAGTTCATCTTCAGGTGCGTCACTTCACCGAAGATGGGCTCGGCGGTCTGAGTCCAGCCGACCTGCGCCAGCGCTGTAGTGGCAAACGCGGCGACGGTGGCCATGTGGAATCGTCTCATGAGTACGTTTTTCCTTTCCTGAGCTGAGCTAGCTAGCTGTGCCCGGAGCACCGGCAGGGGGTGAGCCGGGCGTGTTTGTCCCTGCCGGCTCCGGTCGCCGGCGGGACACCGGTGAGACCATTCTAGGAAGGAAATTGGATTCTGGGGAGAAACCGCGAGCATCCGCCCCGGCGGGGGTCTCCAAGGGTTCGCACCCTCAGTAGGACTCGTCTTCCGACGGAAAGTCGCGGCTGCGCACGTCGGCCACGTACCGCTCGAAGGCCGACCGCATCAGCTCGTCCAGCTTCTCGTAGCGCCGCACGAAGCGCGGATGGAAGCGCGTGTAGAGGCCGAGCATGTCGTGCGTCACGAGGATCTGCCCGTCGCAGCCGCCGCCGGCGCCGATGCCGATCGTCGGGACGTCGAGGTCCTTCGAGATCTCGGCCGCGAGCTTCGCCGGGATCTTCTCGAGCACGATCGCGAAGACGCCCGCGTCTTGCAGCGCGCGCGCGTCGCGGCGGATCTGGTCCGCCTCCTCGGGATCGCGCGCGCGCACCTGATAGGTGCCGAACTTGTGAATCGACTGCGGCGTCAGGCCGAGATGTCCCATCACGGGGATGCCGACTTCGACGATGTGCTCGACCGCGGGGCACATGCGCTCGCCGCCTTCGAGCTTCACGGCCTCGACGTGCGTCTCCTTGATCATCCGCCCGGCGTTGTGAAGGGCCTCGTCCGGATTGACCTGGTAGCTCATGAACGGCAGGTCCGCGACGACCAGCGCGCGCTCCGCCGCGCGGGCCACGACCTCGGCGTGGTAGAGCATCTGCTCCATCGTCACCGACACCGTCGTGTCGAGCCCCTGCACGGTCATCGCCGCGGAATCGCCGACCAGGATCACGTCGACCCCCGCCTGGTCGAGCAGCTCCGCCATCAGGAAGTCGTAGGCGGTGAGGGCGCTGATCGGCTCGCCCCGCTCCTTCATCCGGCGCAGGCTCTGGGTCGTCACCTTGCGGTCCGAGGCGCCGGACGGCGCCTTTTCTTCGGGCGTCATGGCCGCGGATTCTACCCGAAGGCGCCCCTCTGCCATTCAAGGGCCGCGGCGGTAGCATCTGCGGCTTGAAGGCATCCGACGCGGTCGACCCCGAAGCCCTGCGCGCGGTCCTCGACGACCTCGGCGGGGGCGTGCTCGCCACGCCCGGCGACGCGGTCGAGCGGGCGCGCGCGCTCCGCGACGACGAGCGGCTCGTGGTCGCCGTGCCGGGCACGCCGGACGACGCCGACCTCGCGCGGTTGCGCGACGCGCTCTGGCCGGCGTGCCACGCCGTCGGCCTCTATCGCGCGCGCGGCGACGGGCTCGTGCGCGAGACGCTGGAGGAGCGCGCGCCCGTGCCCGGCAGGCTCGAGCGCTACGGCGCCGTCGTCGTCGCGCGCACGCGCGCGTTCGTGCTCTCGCCGGAGACGACCACGGAGAAGTTCGACGCGAACGCCGCCGGCTGGAACGGCCTGCCGGGGACGCCCGGCTACGCGCACTTCCGCTGGATGCGCCGCTACGTCGCGCGGTTCGCGGGCCCGGCGCCGCGCGGCGCGCGCGTGCTCGACTTCGGCTGCGGCGCGGGCTGGGTCGGCATCGAGGCGGCGAAGAGCATCCCGGAGGCGCGTCTCCGCTTCATGGACCCGAGCCCGGAGATGGTACGCATCGCCGAGGAGAACGCGCGCCGCGAGGGCTTGACGGCGGAGGGGCGCACCGGCTTCGGCGAGGCGCCGCCCTTCGAGGGAGAGGAGTTCGACCTGGTGATCAGCTCCGGCGTTCTCTCGTTCTCGCCGGACCTCGACGGATGGATCCGGGGCCTCGCGGGCACGGTGAAGGCCGGCGGCACGCTCGTCGTCGGCGACCTGAACCCCGCGTCGCGCGGCATGCGGCGGCGGAGGCGCGCGAAGCCGCTCCTGCCGGTTCGCGAGTTGAACGCGCACACCGCGGGCGAGATCCGCGGGCGGCTGGAAGCGCTCGGCTTCCGGCACGAGGAGACGGCGGGGTACCAGCTCACCCGCCCGGTGCCGCAGGCGATGCACCTGTCGGAGACGCGGCTCAAGGGGATCTTCTCGCCGCCGCTCCTGCTCCTCAACCGCTCGATGAGCGCGGTCGACCGCGCCTTCGGCGACGGGCTCGCGAGCTGGTTCGACAGTTGGGTGATGCGGCTGCGGGCGTTTCGTACGGTGCCGTAGCAATTCGTCTACGTTTCCGTCCTGAGCCGTCACGTTTGCCGGAGTCGGAGGCGGAAACGTAGACGAATTGCTACGGCACCGTACGAAACGCGAGCTACTTCGCGTAATCGATCAGCTTGGCCAGCGTTTCGCGCAGCTCGGTGCGCGGGACGATCGCGTCGATCATCCCCTTCTCGAGCAGGAACTCGGCGCGCTGAAAGCCGGGCGGGAGCTCCTGCTTGATCGTCGTCGCGATGACGCGCGGGCCGGCGAAGCCGATCAGCGCGCCCGGCTCGGCCAGGATGACGTCGGTGACCGACGCGAAGGACGCGGTGACGCCGCCGGTGGTCGGGTGCGTCATCACGCAGATCGAAAAGCCGCCGGCGGCGTTCAGGTCGGCGAGCGCGGCGCAGGTCTTCGCCATCTGCATCAGGGAGAGCACGCCCTCGTGCATGCGCGCGCCGCCGGAGCTCGTGAACATGACGAGCGGGATCCCCTCCTTCACCGCCAGCTCGGCGGCGAGCGCGATCTTCTCCCCCACCACCTCGCCCATCGACCCGCCCATGAAGCCGAAGTCGAGCACGGCGAGCGCGATCCTGCGCCCGAGCACGTCGCCCGTGCCGCAGATCAGCGCCTCCTTCTGGCCGGTGCGCTTCACCGCGCGATCGATCTTCTCGGAGTAGGGCTGGTTGTCGGTGAACTCGAGGCGGTCGAGGCTCTCCAGGTCGGCGAAGCGCTCCTCCCACGTGCCCTCGTCGAGGAGCATCGCGATCCGGTCGCGGCCGGGAAGCGTGAAGTGGAACCCGCACTCGGGACAGAGGCGTCCCTTCTCCTCGAGCTCCTTCCGGTAGATGACCTCGCCGCAGCTCTCGCACTTGAGCCAGAGCCCGCCCGGCATGTCCTTCTTCTTGGTGAAGCGCAGCCGGGACAGACGGCCTTCCTTGCGCGGCGGCTCCTCGCGCTCCTCGTCTTTGCCCTTCCCCTGGGCCGGCTCCTCTTTCTTCTCGTCCGCCACCTGTGCCCCAGCTTCCTCGGCTTCTCCCTCGTGGTCGCCGTCCGTCACGGTCCTAGCGGCGCGCCTCGTCGGCCGCGCGGCGGAAGGCGGCGATCGTCCCCGCCATGTCGTCGGCCCCGAAGATCGCCGAGCCGGCGACCAGGACGTCCGCACCGGCCTCGGCGCAGCGCGGCAGGGTCTCGGCGTTCAGCCCGCCGTCCATCTCGACGTGCCCGGCGTAGCCCTGCTCGCGCAGCCAGGCGGTCTTGGTCAAGGTGTCCGCGAGGAAGGGCTGTCCGCCGAAGCCGGGATCGACGCTCATCACGAGGACGAGGTCCACGTCGCCGAGGTGCTCGCCGACGCGCTCCACCGGCGTGTCCGGGTTCAGCGCGATGCCGACCTTCGCGACGCCGGCGTCGCGGAAGGCGTCCACGGTGTCGAGCACCTCCTGCCGCGTCGGCGCGACCTCGAGATGGAACGTGAGGACGTGCGCGCCCGCTTCCGCGAAGGGCTTCGCGTACTTCCGCGGGTCGGTGATCATCAGGTGCACGTCGAGCGGCGCGGTCGCCGCCGCGTGGATCTTTTCCACGACCGGCGGGCCGATCGTGATGTTCGGCACGAAGTGGCCGTCCATCACGTCCACGTGGTGCCAGTCACCGCCGCAGGCCTCGACGCGCTCCAGCTCGGCGGCGATGTTCGCGAAGTCGCAGGAGAGCAGCGACGGGGCGATGGTGATCGGGTGCACGAGGGTCTCCTGGATCGCGCCCATGTGGGGGCGATGGTACTAGAAGTGGTTTCGCAAGTCTGCGTTGCGCAGATGGTCACTCAGGCGGCTCCTGGCAAGGCGCGCCGACGACCGCGTATCCAAAGGCGATACGCCGAGGGGTAAGCCCCGGTTCCGCGCAGGCGGAATCGCAAACGGTCCTGTGGACCGTTTCGAAGGGGACCCCGCAACGCCGCCCAGGGGGCGACTGAGGGGCGATCGGCGTGACGCAGGCTTGCGAAGCCACTTCTATGCCCCGACCTTGTCGCCCAGAACCTCGATTCCGGGCAGGGTCTTGCCCTCGAGCAGCTCGAGGGAGGCGCCGCCGCCGGTGGAGATGTGATCGATGCGGTCCGCGAGCCCGAGGAGGCCGATCGCGGCGACCGAGTCGCCGCCGCCGACCACGGTGTAGCCCGAGCAGTCGGCCACGGCGCGTCCTACGGCCTCCGTGCCGGCGCGGAAGGCCTCCCACTCGAAGACGCCCATCGGGCCGTTCCAGACCACGGTGCGCGCGGCCGCGATCGCGGCCGCGTAGCGCTCGCGGGTCTCGGGGCCGACGTCGAGCGCCATCGCGTCGGCCGGAATGGTCGCGACGGTCTCCGCCGGCGCGTCCTCGGCGAAGGACGGCGCCACGACGTGATCGGAGGGGAGCAGGATCTCGGTCCCGGTCTCCTCCGCCTTCGCCAGCGTGGCGCGGACGAGCTCGAGCTGGTCCGCCTGCACGAGCGAGGAGCCCACCTCCTCGCCGCGCGCGACGAGGAACGTGTAGGCCATGCCGCCGCCGACGAGCACGGTGTCGACCCGTTCGAGGAGGTTCTCGATCACGGGCAGCTTGTCCGAGACCTTCGCGCCGCCGAGCACGGCGCAGAACGGCTTCTCCGGCGCCTCGAGGACGCGGCGGAAGGCGTCGATCTCGCGCCGGAGCAGAAGCCCCGCGGCGGCGGGGAGAAGGCGCGCCGGCCCGCAGACCGAGGCGTGGTCGCGGTGCGACGTGCCGAAGGCGTCGTTGACGAACACGTCGCCGAGCCGCGCGTAAGCCGCGGCGAGGTCCGGGTCGCCCTTCGTCTCGCCCGGGTGGAAGCGGACGTTCTCGAGCAGCACGGTCGTGTCGCGCGGCGCCGCGCGCACCGCCGCCTCGACCTCGTCGCCGCAGGAGTCCTCGAGCTTCAGGACGGGGCGTCCGAGCAGCTCGGAGAGCCGCAGGGCCACCGGGTCCATCCGGAGCTCCTCCACGACCTTGCCCTTGGGCCGGCCGAGGTGGGACATCAGGACGGGCCCGCCGCCGGCGTCGAGCACCGCCCGGATCGTCGGCAGCGCCGCGCGGATGCGCGTGTCGTCGGTGATCCGGCCGCGCTCGTCCTGGGGGACGTTGAAGTCGACCCGGATCAGGCAGCGCTTGCCGTTCAGGGACAGCGCGTCGAGCCCGGGGATCGCGAGCTTCACGCGCCGGCCGAGACCGCCGCCTCGGCGCCGGCCTGGTGGTGGGCGAAGTGCATCAGCTCGACGACGCGGTTGGAGTAACCCCACTCGTTGTCGTACCAGCTCACGACCTTCACCATCTTGCCGCCGAGCACCATCGTCGAGCCGGCGTCGAAGACCGAGCTCGCGGGGTCGCCGATCACGTCGGAGGAGACCAGCGGATCTTCCGAGTAGGCGAGGATGCCCTTGAGGTCGCCCTCGGCCGCTTCCTGGAAGGCCGCGTTGATCTCCTCGACGGTGACCTCGCGCCCGAGCGTCGCGACCAGGTCGACGACCGAGCCGTCCTTGACCGGCACGCGCATCGCGCAGCCGTCGAGCTTGCCCTGGAGCTGCGGCAGCACCTTGCCGACCGCGCGCGCCGCGCCGGTCGACGTCGGGATGATGTTCTCGGTCGCCGCGCGCGCCCGGCGCAGGTCCTTGTGCGGCAGGTCGAGGATGCGCTGGTCGTTCGTGTAGGCGTGCACCGTCGTCATCAGGCCGCGCTCGATGCCGAACCTCTCGTCGAGCACCTTGGCGAGCGGCGACAGGCAGTTCGTCGTGCAGGACGCGTTGGAGATGATCCGGTCCTCGGGCTTCAGCGCCTCCTCGTTGACGCCGAGCACGATCATCGCGTCGATCTCGTCCTTCGGCGGCACCGTGAGCAGCACGCGCTTCGCGCCGGCGGTGAGGTGCTTCGAGCAGGCCTCGCGCGTCGCGAAGATGCCGGTGGCCTCGACGACGAAGTCGACGTCGTTCGCCGCGTGCGGCAGGTTCGCCGGGTCGCGCTCGGCGGTGACCTGCACCCGTGTGCCGTCGACCTCGATGAAGTCGTCGCCGGCCTTGACGTCTCCGTCGAAGCGCCCGTGCACCGAGTCGTACTTCAAGAGGTGCGCGAGCGTCTTCGGGTCGGTGATGTCGTTGATCGACACCACCTCCATGTCCGCGCGCTTGTGGAGGATGCGGAAGACGTTGCGACCGATGCGGCCGAAGCCGTTGATGGCGATGCGCATGGCGAGAGAGGGTCCGGGGGCGAGAGGTTTACGGAGCCCGGCGTCAAGGCCGAGTCGGGGGTTTCGGGGAGGTCAGCCTCTTGCGGCCGCCCACCGGCGGCGGATCGCCCACCGGCGGGCCCCCGCCAGGAAGTCGCAATCCGCAAGCCTACCGGATCCGGCGTCCCTGGGAGGTTTCCGCGAGAAACGGGCGGAGAGAATACCGCCCCCAACCGAAGGCTTCAATGCGCTCGGTTAAGCTGTGCGGCCCGCCGGTCCGCCCCCGCCCTCCCGATCCCAACTTGAACCCGACCCGCCGCAACCCGACCCCCGTCCCCGAATGGCGCTGGCGTTGGGCGCAGCTCGCCCGCAGCGCGGGGCTCGAGACCGACGCGCCGGCCCTGCTCGCGCTCTCCGGCGGCGCGGACAGCGTGTTGCTCCTACACCTTCTTTCCGCGGCCTTGCCGCGACCCGACTTCCGCGCGGTCCACGTCGACCACAACCTGCGCGGCGAGGAGAGCCGCGGCGACGCGCGCTTCTGCGCGAACCTCTGCCGCGCCCTCGGCGTGCCGTTCACCACCGTCGCGGTCGAGCTCGACCCGGGCTCGGGCTCGCTCGAGGCGCGCGCGCGCGAGGCGCGCTACCGCGTCCTCATCGACGAGGCGCTGCGCACGGGGCACGCGACGATCGTCACGGGCCACCACTCCGACGACCAGGTCGAGACGCTGCTCATGCGCTGGATCCGCGGGACGCACCTGCCGGGGCTCGCCGGCCTGCGCGCGCGCGTCGAGGTGGACCCGAGCAAGGCCTTCGGCGGGAGCGAGTACGCCTCCGGCGACCCCACCGAGAAGGTGATCGTCGCGCGGCCGCTGATCAGCATGCGGCGCGCCGAGGTGCGCCGCCTCCTCTCCGACCGCGGCCTGGTCTGGCGCGAGGACGCGTCCAACCTCGACCCGCGCTTCACCCGGACGCGCGTGCGCCACGGGCTCGTCCCGACGCTGCGCCGCATCGCCGGCGACGACGCGATCGACAACCTGCGCGCCTTCGGCCGCGCGGTCGAGGACCTCGAGGAGCAGCTCGCCGGCGCGACCGCGCACCTCGCCTGGTCGCCGGCGCCCTGGGCGGCCGCCAGCCGCGCGCCGGACGAGACCGGCCTCGGCGGCGTGGTCGACCGGCCCGCGCTCATGCGCCTCGCCCCCACCCTCCGCCGCCGGGTCCTCTGGCGGCTCATCGTCGAGGGCACCGGACGCGCGCCGTCGCGCGCGCTGCTCGGCGCGATCCTCGACGACCTGGGCGCCGCGCGCTGCACGCGGCACACGCTCGGCAACGGCTGGACGCTCATCCTGCGCTCGCGCGAGCTGTCGCTCGTGCCGCCGCCGCGGCCGGCCGTGCTGCAACCCGCGCCGCCGGCCCAGGGCGAGCTGCCCTTCCCCGACGCGGACTCCAGGCCCGAGGAAGCGCCGGCGCTCACGCTCCCGGTGCCCGGGATCACGACGCTGCCCGACGGCCGGCGCATCTCCGCCGAGCGCGTCGAGGTCGCCGCCGGAACGCCCGTGCTCGAGTCCGACCTGGAGGTCGAGCTCGACGCCCACCACCTGCCGAGCCTCCTCGTCATCCGCGGACCGCGTCCGGGCGACCGCTTCCGGCCCCTGGGCGCGCCGGGCTCGAAGAGCCTCAAGCGCTTCCTGGCCGACGCCGGCATCCCGCGCGAGGAGCGCGACCGGATCGTCCTGGTCGAGGCCGGCGGCGAGATCGTCTGGGTCGCCGGCGTGCGCCCGAGCGACCTCTGCCGCGTGCGCTCCACGACGTCGACGCGCCTCTTGCTCTCGCTCCACCACCCCGCCCACGCGCCCACGGCCGGACCCCGCCGCGCCGCCTTCCGGAGCGCCGCCGGCGGCCCCCCGAGCCGGTGACTTCACGCCGCCGACGGGGTACGCTGGGCGGTCCGTCTTGCTCACCCTGCTGGAAAAGAACCGCGACGCCGTGCTGGAGCGCCTCGCCGGGGCTTGCGCCGCCGCCGGCCGCTCCCCCGGGGAGGTGCGCCTCGTCGCGGTGACCAAGACGGTCCGCCCGGAGACCGCCCTGGCGCTGGCGGAGACCGGCCAGCTCGACCTCGGCGAAAACCGGCTTCCCAGCTTCGAGGAGAAGGTCAAGGCCTTCCGGGCGGCCGGCGTCGAGGCCCGCTGGCACTTCATCGGGCACCTCCAGCGCAACAAGGCGCGGCGCGTGGCGAAGCTCGCCCACGAGATCCACGCCGTCGACTCGCCCGCCCTGCTGGAGACGCTGGCGCGCGTCTCGGACGAGGAGGGCGTCCGGCCGGGCCTCTACCTCCAGGTCAAGCTGGCGGCGGAGGAATCCAAGCACGGTCTCGCCAAGGAAGAGGTGCCGGGCGTCGTCCAACGCGCGCGGGAGCTGGGCGGACCTCCGCTCCTCGGCTTGATGACGATGGCCCCCCTCATCGAAGCAAGCGAAGACGCCCGGCGCGAAGCCGCGCGCGCGGTGTTCCGCGAGCTCCGGCTCCTGGCGGACTCCCTGCCGGCCGAGGCGTTCGAAGGCGGCCGGCCGCTCCTTTCGATGGGCATGAGCGGCGACCTCGAAGAGGCGGTGGCCGAGGGCGCGGACCTGGTCCGCGTCGGCACGGCGCTCTTCCAAGGCGTCGAGGGTGCGGTGGCGTGACGCTCCAGCTCCAACAGCTCGGCTCCGACGCGCCGCCGGCGAACCTGCCGAAGGCCGGCATGCTCGTCATCGGAAGCTCCGCGGAGCGCGCTGGGCTCGTCGTCGACGGGCAAGGCGTCGAGGACGCGCACTGCGCGATCGGCGTCCTGAAGGGCGGCGGCTGGGCGATCAAGGACCTCGGCTCGCGCTACGGGACGATGGTCAACGGCAAGAAGGTCCAGTCGGCGCGGCTGAGCGCCGGCGACACGATCCTGCTCGGCTCGCGCCGCCTGCAGGTCGTCGACCCCGACGCGCCCGCGCCGGCCGCCGCGCCCGAGAAGGCGCCGCCGGCCGCCGAGGCGCCGCCGCCCGAGCCCAAACCCGCGACGAAGCCCGAGCCCGCGACGAACGGCGCCGGAGCCAAGCGGCCGGAGCGGATCGGCGGCTTCCGCGTCGACAAGCTCTTGGGCCGCGGCGGCATGGGCACGGTCTTTCTCGCCGAGCAGGAGAGCCTGCACCGCCCGGTGGCGCTGAAGGTGCTTTCGCCGCGCCTCGCCGCCGACACGGACTTCGTGCGCAAGTTCCAGACGGAGGCGCGCGCCGCGGCGGCGCTCAGCCACCCGAACGTCACCGTGGTCCACGACGTCGGCGAGGCGGGCGGCTACCACTACCTCGCCATGGAGTACATGGAGAAGGGGAGCCTCGAGGACCGCCTGGCCAAGGACGGCAAGCTCCCCTGGCGCGAGGTGCTCGACGTCCTGCACGACGCCGCCGGCGGCCTGATGTTCGCCGAGGAGCGCGGCATCGTGCACCGCGACATCAAGCCGGCCAACCTGATGCAGAACGCGGCCGGCACGATCAAGATCGCCGACCTCGGGCTCGCGACCCACGTCGAGGCGGACGCGACCGAGTCCGAGGGGAAGAAGATCTTCGGGACGCCGCACTTCATCTCGCCCGAGCAGGCGCGCGGCGAGGCGGTGGACAACCGCTCCGATCTCTACTCGCTCGGCGCGACGGCGTACCGGCTCCTCACCGGCCACACCCCGTTCGAGGGCGAGACGACGCGCGACATCCTGCGCGGCCACTTCACCGAGGAGCCGCAGCCGCTGCACGACTACGTGCCGGAGGTCCCGCAGGGCCTGGAGAGCCTGATCGCGCGGCTGCTCGCGAAGGAGCCCGAGAGCCGCCCGGCGTCGGCGCAGTTCCTGCTCGGCGAGGTGGACCGCCTCCGGCTCGAGGCCGACCACGGCGTCGGCGGACCGGCGCTCGCGGTCCAGCCGAAGTCGCGCGCGGGCCTTTTGATCGGCATCGCCGCGGCGGTGATCGTGCTCGGCGGCGCCGGGCTCTTCCTCTCCGGAGCGCTCGGCGGCGGGGACGACGAGGAGGACGCGGGCGGGGACGCCCTCGCTGCCGGCCCGTTCGACTCGGGCGACCCGGGCGGCCCGGGCGAGCTCAGCGACGTGGACGACGCGAGCCTCTTCGCACCCCCGGAGGTCGAGGAGAACGACGGCGCCGGCGAAGCGGTCGAGGCGGACCTCGAGCAACAGAACCTCCTCGCGAAGATCGAGTACCTCGAGCTCGAGCAGGACGACGCGCTCACCAAGGCCGACCGCATCTTCAAGCTGGAGGACCTGATCGCGCGCTTCCCCGGCACCGACACGGCCGGGATGGCCGCCGACGACGTCGAGCGGCTCCGCGGCGAGCTCGCCGCGGAGCGCGAGACCGCCACGCGCATCGGAAACCTCCTCGTCACCGCCGAGAAGGCGCTGCGCAACCTCGCGCGGCTCCCGCTTCCCGAAGGCGAGATCCCCCACCCCGGCGACCAGCTCCGGCAGATCCTCGCCTTCGCGCCGGCGCCGGAGCTCGCCGAGGCGCCGGAGTTCGAGGACATGCGCAACCGCGTCTCGAACGAGGTCGTTGCCGCGGCCTCGGAGGCCTTCGCCGGCGAGCTCGCGCGCGTGGCGGCCCTCGCCGCCGAGGGGCGCTTCGCCGAGATCCGCCCGATCCTCGAGGGACTGCTGCCGCGCTTCGACCTCCCGGAATACGAGGCGGGCACGGAGCCGGCGGGCTTCGCCGAGCTCAGGCTCCTCGGCGACCGCGTGCGCGGCCGGCTCGAGCGGCTGGACTCGGAAGCGGTCGCGTGGGCCGAGCACCTCGCGCGCAGCGACCGCGAGGCGCTGTCCGCCGGGCTGCCCGGCGGCGGCGGCGTCGAGGGCGCGCTGCGCATGCTGGATCTCTCCGCGGCGGAGACGCGCCTGACCGCCCTGCGCGCCGCCGTCGGAACCGACGAGGCGCGGTCGCTCGTCGACGGGCTGCTCGAGGACGTGCGCGGCGCGCGCGCGGCGATCGACGTTCTGATCGCGGAGTTCAACGGCGGCTGGAGGCGCCAGGCGGTCAGCGACCCGCGCAGCCAGAGCGCCAAGTCGCGCGACGCGGTCGCGATCGACGCGTCCGGGATCACCCTGGACAACCGCGGCGCACGCGAGCTCGTGCCGTGGTCGCTGTTCGCCGGCGAGACCAAGCTCCTGCACGAGCTCTTCGAGAACCGCTTGAAGCGGGAGTACACCGGCGCGGAACGCGACAGCGTGCGCGCGCTCCTGCGGCTTTCCGCCGTGCTCGAGGCGGTCGAGCTCGCGGCTCAGAAGATCGCACCGTCGTCGACGGCGCGCTTCTCCGACGCCGAGGCCGACGCCATGGGCGCGGCCTTCGCGGTCGTCGCCCAGTGGTCGGACGGCGACGACGCGCGCCTCGAGCGCGACCGCGAGGCGAGCGCGATCCTCGCGCGCGCGCTGCTCGACCTCGAAGCGGGCGTCTGGTCGGCCAGCGCCGCCGCGATGGAGCGCCTGCTCGCCGAGTTCCGCGACACGCTCGTCGTCGGGCTCCTGTCGGACGGCTCGGACTGGCGCGAGGAGCCGGTGGCCGACCAAGGTGACTGAGCCGGTCCCCGTCCGTCCGGCGGAGGACGGACGCGCGAGCCTGCTCGACGTGCGCGCGCAACCGGGCGCCAGGCGGCGCGGCGCCGCGGGCGCCTGGAACGGCCAGCTCAAGCTCGCGGTCACCGCGCCGCCCGAGGGCGGGCGGGCCAACAGGGAGATCGTGAAGCTCGCCGCGGAACTCTTCGGCCTCGCCCCTTCCGAAGTGGAGCTGGTTCGGGGACACTCCGCGCGCCGGAAGACGCTGCGCCTGGAGCGACCGCCCGACGAGGTGCGCGCTCGCCTCCGCG
>JANQEJ010000163.1 GCA_028278425.1 Planctomycetota bacterium | reverse complement strand
ACGCCCGGGGCCGCGTGTGGGGCGTGGTGCAGGGCCAAGAGCTCGTCCAGCACGACTTCACGCCGGAGCAGTACGACGCGTTGGTGAAGCTCGCCGCCGGGCTGTGCCGCGCCTTTCCCAACCTGCGCGCCGAGGCGCCGCGCGACGTCGGGGGAGACGTGCGCACCACCGCGTTGAGCGACGCGGAGCTCGCCGCGTTCCGCGGCATCATCGGCCACCACCACGTCACGACGGACAAGGTCGACCCCGGCCCGGCCTTCGACTGGGAGGGGTTCCTCGCCCGGGTGCGGGCTCGGGTGGCGCGTTGATCGTCCGCGCCTACGGGGAGGCGGACCGCGCCGCCATCGTCCGCATGGCCGAGGAGGTCGTCCGCGACGGGACCGTCTTTCCCTTCGAGGAGGTCGAGGGCGTGCTCCGCTACTGGCTCGGCGAGGGCGTGCGGACCTATGTGGCCTGCGAAGGCGACGACGTCCTCGGCAGCTACGCGATGAAGCCCAACCTGCCCGGTCGCGGTGACCACGTCGCGAACGCCGGCTACATGGTCGCGGAGGCCAGCCGCGGCCGCGGCGTGGGCGAGGCCCTCTGCCGCCATTCGCTCGAGACGGCGCGCGAGCTCGGCTTCCGGGCGATGCAGTACAACCACGTCGTCGCGACCAACGGCTCCGCGGTCCGCCTCTGGGAACGCCTCGGCTTCCGCATCGTCGGCGAGGTTCCGGCCGCCTTCCGGCACCCGACCGAGGGCCTCGTGCCGATTTACGTGATGTACCGGGAGCTCGTCCGCTAGTGGCGGCGGCGCGCGGCGAGCGCCTGGCCTCGATCGACGTCGTGCGCGGGGCCGTGATGGTCCTGATGGCGCTCGACCACGTGCGCGACTACTTCGGCGACATCACCGACGTCCCGGAGAACCTGGCGACGACGACGCCGGCGCTCTTCGCCACTCGCTGGATCACGCACTTCTGCGCGCCGGTGTTCGTCTTCCTCGCGGGGACGGCGGCCTTCCTGTACGGCGCGACCCGCAGCCGCGGAGAGCTCGCGCGCTTCCTCTTCACGCGCGGCCTCTGGCTGATCGTGCTGGAGTTCACCGTCGTACACTTCGGCTGGATCCTCAGCTTCTCGGCCGGGGTCACGTTCCTTCAGGTGATCGCGGCGATCGGCATCGCCATGCTCGCGCTGTCCGCGCTCGTTTTTCTTCCGCTGCGCGCGGTGGCGGCGGTGGGGCTGGCGATCGTGTGCGGACAGCATCTCTTGGACGGCGTCGCGGTGGAGCCCGGCGGCTTCTGGGCCACCGTCTGGGGCGTCCTGTTCGTCCGCGGCTCGCGGTTCGACCCGCCGGTGTTGCCGCTGGTCATCGTCATCTATCCGGTCTTCGCCTGGATCGGCGTGATGGCGAGCGGCTACGCCTTCGGCGCGCTCGTTAAGCTCCCGCGCGAGCGTCGCCGCAAGCTCTTCGTCCGGCTCGGCCTCGCGCTGGCGGCGGCGTTCCTGCTCCTGCGCGGGAGCAACCTGTACGGCGATCCCGTCGACTGGGAGGCGCAGGACGGCGCGGCGATGACCGTCGTCGCCTTCCTGAACTGCGCCAAGTATCCGCCGTCGCTCTGCTTCCTCCTGATGACGCTGGGGCCGGCGATCCTCTTCCTGGGGCTCCTCGACCGCGAGCCGGGCGCGTTCGGCCGTGCCCTCGCGACCTTCGGGCGCGTGCCGCTCTTCTACTACGTGGTACACATCACGGTCATCAGCGTCGCGTCGCTCGCCTGCTACTACTTCCGCAGCGACGTGGTCTACCGCGCGATCGTCAACTTCCCGCCCGAGGACTACGGCAACGGGCTGCCGGTGGTGTACGCGGTCTGGGTGGCCGTCGTGCTCTTGCTCTATCCCGTGTGCCGGTGGTACGCGGGGGTGAAGCGGCGGAGCGGGTCGCCGATCCTGTCCTACCTCTGACGCTACCCGCCCTGCGCCGCCATCAGCTCCTCGAGCTGATACGCGTGCCGCACCGGGTGCATCACCGCGTGCTCGAGCATCGCATCGATGCAGTACGGCGTGCCCCAGGACGATTCGTACATCTCGCGGTCGGCGTGCTTCTCGGTCAGCTCGCGCAGCGGCCGGCGCCAGCCCGCGAGGACGTGCTCGAGGTACTCGTCGGCGCGGCCGGCGAGCTCCGTGGCGTCGGGCGCGGGGTCGATCCCGGGGTCGGGCTCGCCGAGCTTCTCGCACGTCCAGACGACGTACCCGCGCGCCGCCCGCAGCACGTGGCCGAGCAGGGCGTCGAGGGACGCGTAGGCGGGATCCCCGGTCTCCGGCAAGTTCACGTTCGCTTCCCGGGCGCGCTTCCACGTGTCCAGGAAGGCGCGCAGCTCGCGCTCGTGCAGCGCGACGAGCGCGCGCACGCCGCGGTGGGCGTAGTCCTCGGTCGAGCTCATCGGGTCGATGATAGCGGGGCTCCCCGAAACGGCGCCGCCGTGGTTCGATAGGGGGGCCGTGCGGGGCCTCCCACCACCGAACGCGAGAACCCCGCCGGGTTCGTCGCAGGCAGTTGGCAGGGGTGCGTAGCAGGATCCGCGCGCTGGACCACGCACCCGCTGGGAGCTCCGGGAGGAGACCATGAAGATCTTGGCAGGGCTGGCGCTCGCGTCGGGCGTCGTCCTCTTCGCGCTCGTTCCGGCGACGAGCACGACCGTCGCCGCCGCGGGGAACGCGCAGGAGGACGCGATGGTTCTCGCGGAGCGCCGGCACGAGCGGCCCGCGATCGCGCTCGGGGGAGCCGTCCCGTGCGAGCTCTTCGCGACCAACAACGCGCGGGGCGCGCTGAACCCCGGCGGTCTCGCGAAGCTCGACCCGACCACGTTCGCCGGCACGCTCGTCGCGAGCTCGGTCACGCCCCTCGGTTTCTCCGGCTTGACCTTCACGCCCGACGGGAGGCTCTGGGGAACCGCCCGGAAGGCGACGAGCGGCTTCGCCGGGGGAACGGATCTCGTCGAGCTCGACCCGGCGACCGGAGCGGTGCTCAGCCAGAAGACGATCCTGGTGGGTGGTGCCGACGTCCGGATCAGCGACCTGACGACGCACCCGAAGACAGGGCTCGTCTACGGCTGTGGGGGCGTGGGCTTCTTCGTCGACCTCTTCACGATCGACACGAGCACGGCCGCGGCGACGCTCGTCGGCAGCACCGGCGTGGCCTTCGGCGGTGGGCTCGCCTTCGCGCTGGACGGGACGCTCTACATCGTCGTGGCGTCGGTGCTGGTCCCGACCCTGCACACGCTCGATCCCGTCACGGGCGCGGTGCTCACGACGATGGGCTACGGTCCCCACAACGGCCTGGACGGGCTGGTCGTGCGCCCCGGCGACGGCGCGTTGATCGGCTCGCGTGGGGAAGCTCAGGGCGGTGATCAGCTCGTCGCGATCGATCCCGCGTCGGGTGCGACGACGGAGCTGGGCCCCACCGGCTCGGGGAGTCCGAGCGACCTCGCCTACTGTCCGTGCCCGGCCGTTCCCTCGGCGGAGATCGTCCGCCTGGGGAACCCGCCCAACCCGGCGGCGTTCTTGCCGGGCGTGACGAGCGGCCCCGTCGTCGGCGGCGTCTGGGACCCCGTCATCGACCACACGACGTTCGTTCCGGCAGCGGTCGTCGACTTCTTGGTCCTGTCGTTGACGTTCACCAATATCCCGTCGGGCTTCGGCACGGTCCTCTGCGGACTACCCCCGATCGTCGTCGTCCTGAGCGCGCCGGGCGTTCCGTTCGCCGTCCCGCTCCCCTTCAGTTGCACCAACGTCGGCGCGCTCCTCTGCTCGCAGGGGGGCTCGGTCGACGGCGCGCTGGCGATTTCCGCGACGAACGCCCTCGATCTCGTGATCGGTTCCTATTGACCGCGGTCTGAGCGTACCGCCTCGGCGAGGATGCCGCCGTGCTCGTCGAGCAGCTCCTCCGCGCGCTCGCGCCCGACGCCGCGGTGGTGCATGACGCAGGCGGTCTTGACGCGCCAGCCCGCCTCCGCGAGGAGCTTGCGTGCGGCGTCGCGGTCGACGCCGGTCAGGCCCTCCACGAGCGAGAAGCCGCGCTCGCGGAGCTTCGCGCTGGCGGCCGCGTTCACGTCCACCATCAGGTTGCCGTGGACCTTCCCGAGCCGGACCATCGCGAGCGTCGAGACGCGGTTCAACACGAGCTTCGTCACCGTTCCGGCCTTGAGGCGCGTCGAGCCCGCGAGGACCTCCGGTCCCGAGACGACCCGGATCGAGACGTCGGCCTCGTCGGGAACGTCCTCCCTCGCCACGCACGCGAAGAAGACCGTCGCCGCGCCGCGCTCCCTCGCGCGCGCGAGGGCCGCGTGAACGAAGGGCGTCGTTCCACCGGCGCTGACGCCGAGCACGACGTCGCGCTCGCCGACGCCCCGCTCGTCCATCGCGCGCTGGGCGGCGTCGGCGTCGTCCTCCGCGCCTTCGACGGCGCGCGTGAGCGCCGCGTCGCCGCCGGCGATCACGCCCTGCACCAGCTCGGGATCGGTGAGGAAGGTCGGCGGGCACTCGGCGGCGTCGAGAACGCCGAGCCGCCCGCTGGTTCCGGCGCCGACGTAGAAGAGACGGCCGCCGGCGGCGAGGGCGTCGGCGACGAGCTCCACCGCCCGCATGACGTCCTCGCGCGCAGCCGCCACCGCCGCCGCGGCGGACTCGTCCTCGCGCTGGAAGACGTCGAAGGCCTCGCCGACGGAGAGTTGGTCGAGCTCCGCGGACGCCGGGTTCGCGCGCTCGGTGGGAAGGTGGTCGCGCGCTCCGCCGGCCAAGGTCAACGCTCCGTCTCGTCTTTGGGCTTGGGCTTGCGCGCCGTGCGCGCGCCGGCGCGCCACATCCCGTGCGCGAGCGACGCGCCGCCGTCGAAGACGAGGCACTCGCCGGTCATCCAAGCGCTCGCCGGCGAGAGCTGGTGGAGGCACTGCGCCGCCACCTCCGCCGCGCTGGCGAAGCGCCCGAGCGGGATCGACTTCGCGATGCGCTCCTGGGTCTCGGCGTCGGGGAAGAGGTTCATCTCCGCGCCCTCGGAGTGGAAGGGCCCCGGCGCGATCGCGTTGACGCGGATGCCGTGGCGCGCCCACTCCGCGGCGAGCGTCTTCGTCAGCGCGAGCACGCCGGCCTTCGCGCTCGCGGAGTGCGCGACGCCGGGCATCCCGCTCCAGGCGTAGGTGGCGACGACGTTCAGCATCTGGCCGGACTTCCGCGCGATCATCGCCTTGCCGAACTCGCGGCTGCAGTAGAAGGTCCCGTCGAGGACGATCCCGAGCACCGCGCGCCAGGCGTTGGACGACATGCGCTCGGTGGGGCAGACGAAGTTGCCCGCGGCGTTGTTGACCAGGACGTCGACGCGTCCGCTGCGCTCGAGCACCGCGTCCTTCGCGCCGCGGACCTGCTCCGGCTCGCGCACGTCGGCGGCGATCGCCTCGGCGCTCCAGCCGCTCGCCTCCGCCTCCGCGAGGAAGGGCGCGTGATGGTCCGGATCGCGCGAGAGGATCACCGCGTGCGCGCCGAGCGCGGCCAGCCCGCGGCTGATCTCCAGGCCGAGGCCGGTCCCGCCGCCGGTGACAACGGCCACCTGGCCGGCGAAGGTGTCGGCAGGCAGGTTCTTCGCCGCTTCGGGAAGCTCGCTCATCGCGGGAGCGTCGCAGAAGCGGCGACGTCGCGCCAGGGGGCGGCCGTCAGAAGCCGCGGTCGGCGCCGCGGAACTCGATCCTCACGACCTCGGGCAGCCCCTCGCGGAAGCCGGGGAGCTCGCGCTTGATCTCGCGGTCGAGCTCGGCCAGGTCGCGCTCGCTGAACGGCAGGTAGAAGTCGCAGATCGTGATCTCGTTGCCGTTCTCATCGACGTCGTTCCGGAGGTCGAGCTCGACGTCGCCGCCGATTTGCTCCTTTACCCACGGGGCAAGGTCCGCGACGAAACCGCGGTCGACGACGAAGCGAAGCCGAACCGGCGACCTGTCGCCGCCCACGGAAACCCGCTCCACGGTCGAGCCGTCGTGGCGGACCTCGATGCTGTGGATCGGGTTGTGGTCGACCGCCGCCACCGCGGCGGCGAAGAACACGATCGCGCCGAGTCCCGCCACGGCGAGGATGCACAGGAACGAGAGCACCGCGACCAGCCCGCAGCTCCCGAGGCACCCGCGCTGTCCGTCCTCCGGCCCGCGCGTCGCGTGGCCGGCCGCCTTGGCGATCGCGATCAGGAGCAGGATGAACGCTCCGAAGACGATCAGGGCGAGGAAGGGGAAGGCGATCTCGATCCCGGTGATGTCGGCGATCATGGCAGCGGGGACGTGGCTTGGGGCTCCTCCGCTCGGGGGCGGGGCGCCCACCCTACGCGTCCCCGGGGGATCCATTTCGCCCGCTTTCGCCATCGGCTAGGATGCCCGCCCTTTTCACCCCGGGAGCCCCCATGATCACTCTCGAAAGCTACGTCCAGGGCGCCTGGCGCGCCGGCGACGGAGAAGGCCGCAGCCTCTTCAACCCGACGACCGAGGAGCCCCTCGCCACCTGCTCGACCGCCGGCATCGACTTCGGCGCGGTGCTCGACCATGCCCGGGACACCGGCGGTCCCGCCCTGCGCGAGCGGGGATTCGCCCGCCGCGGCGAGCTGCTCCAGGCACTCTCGTCGGCGATCCACGATTACCGCCACGAGTTGCTAGATCTTTCTGTCAAGAACGGCGGCAACACCCGCGGGGACGCGAAGTTCGACGTGGACGGCGCCACCGGCACGCTCGCGGCCTACGCGTACTTCGCCAAGGAGGTGGGGGACTGCGACGCGTTCCTGCCCGACGGCGAAGGGGTGAAGCTGGGCCGCACCGCCCGCTTCTGGGGGCAGCACATCCTGGTGCCGAAGCGGGGCGCCGCGATCCACGTCAACGCGTTCAACTTCCCCGCCTGGAACATGGCGGAGAAGATGGCCTGCGCGCTGCTCGCCGGGGTGCCGGTGATCGAGAAGCCGGGCACGCCCTCGGCGATGGTCGCGTGGCGCATGGCGCAAGTCATCGTCGAGAGCGAGCTGCTCCCCGAGGGCGCCTTCCAGTTCCTCTGCGGAAGCGCCGGCGACCTGCTCGAGCGAATGGGGCCGCAGGACACGCTGGCCTTCACCGGCTCGTCGAAGACGGGGGCGCTGCTCCGCGGCAACCCGAACCTCGTGCGGCACAACGTGCACGTCAACGTCGAGGCCGACTCGCTCAACCCGGCGATTCTCGGCCCGGACGTGGACTCCGAGGCGGACGCGTACGACCTCTTCGTCGCCAACGTCACGCTGGACATGACGCAGAAGGCGGGGCAGAAGTGCACCGCCGTGCGGCGCATCCTCGTTCCCGCCGAGCGCTGCGAGGACGTCGTGCGGGACCTCGTCGAGAGCCTCGGCCGCGTCCAGGTCGGCGACCCGGCGGAGTCCGGTACGCGCATGGGACCGGTCGCGAGTCAGTCCCAGTTCGACGACGTACGCGACGGCATCGCTGCACTCGCCGCCGAGGCCGACGTAGCCTGCGGCGGCGCCGACCCGATCCGCGACAAGGGCTTCTTCATCGAGCCGACGCTGCTCGTCGCGCGCGAGGAAGCGCGCACGGTGCATGAGCGCGAGGTCTTCGGACCAGTCGCCACCGTCGTGCCATACTCCGGCGCCGCGGACGAGGCGATCGCGCTCGCCAACCGCGGCGGCGGCGGCTTGGTGGCAAGCGTATACTCGAACGTCGCGGGTTGGAAGCGCGAGGTCGTGCTGGGCATCAGTCCATGGCACGGCCGCGTGTGGATTGGCAGCGACCGCGTTGCCGAACAGGCCCTGCCGCCCGGCATGGTGCTTCCAGCAAGCACTCATGGCGGTCCCGGGCGCGCTGGCGGTGGTGAGGAACTGGGCGGGATTCGGGGACTCTCGCCATACCTCCAGCGTACAGCTGTGCAGGGGTTCCAAGGGTTCGTTGGCCCTTCCTTTGGTGGGTCGTGGTCTGAGGGATGAGCTGAAGATGAAGGACAAGGACAGGCAGGGCGGCTCCTTCCTAACTCGTTACGACCCGAGGGAGTGACGCACTTGCAGAGGGAACGACGCTCCTGTGCTCTGGTCGTTGGATCGGAATGACCCGGTGGCAGGCCGGCGGACCATCAGCGGCATCCGCCTGCAGTAATGGAGCCCAGGCTACGCTGATTCCCGACGCGCCCAGACAGAACGCTCTCCCGCCATCCAAGCTGAGAGCAACTCCGCGTGTCGAGGCTCAAGCATGTTGCGAACGCCAATATGTTGAAGGCGTTCGCGTACTTCTTTACTAGGGTGCTTTAGATACCGAGATTCAAGCGCAACAAACAAGAGTTCAGCCAACGATCGCTCGGCCTTGTCCAGAGATTTGCGCTTCAGATAATTCAGCAAGAACTGCGGCGAGTTCCCGTAGGTCGAGACCTCCGAGCATACAAGACCCACTACGGCCAATCCAAACCAGGCCACTCGCCCGACGTTCTCTGGTTGAAGCTTCCAAGCCTCACGGCCAAATCTCTCCTGAGACGACTGTGCTCCAAGGACAGGATCAGGCTCAACTACGAAGTCGTCATCGACAACTGAACTAGCAATTAGAGCGGATACTGCTCCCAGCAGCGAGGGCTTTCCGGGCGTGATCGAGTCGAAGTCGGTCGTCAGAATGATCTCCGCCATCAGCGAGGGTTCGTGTATTCCCCAATGCAGCTGGCCTCGGCATGGCTGAAAGAAACAACGGGCACCAAAGTACTCAACAAAGTGCTCTGCACTTAGTTGCTTACGCAAGACAAGCTGTTTGGCTGCAAGCAGCGATTGGCGTGCCGCATCCTCCACATGCTTCCGGTGCTTGTCGAAGAACTCGTGCTCTAGTAGTTCGAGAATGATGTCGCGGGTTGCAGCGACCGAGACCTCCGTTATTCCGTAACGCTCCGCTAGTTTCGGGAGATAGAGCCCTATCTCAATGGCCGCGACCCGAAGAACCTCATGCTCTGTGTCGAACAAGTCCTGGAGAGCGTCTTGGAATCCGGTCGCGATCGCCTGCGCGTTCTCGGGACGCGCGTCCAAGAGCGAATTCAAGAGAAGACAGGTTTCTCGAATCTCCGAGGCCCCCAACTGGTTGTGGATGATAAGCGGATCGCCAGAAATGCTAGGTGACAGACGCAGCTCACCAAAGGGAACACGGTGAAATAAGCTTGTTGCGTGGTTCACCAGCCGCCGAACAAGTTCAGCTCCTGGCATCAGGTACTGTAGGGACTGAACAGCGAAAGAGAACAGGTTCCACCGCTTTCTCGCCTGCTTCCGCAGCCGAGTCTTATCCCGCTCAATAAACAGCCGCTCGATGATCGTGCTAGCCGCCAAGTCGGTGCGTTGCGCACCTATTTGAAAGGCAAGTTGGGCGACGATCTCGCCGTGCCCTTCCTCGATCTTGGAGGAGAACGACTTGGCAAGGTCGTCTGGCCCTTGAGCCTCTCGAACGTATTGATGGGCGGCGAAGTACTCAAGAAAGGTAGAGTGCGTAAAGGACACTCGCGAGACTCCACTCTCATCCAAGGCGGACTTCGTCAGTATCCAGGCGCGATCACCGCAGTAGGTGAGGAAGTCTTCGGCTATGTTGGTAGCGACTGCGTCCGGATAGTGAGCGCGAAGATAGGACGACATCACTTCAATCGCTAGTGCTTCTGAGATGCCGTCCTGCTCGGCGTCGGATTCATAGATGCTCTTGGCAAGATGACACAGCACGACCTCGATATGTCCGCCATACTGCAGGAAGACGTCGTGCTGCAAACCACGGACATAGTCCCAGCGACTCAGCAATAGCTTCGTGCATTCTTTGTAGACGGCGGGTCTGTTGCTCGGAATCTGCTTTTGGCCCGCGTGCAAGTTGCACATCAGCGAGAGCAAGAGCGGATTACTTCGGAGAGCTGCAACGTGCTTGCTTCGATCGATGAACTCCGCAGCCCTTGCCCGACTGTCCTGGTGTTGGATTAGTTCAAACCACCGATGAGCATAGTCTTCCACCGCAGGCTCGGATAGCCCGTCCAGACGGAGTGCTTGGAACCTCTCGGGGTCGAGGGGCTGCTGGGAGTAGCCGCGAACCCTGGCTGTAACGACAATGGGAGATGCAGGAAACAATCGCGAGAACGACTCTATCGCTTCACGGCACTGTCTCCGGTGAGCCGGAGCAAGCTCGTCAAGCCCGTCAAATACAACGAGCATTCTCCCGCGGAGCAAGAGATGTCGAAACAGGTCCTGCGTACCCTGGCATTGCCATTGGTGGTGCTTGACAATCTGGTCCAGAATGTCCGGTTGCCCGAGTTCACACGCGTGCTTGAGCGACCGGAGTGTGACGAAAACGGGAAGGTAACCCCTGCGCTGAAAGATGCTTTGGTCAAGACTATCGAGACAGAGCTTCTGAGCGAGTGTTGTCTTGCCACCTCCGGCATCTCCGAGAATGACGAGGTGCTGCTGATTGGAATGGTAGATATCCTCGAGCGATACGGACTCAAAGCGTCCGCGCTTCCTCGACTTGTCAGAGACTTCATCAGTCCTCATAACAGATAGCGAGGGTTGGACAAACAGCATATCCAACTCTGGCCGTGTATTGTTCTCGAGATGTTGTAGGTCAAACTTCCCAAATATCGGTCGGACAGCCAGTTTGTACCTGGACTCGAAACGCCGGATCTCTTCTGTAGACACACGGGCGGGTTCTGATGTAGCGGTCTTGAGCGATCGAATCGCATCTTGGAGAGCAACATGTCGCTTCTGCGAAAGGAGCTCGTGGGCGACAAGCGAGCCGGTTGACGAGACCGCCTCATGTAGTTGCTCACCCACGAATGTCGTAAGATCGTCGAGTATTGACTCGAGGTCGACATCGTCCTTGTGCAGGTCATATCTATGCCCAATCGCAATCAGTGCCTCCTTGGCATCAATCGAGATGTCGTAGTTAGGTGCAACAAACTGAGCGAACAGAAAATTGGAGACCTCGATGTCGTCTAAGAATGCGCGCAGTCGTAGCGCAAGTCGTGGATCATCGGTAGCCCTGATGATCAAGGCTTGTGCCTTGGCGTTGGCGGCATCGAAGATATTGCTTGCGTGAACTTGAGCACGCACGTGCTCGAGGCCTCGCGCCGTTTGGCTTCGAACAGGCAGCGCAGCATTGATGACTGACCAAACGACGTTTGCGACGAATCCAGCAAGTGCATCGACAACAAATCCAGTCATGGAACGATCCTGTTGACTCGGGATCACCACGTTTGCGAACTGTAGCAAACGATTTTAGCGGCCAGCGAGGCCGGTCGCCAGAGAGCGCCTGCCAAACGCACGGGTCAAGACGCAGATCGAAGTCTGAGAACTTGGACAGTAGGCGAAATCGCGGGCCTGATTGCCCAGCTCAGGTACCCGAGCTGATCAGGCTCGGGGCAAGAACGAGATCAGGCTTTCGGTCTTTCCAGGCCGCGGACGCTTGCGTCGAGCGTGCGGCCAAGTCCAACCGACGATCAGCCGGCGAAGTCTCCACGTGAGGCGGTTCGTTGGTCGCAGCGAAGAGGCGAGGAGCATGGTTCGTGCCTTCTCTCTCGAGGGGTTCGCCGTGGCGTGGTCAGGCATTCAGAACGACGAACCCGCGCGGCTTTCTCCCGTTCGTACTTGTGACTAAGGTGGCGACGTGTGGCGGATCGTGAGGGTCACCCTCACTTAAGCCCCTGCGACGCGAGGACCCGCTCGACGATGACGGGGTCGTGGTGCGGCTGATACCGCTCTGCGACCGACAGGAGATCGAGCGGCCAGAGGCGAAGCGACCCGTCCGCGCACGCGGTCACGACCTCGCTGCCGTCCGGGCTCGCTGCGATGTCGAGCACCGCGTCGTCGTGGGGGAAGGTCGCCTGCGTCCGGATCGCGCCGTGCCCGAAGGCCCAGACCTTCGCCGTGCCGTCGAGCGAGCCGGTGGCGGTCAAGCCCTCGCCGATCAAGGCGGCGCAGGTGATGCTGCTCGTGTGCGGGGCGGCGAAGGTGTGCGCGGCGCGCTGAAGCGGCGCGCCTACGAAGCCCAGCGCGCCGCCGTTCGGTCGCTCGAGCGCGCAGGCCATCGCGCCGCCGCCCCACTTGCTCGCGGCGAAGAGCCGCTGGTCCGCGGCGTCGAACAGGAGGCGCCCGTAGTTGATGCCGTTGTCCATCGCGCTCACGACCCGGCCGGTGTGCACGTTCAGGATCCAAAGCCCCGCGTTCTGCCCGGCGATCGCCAGGTGGGACCCGTCGCGGGAGACGGCGACGTCCCAGACGGCGTTCAGGTTCGCCTCGGACTTCTCGAACACGACCGTCTGCCAGAGCGGTACGGGCTCCTCCTCGTCCGCCGGGAGCGGACGCGGGATCGCGGCGTCCCAGAGCCGGACGCTTCGGTCCTTCGCGCCGGTCACGACGCGCTCGCCGCCGCCGACGAACCGCGCGCGGGTCGTCTCCGCTTCGGACGCCTGGAACCAGCGCGCGCACCCCGTCTTGACGTCCCAGACCGCGGTCGCGCCGTCCTTCGACGCCGTGAGCGCGATGCCGGGATCGGTCGGGTGGAACGCGGCGGCGACGAGCTCGCCGGAGTGGCCGCGCAGGCACCGCAGGTGCGCGCCCGACGCGGCATCCCACACGTCGGCGCGCCCGTCGGTTCGCGCGGTGAGGAGCTTTCGGCCGTCGGGGCTGAAGACCGCGCGCTCGAGCGGCGCGCCGGACGGCGTCGAGACGGCGAGAACCTCCGCGGCGCTCGCGCGGTCCCAGACGCGCGCGGTGCCGTCCAGCGACGCCGACACGATGCGCGCGCCGGCCGGGTCGAAGCGCGCGCTCATGACGAGGTCCGCGTGGCCCTCGAGCCGCCGCAGGAAGGGGCGCGGCTCGCCGTACCAGATCTGCGCCGCGTCGCGCTCCCAGGTGACGAGCCAGGTCTCGTCCGGGCTCCAGCGCACGCCCTGGAAGCTGCCGTAGCTGCCGCTGAAGTCGCCGAGCAGCTCGCCGGTCCGCGCGTCCCAGAGGCGCATCGCGCCGTCGTAGGCGATCGTCGCGAGCCGCTGCGTGCGCGGCGCGTAGGCGACGTCGACGACCGCGCGGTAGCCGTGGTTGCCGAGCTCCATCGACGCGCCGGTCGAGAGGTCCAGGACGCACGCTCCGGTGACGGAGCCGAGCGTCCCGCCCTGCGGGTCGTACGCGACCGCGAGCCGCGCGTCGCCCGCGACGAAGGCGAGCCCGTGCACCTCGTCGGCGACCTCGAAGAGGACCTTCGGTTCCGGCGCGCCGAGATCGCCCGCGAGGTCCCAGAGGAGCACGCGTCCGTCGAACGAGGCGGTCACGAGCTTCGTCTCGTCCTCGTTCACGATCAGTCGCGTGATGCTCTCCGCGTGGCCGGCCAGCTCGGCGAGCTTCGCGCCGGTGCGCGCGTCCCACACCTGCACCGCGTGCGCGGACGCGCACGCGTGGTGGGGCACCGCGGTGCCGCCCGCGATGGAGAAGATGCGGCTTCCGTCGCGACTGAAGCGCGCCTCCGTCCGGCGCCGGTTGTCGCGGTAGTCCTCGACGCGACCGGCCTGCGGGCTCTCGACCCGCAGGAGCTTCGCGAGCGTCTCGGGCTCGGGCGGCACCGGCCCGTGGTCGCAACGCTCGAGCACGAGCCGCGACTCTCCGGTACCCGCGTTCCAGACGCGGACGGTGCCGTCGTCGGAGGCCGTCACGACCTCGCGGCCGTCCGGGCTGAACTCCGCCCAGTGCACGGCGTGCACGTGGCCTTGAAGGACCCGGTTCCGCCCGCTCTTCAGATTCCACACGCGCGCCGTCCGGTCGTCCGAGGCGGTCACGACGCGCCCGCCGTCGGGGCTGAAGCGCGCGCTGCGCACGGGGCCCTCATGTCCTTCCAGGCGGAAGAGCGGCGCGTCCGAGCCGAGGAGCCAGACGCGCGCGGTGCCGTCCTTCGACGCTGTCGCGATGCGGTCGCCGGTGGGGGAGACGTCGACGCCCACGACCCGGCCGTTGTGTCCCACGAGCTCCTGCTTCGTGTGCAGCGCCTCCAGGCAGGCGAGGAGAACCTGGTGGCTCGCGTGGCTCGGCTCGCGGCGGTACGCCTCCGACGCCAGCATCAGCGCCTCGTTGGGGGTCATGCGCGCGGACATCGTCGCCTGGTCGCGCAGGAAGGCGCTGATCGAGCGCTGGAGCGCGCTCTCCTTCTCGTTCCGCTCGCGGCGGACCTGAGAGAGCGAGACCTGCGACACCGCGAGCGCGATGAAGAGGCCGACGAAGATCGCCGCGCTCGCCGCCGCGATCGCGGGGTGACGCCGCATCCAGCGGCGGAAGCGGAGCATCGGGTCCGCCCGGCGCGCGTGGATCGGCTCGAAGAGGCGCACGCGGCGCAGGTCGTCGGCGAAGCGGAGCGCGCTGGCGTAGCGCCGCGCGGGGTCCTTCTCCATGGCCGTCTCGAGCACGACCTTGAGGTCGGTCGGAATCGCGGGGTTGAAGCGGCCGGGATCGGGCAGCGGCTTCGAGCGGACGTCGCGCGCCAGCTCCTCGCGCTTGCCCTCGAACGGCGGGTGAAGCGTCAGCGCCTCGTAGAGCGCGGCGCCGAGCGAGTAGACGTCGGCCCGCCGGTCGAGCCGCGCGCCGCCGCCGGCGAAGACTTCCGGCGGCATGTACGCCGGCGTCCCGAAGGTCTCGCCGGTTCGGGTGAGCGCCGCGCGCTCCGCCTCCTCGTCCCACGCCAGGCCGAAGTCGAGCAGGACGGGCGCGCCGTCGGGCGTGACCATGATGTTGCCGGGCTTGACGTCGCGGTGGACGATCCCCGCCTCGTGCGCCGTGTGCAGCGCCCGCGCGGCGCGCTCGAAGAGCAGCAGGATTTCGCGCAGGCCCGCTCCCTTCGAGGGCGCGCAGGCGATCGGGGCGCTCGCGGGCTCGCGGCGTCGCGCGGTGGAGATGCACGCCGCGAGCGTCTTGCCCTCGACGTAGCGCATCGCGAGGTAGGGCGTGCCTCCGTCGAGCTCCGCCTCGTAAACGCCGCAGATGCCGGGGTGCTCGAGGCGCGCGACCACTTCGGCCTCGCGCCGGAGGCGCCGCCGGCGCGCCTCGCTGATGCGGCCGAAGGGAGAGGACAAGACCTTCAACGCGACGCGGCGGCCCTGCCGCAGGTCCTCGGCGAGCAGGACGACGCCCTGGCCGCCGCGGCCGAGCTCGCGCACCAGGCGGTAGGGACCGAGCCGCCGCGGGCGGTCGTCTCCGCCGTTGCCCGGCTCGGCGACGACGCCCAGCTCGCCGGAGGCGTTGCGGTCGACGAGCTCCAAATACTCGCGCGCGACCTCCTCCTCGTGGCCGGGGAAACGCGCGAGGTAGTCGGCCAGCGGCCGCAGCGAGCCGCGCTCAAGGTCCTCCAGGAACTCCGCGACGAAGTCGAAGACCGCCGAAGCGTCGCTGTCCGGAAGGGTGGTGCTCACGTCAACGTTGGGGCTCTCCGCCGGGGAGCCTGCGGGCTCGCGGATCCAAGATACACTGGCCGCACGCATGCAGTCGGATCGCGAAGAGCTTCAGGAGCGGTACGAGGAGCTCGCGCCGACGCTTCTCGCCTGGGCGCACCTGCGCATCTCGCCTTCGATGCGCTGCCACGTCGACGCGGAGGACGTGATCCAGGAGGTCTGGCTGCGGGCGGTCGCGCGGTACGACTCCTACGACCACCGGCGCAGCTTCCGGAGCTGGGTGTTCGGCATCGCGAAGCGGGTCCTGCTCGAGGGCTTCCGCGCGGGCCGGCGCCGCCGCTTCGTCGAACCCGGCCGCGGGCCCTCGACGCGGCTGCGGATCCTCGAGGGCTGCGCCGACCACGCGACGCGCATCAGCCAGCGCCTCGCGCGCAGCGAGACCGTCCAGCGCTTCGTTCGCATGGCCGACGCGCTCTCACCGGAGGACCGGAAGACGCTGGTTTACTGCGGGCTCGAGCAGTTGACCTGCGCCGAGGCGGCCACGCGGATCGGGGTTTCCGAGGAGGCCACGATCAAGCGCTGGCAACGGCTTCGAGCCCGCATGCGGGAGAGCGCCTGGGTGCGTTGCGCCCTGATCTAGCTCTAGAACATTCCGCACCGGAACCACTCGGTGGCGTTGAAGAGCGTCTCGAACGGCACCGAGCACGGCGGGAGGCCCGGGGCGATGGGAACGACCGGATCGAGCGGGAAACGCTGTCGCGGCTGCGTGGTCAGGAGAAGCGGCACGTCGGCGCAGATCGACTCCCCCTTGCCCGACACCTTCGCGATCTCGAGGTCGATCTGCGGCGTCAGGTTGCTGCGGTAGGCCGCGAGGACGATGTTCCCGTCGTCCGTGAGCGCCGCCGCGTCGGGGCTGAAGATCCAACCCTGCTGTCCCTGCGAGAAGGGCCCGAAGAACCCGCCGTACCCGCGGTAGCCGGCCGACGGGATCGGGTAGAAGAAGCTCCACCCGATCGCCCCCGAGCCCTTGTCGATCTCGACCAGGAAGGGCGGCGAGTTGCCGGAATAGCTCGTCGGGACGCCGAACGGATCGAGGGCGAGGAAGCTCGCGCTGCGGATCATCCCGGACACGACCAGCTTGGTCGGGTCGGCGGACGGGAGGATGCTCTGCCCGATGTAGTTGACGCCGAACGGACCGAAGTCGAAGGTGCGGTTGACCGCGCCGCTGCCCGCGTCGAGGACGGTCACGGCGCAGAGGTGCAGCTCGCTGTTGTTGGTCAGGAGGTAGATCTCGTCGGTGGCGGCGTCGTAGTAGGAGTCGATCCCGACCTCGAAGTCGTTCGCGAACGCGAAGGACTGGCTGCCGAAGGAGCTCTCCCACACCGTCGCGCCCGAGTCGTCGAGCAGCAGCGCCAGCGCGCCCTGCCAGGTGCCGATCTGGTTGCCGCCCCCGTCCTCGACCGGCGCGTTGGTCGAGCCGGTCACGAAATAGCCGTGGCCGGGGATGACCTCGACCTTGCCGGCCATGTTGTAGTCGACGCCCATGCTCGACGAGTCGAAGTAGCGGTCCCAGATGGGGTTGCCGCCCGGGTCGGTCTTCACGACGAGCGCCAGCTTCTCGTCGGTCGGGTCGTAGCCCGTGTTCACGAAGCCGGCGGCGATGAAGCCGTCGTCGACGGGCGTGTGCTCGACGTGAAGGAGCTGCGAGTGCACGCCGAACACCTGGTCCTCGTACAGCACGGCCGACACGAGATTGCCGTCCGAGTCGGTGCGGATCAGGCACGCCGTGTTCACGCCCTGGTCGACGAACCCCGCCAAGACGTAGCCGTCGAAGGTCTGGTCGAAGCTCAGGCAGCGCTCGTAGAGCCCGGTGTCGTACACCTGGTCCCAGAGCATCTGGCCGTCCTCGTCCAACCGCATGAGGTGCATGTCGGAGTGATCGCCCTCGTTGACGTTGAAAACCGTTCCGGCGACGACGTGGCCGAAGCCGTCGGCGGAGTCCTGGACGGCGTAGTGATCGTGGAAACGGTCGCGGTGGTACGTCTCCTGAAAGAGCTGCGCGGAAGCCGCCGGGCAAAGCAGGCCGGTTGCGACGAGGCCGCGCAGGAGGTAACAAGTCGAGTTCGTCATAATGGCTCACGCTGGCTAGCGCGTGGCTAGCGAAGCGGACCGTCCGCCGCGGGCGCGAACGACCCTCGGGACCGGGGATGAAACCGTCCCGCATTGACCCGGCGCGGCCGGCGGTGGACAGGTTTCAAGGAGAAACCGCTCGTCCGCCGAAGGAGCTCCGATGCCCGCGCCCTTCCGGTTAGGATCCCCCGCGTGAGTTCGCCGGCGGGGACTTCCACGGGGTTGCGGCTGCTCGTCTTCACCACGCTGTTCCCGCGCCCGTCGGCGCCGCAGCACGGGGTCTTCGTCTGGGAGCGCATCAAGTGGTGGCAGCGGGAGACCGGCGGGAAGGCGGTCGTCGTCGCGCCGGTTCCGTGGGTGCCGGACGCGCTCGCCCGCGGCGCCTACGCGGGGTTCCGCGACACGCCGGCGGAGGAGGAGCTCGAAGGGACGCGCGTCCTCCACCCGCGCTACCTGCTCTTGCCCAAGGTGGGGATGAGCAGCGCTCCGCTGACGCTCGCGCGCGCGGGGATGGGGGCCGTGAAGAAGCTCCTTCGCGAGGGGGAGCGCTTCGACCTGATCGACGCGCACTACCTCTATCCCGACGGCGTGGCGGCGGCGCGGATCGCGGCGCGGGTGGAGCTGCCGCTCGTGGTGACGGCGCGGGGAACCGACCTGAGCCTCATCCCGAACTACGCGATCCCGCGGCGGTGGCTGCGGTGGATGCTGGGAAGGGCGGACGCCTTCATCTGCGTCTCCGACGCGCTGCGCGAGGCGGCGCTTCCCCTGTGCGAGGGGTTGCACGACCCCTACGTGATCAAGAACGGCGTCGACCTCGCCAAGTTCCGGCGCGTGCCGCCCGCGGAGGCGCGCGCGGCGCTCGGCTGGCCGGACGATCGCCGGATCGTCCTGTCGGTGGGGCACCTGATCGAGCGCAAGGGGCACCACCACCTGATCGCGGCGGCCCCGCGGCTCGCCGCCGACGTCTGCGTGAAGATCGTCGGCACCGGGCCGCTCGACGAGGAGCTGCGACGGCAGGCGCGCGAGGCCGGCGTCGCGGATCGGGTCGAGTTCGTCGGGCGTCTCGCGCACGAGGAGCTCCACCGGGCTTACTCGGCCGCCGACCTCACGGTGCTGCTCTCCTCGCGGGAGGGGCTGCCCAACGTGCTCTTCGAGTCGCTCGCCTGCGGCACGCCGATGCTCGCCACGCGGATCTGGGGCACGCCGGAGCTCATCAACCGACCCGAGGTCGGCACCTTGGTCGACGACGTCTCGCCGGAGTCGATCGCGGCGCGGGTGACGGAGATGCTCGCGCGCGATTGGGATTCCGATCTGATGCGCAGGCACGTCGAGCCGTGCTCCTGGGTCCGAACGGCGCGCGCGATGACCGAGGTCTTCGACGACGTTTTGCGCCGGCGCGCAAGCCGGCGCTAGGCGCGGGCTTCCTCGAGCGCGACCCGGACCCGCTCCACCATGAAGTCGAGGTCCGCCTGCTCGAGGTCGGGGAACATCGGCAGCGTCACGATGGACCCGGCGAGCCGCTCCGTGCGCTCCAGGCTTCCCGACCGCCGGCCCGACTCCACGTAGGGCGGCTGAAGGTGTACCGGCGGATCGAAGTGGACGCTCGCGCCGATGCCTTCGGAGCGGAGCCGGTTCACGAAGCCGGTTCGGTTCACCGCCGCGTCCAGGCGGACGACGTACATCTGGTACACGTGCCGGGAGCCCGGCGGCTCGACCGGGACGCTCAGGCCGTCCAGCCCCGCGAGCGACTCGTTCAGGAACGCGGCGTGGGCGCGGCGCCGGTCGTTCAGCGCCTCCAGCTTCGCGAGCTGGGCGACGCCCACCGCCGCGAGGATCGCGGGCATGCGGAAGTTGTAGCCCGGCTCCCGTGCGACGCGACGCCACGGCTCCGCGGTGTTCTCGCGCGACAGCGCGCTCGAGGCGATGCCGTGGGCACGCAGGGCCTTGACGCGCTCCGCCAGCTCGTCGTCGTCCGTCGTGAGCATCCCGCCCTCGCCGGTCGTGATGTTCTTCGTCGGGTAGAAGGAGAAGCACCCGATCCCGAAGCTCCCGGCGGTTCGTCCGTTCCAGCGGCCGCCGATGCACTCGGCGGAGTCCTCGACCACGACGAGGTCGTGCTCCTCCGCGAGCGCGAGGACGGCGTCCATGTCGCACGGCAAGCCGGCGTAGTGAACCGGCATGATCGCCTGCGTCCGCTCGGTGACGAGCCGGCGCGCTTCCGCCGGGTCGAGGTTCCCGGTTTGGGGATCCACCTCGCAGAAGACCGGGCGCGCCCCGGCGGCGACGACTGCGTTGGCGGAGGCGACGTAGGTGAAGCTCGGCAGGATGACCTCGCCGGTGACGTCGCTCGCCTTCAGCGCGAGATGGAGGGCGGAGGTGCAGGAGTTGAGGGCGAGCGCGTGCTCGACGCCGACCATCGCCGCGAACGCCTCTTCGAACTCGCCGACCTTCGGACCGTGAGCGAGCCAGGGCGAGGCCAGGACCTCCTGAACCTGCGCCCATTCCTCGGGGCCGACCGAAGGGCGGCAGAGGGGGATCGGCCCCCGGGTGCTCTTCGTCATCCAGCCGCCTGGCTGTTCCGCACCTTGCCGTTCGAGGCGATCACGCCGCTCCGCCGCACGAAGTCGACGTAGGCCGCGACGCCTTCCTCCAGGGACCAGCTCGGATCGTAGCCGAGAACCCTCCTCGCCTTCGCGATGCTGAGCGCGCCGCGTTCCGGACGCTCCCCGTCCTTCGGCCGCGGCTTCGACACGACCTTGGCTCCGGGCACGAGGGCCCGG
>JANQEJ010000145.1 GCA_028278425.1 Planctomycetota bacterium | reverse complement strand
GTCGACGAACGACTGGCCGGGCGCGGTCGCCTGCTGCGCCTCGCCGATGATGCTCTGCAGGACGGGCAGCGTCGGCGCGTCCGCCGCCGCGACGCCTTCGGTCACCGAAGACCTCCGAGCGCGAACGGCGCACGCATGCCCCACGGCCGGCCGGGCAGGAAGACGCGATCGAGCCCCCGGTCCTCGACGTCGAGGATGACCCGGTCGCCCGGCGGTCGCGCGGCGGCTCCCGCGAGCACCGCGATGGGCAGCTCGCCCGCCGCGCGCGCGCGGCTCACCACGGGCTCGAGCGCCGGCTCCGGCTCGCCGTCGGTCGCGCGGACCTCGGCCAACGCCGTCAGGATGCGCAGCAGCCCGGCGCGACCGCGCGCGGGCTCGATCCGCCGCGTCTCCTCGCCGGCGAGGGTCAGCCGCACGCTGCACCCGCGGCGCAGGAAGTGCTCGGCGACCGTCGCCGCGAGGCTCACGCTGCGCTCGAAGAGCCGGCGCGGCGTTCCGACGGGCAGCTTGTCCTCCACGCGCGTCGCGAGCACCACGTGAACCGGCGGCTCGGCGCGGTGGCGAAACTCGCGCACGATCCTGCGGTCGCGCCGCGCGGAGATGCGCCAGTGAACGCGGCGCAGGCTCTCGCCCTCGCGCCAGTCGCGCACGCCGTAGAACTCCTCCTCGCCGCGGTCGAGCTGGCGGTGATCCTGCACGAGCCTGCGCTGGCCGCTCGGCAGCCGGCCGAGGTCGTTCAGGCTCCCGAGCCGCGGCAGCGCGAGGAGCTCCACCGGCAGCACGAAGTGCAACCGTCGCCGAACGAGCCCGAACGGAAACGACGAGGACAGCACGAGGTCGAGCCGCCGGTGGCGCCCGCGGGAGTGCAGCCGGTGCACGACCGGCACGCGCCGCGAGCCCCCGGAGCTCAACGCGAGCAGGTGTCCGGCCGGCCGCGCGTCGAGCGTGTCGCCCGCACCGCAGGCGAGCGTCACGTGCCTGGCGTGGAGTCGCGTCGAGGCGTTCGTAACGACCGGCTCGAGCGTGAACGGATCCCCCACCTGCACCTGCAGCGGTCCCGGCGGCGCGACGCGCAGCCCACGGAGGTGGAGAGCGGTCAGGATCGGCGCGACGAGAAGGAGCGCGCACGCGGTCGCCGCGAACAACCCGAGCAGCCCCCCGGCCGCCCAACTCGCGATCAGGCTCGCCGCCGCGACCGGCAGCAGAATGCGCCCGGCCGGCGTCAGCTTCGTCGAGCTCCGCTGGGCGCGCAGGGGTTTCATCCGCGCTACTCCGGCGTCGGGACGGTGTCGACGAGCTGCGCGATCGCGTCCTCGCCGCTGCGCGCGCCGCCGTTGTCGCCGAAGCCGTGCGCGCCGGAGGACGGCACGACCCGGTGGGCGAGCACGGGAATCGCCAGCCGCTTCAGGTCGTCGGGAACGCAGTAGTCGCGGCCCTCGATGCGCGCCAGGGCCTGGGCGCCGCGCACCCAGCCGAGCGCCGCGCGCGGGCTCGCGCCGAGCAGGAAGCGACCGCCGTCGCGCGTCGCCTCGGTGAGGTCGAGGACGTACTCGAGCAACGACGGCTCGACGCGCACACGGCGGACGGCTTCGGTTTCGGCGATCAGCTCGTCGCGGCTCATCACGGCGCCGATCGCTTCGATCGGATCGAGCTCGAGGCGGCTGAGCAGGACCTGGCGCTCGACGTCGCGCTCCGGGTACCCGAGGCGCACGCAAAGGAGGAAGCGGTCGAGCTGCGACTCGGGCAGCGGATAGGTCCCCTCGAACTCCATCGGGTTCTGCGTCGCGATGACGAAGAACGGATCGGGCAGGTCGCGCGTCTCGCCCTCGACGGAAACGCGCCGCTCGTCCATGCACTCGAGCAGCGCCGACTGCGTGCGCGGCGTCGTGCGGTTGAGCTCGTCCGCGAGGACGATGTTCCCGAAGATCGGCCCCGGCCGGAACACGAACCGCGACTCCTGCGAGGAGTAGACCGAAACGCCGAGCAGGTCCGCCGGCAGGAGGTCGGACGTGAACTGGATGCGCGTGAAGCCGACGTCGATCGACTTCGCCAGCGCGCGGGCGAGCGTCGTCTTCCCGGTGCCCGGCACGTCCTCGAGCAGAAGGTGCCCCTGGGCGAGCAGCCCCACGACGCAGTTGCGGATCGCCTCCGGCTTGCCGTAGATGACGCGCTCGACGTTCTCGATCACCGCCTGGAGCTTGTTGCGCGGGCTCTTCAGGTCGGCGTGCAGCGTCATGGGCAGGATTCTAACGGCTTCCAACGGCTTCCGCCCTGTAGCCGGCGTTCGGCGTCCGGATACGATGAATCGGGATGAAGGTCGCCGGCCTCCTGCTGATCGCGCTCGGGTTTGCGCTGGCCCTCGTCGTCGCCTACGCGGCTGTCGGCGCGGAACGCGGCGCGACGCAGGCCGCGCCGGCTCCGGTCCCCGTTGAGGGCGAGGAGAAGCCCGTCATCATCTCCCTCCCGGCCGACCCACGAGAGGGTCGCGCATCGGTCGAGGGCATCCCCGTCGCGGAAGTGCCCCGCGAGATCATGGAACGAGAGGAGCCTGCACCCGAGCCGCCCGCGGCGAAGCTCCCCTTCGACGACGGAAGTCTGCTGCGCGCCTACTACGACGACGGCCAGCTCGAGTACCTGGGGCACCAGATCGAAGCGCCCGACGGCCGCTGGCTGCGCGAAGGTCCGTGGGAGGCCTACCACCCGAACGGCGCGCTGCACGAGCTCGGCGCCTACGAAAACGACGCCGAGGTCGGCGAGTGGCGCTGGTTCCACGAGAACGGCGCGAAGATGGCTGTCGGTCGGTTCGACGCCGGCAAACGCGTCGGCGCGTGGACCTACTGGTTCGAGGACGGGAAGCTCCAGGCGGAGGCGAGCTACGCGAACGGCAAAGCGCACGGGCCCTGGACGACCTACCACGAGAACGGCGTCAAGGGCGGCCAAGGCGAGTTCAAGGAGGGCGAGCTCTCCGGACCCTGGACCGTCTGGTATCCCGACGGGACGATCAACCTCGAGAGCACCGGGACCTACGAGAACGGCGTGAAGGTCGGCGACTAGCCGCGAGACTGCGCGCGCCCGTTCGTATCCGAGGCTCCGCTTCCCCCACCCAGGAGAGCCGATGCCCGCCCCCGTCCGCGCCGTCGCGATCTGCCTCTTCCTCGCCGCCGCTTGCCACGCCGATCCGGCGCTCCTGAACGAACCGGCCGGCGTCCTGATCGACGAGCCCGTTGCGGTCGAGCGCCGGGACAAACCGGCTGAAGCGCTCGAGGGAAGGCCGGTCCGGCCGAACTGGATGGCGGACGGCGCGAGCTTCTGGTTCATGACCGGCGACCTCGACGATCGGATCGCGCACGTCGTCGATCCGCGGACGAACACGATCCGCCCCCTGTTCCACGTCCCGGCCTTGCGCGACGCCTACCGCGAGGTCGCGGGAAGGAAGGCGCCGCGCAAGGGGCTTCCTTTCACGAGCTTCGAGTTCGTGGACGACACCGAGCGCGTGGCGCGCTTCCGCATCGGCGCGCGAACCTACGACTGGACGTTCGAGACGGCTTCGCTCGCGCGGGTCGAGAAGAAGGACCTCCCGCCGAAGAGACCCAAGCCGCGCAAGGTGCGCGACGGAGTCCTGTCCGGCGAGCCGGCGGTGATGGAGGCCGAGTCGCCGGACGGGCGCTGGTTCGCCGGGATCGAGGACGAGAACGTCGTCCTGCGTTCGCCCGACGACGAGGAGCGCCGCGTGCTCACCGAGGACGGCTTCGAGGATTACGGGTACGACCTCGCCGAGGCGAAGTGGTCGCCGGACGGGTCCACGCTCGCCGTCATGCGGCTCGACGAGCGGGAAGTAGTCAAGCTCCCGGTGATGACGTGGCTAGACGGCGCCGAGTCGGTCGAGCTGATCCCGTTCACGAAGCCGGGCCAGCCGCTTCCGCTGCCGGAACTCCATCTGCTGCGCGTCGACGGGGGCGGCGTTCGCGTGCAGGCGGGCGATCCGACCGACACCTACCTCCTGCCGCTGGCGTGGCGTCCGGACGGCCGCGAGCTCTTCTGCGTCCGCGGCGCGCGCGACTTCAAGCGCGCGGACGTCCTCGCGGCGAATCCGGCGACCGGAGCCACGCGCGTCGTCGTGACCGAGACGACCGAGACCTTCATCGACCCCGCCTGGTCGATCAACACCGCGCCGAGCTTCCGCTTCCTCGAGGACGGCGCGAAGTTCCTGTGGCTCTCCGAGCGCGACGGGTGGAATCACCTCTACCTCTACTCGAGCGACGGCGCGCTGATCCGCCAGCTCACCACGGGCGAGGCGCCGATCGTCCGCGTGATCGACGTGGACGAGGAACGCGGGTACATCTACTACAGCGCCCACGGCGACCGGACGGCGCCCTACGACACCCAGGTGTACCGCGCGAGCCTCGCCGGCGGCGGCGGTGAGTTGATCAGCGCGCCGACCGGCGTCCACGACCATCCGCTGTACATGACCGAGCTGATGCCGATGACCGAGTCGGTCGACCTCTCGCCATCGTTCGAGTTCTTCGTCACGACCCACTCGACCGCGGTCCGCCCGCCGCAGAGCGAGCTCCGCCGCGCCGACGGCGAGCTCGTCCGCGTGCTCTCGAAGCAGAACGTCGACGACGGCTGGAACGCGCCCGAACCGTTCGTGGTCAAGGCGGACGACGGCGAGACCGACCTGCACGGGATCCTGTACAAACCCGACGACTTCGACCCGGCGAAGAAGTACCCCGTCATCGACTACATCTACAACGGGCCGCAGACGTCGTGGGTGCCGCACACCTTCGGCGCTTTCCAGCACCTGGTCGGCCGCGGCCACGCCTCGCGGGGTTACGTCGTCCTGATCGTCGACGGTCGCGGGACGACGGAACGCGGCAAGGAGTTCCAGGACGTCGTCTACGGCAACTTCGGACGCCACGAGATCCCCGACCACGTCGCGACGCTCCGCCAGCTCGCCGCCGAGCGTCCCTACATGGACCTCGACCGCGTCGGCATCACCGGAGGCTCCTATGGGGGCTACATGACGCTGCGCGCCGTGGTGATGGCGCCCGACGTGTACAAGGCCGCCGTGTCCGTCGCACCGATCAGCGGCTTGGAGGATGTCACGGCCCCGGCGGCGGAGGCCTACGTCGGCCTGCTCGAGGACAACCCGGAGGCCTACGAGTACGCCTCGTGCACGAACAAGGCGGACAAGATCGAGGCCGAGCTGCTGCTCATCCACGGCTCGGCCGACGTCAACGCGCCGTACGGCTCGACGATCAAGATGATCGACGCGCTGGTGAAGGCCGGGAAGGACTTCGAGTTCATCATGCTGCCGGATCAGCCGCACTGGCCGACGGGGGCATACAACGTGCTCGTCAACCGGAAGACGGCGGAGTTCCTTGACAGGCACTTGAGGCCGTAAGGCGCGTGGGACCGCGGAGAAGAACGGAGGGCACGGAGTCCGGAATTAACACGGAGAGGAACGGAGTTATCGGAGGACGCGGAGATCGGAATTACGGAGTCCGTCCCCGCTCGATGAGCGGTCCTGACCGTTGTCAGGTCCCCCTGAAAGACCACGCAGAGACGCTGGAGCGGCCAGGATCGGACATCACGCAGAGACGGACTCCGCAATTCCGATCTCCGCGTCCTCCGATAACTCCGTTCCTCTCCGTGTTAATTCCGGACTCCGTGCCCTCCGTTCTTCTCCGCGGTCTCACTCAGAAAAATCGCCGGATTCCCCGAAGGATCACAGCCCCCTTTGCGCCCTAATCCCCACATGATCGAAGTCGAGGGACTGCGCAAGACGTTCGGTGACCTCGTCGCCGTCGACGACGTGTCGTTTCGCGCGGAGCCGGGCGCGATCTTCGGGCTGCTCGGGCCGAACGGGGCGGGGAAGTCCACGACGATCGGGTGTCTTTCGGGGCTGCTCGACCCGACCGCGGGGAGCGTGCGGGTCCTCGGCCACGACGTCGTCGGCGACGCGCTGGCCGCGCGGGAGAGCCTCGGCGTCGTGCCGCAGGAGCTCGCGATCTACGAGGATCTGTCCGCCGCGGAGAACCTGCGTTTCTGGGGCGGGGCGTTCCACCTGCGCGGCGCGGAGCTGAACCGGCGCGTCGAAGAGGTACTCGAACGCGTCGGGCTCGAGGACCGGGCCAAGGAGCCGGCGAAGCAGTTCAGCGGCGGGATGAAGCGCCGCCTCAACTTCGCCTGCGGCGTTCTGCACAAGCCGAAGGTGCTGCTGCTCGACGAGCCGACGGTCGGCGTCGACCCGCAGAGCCGCGTGCGCCTGCTGGACCTCGTGCGCGAGGAGGCGGCGTCGGGGACGTGCGTGCTCTACACGACGCACTACATGGAGGAGGCGGAGACGCTCTGCGACCGGCTCGCCATCGTCGACCACGGCCGCTTGATCGCGGAGGGAACGCTCGCCGAGCTGCGCGGCATGCTCGGCGAGCGGGATCTCCTGCGCCTCGCCGGCGCGTTCGATCCCGACAAGGTCGGCGCGGCGCTCGCCGGCGTGGAGGCGATCCGCGGCGACCACGAGGTCGTCCAGTCCGACGCCGAGCTCCTGACCGTCTCGGTGCCGCAGGCGTCGCGCCACCTGCCGGCGATCTTCGCGGCCCTCGACGCGACCGGCGCGGAGGTGCGCGAGACCACGTTGACGCAGCCGAGCCTCGAGACGCTCTTCATCAAGCTCACCGGCAAGGAGCTGCGCGAGTGAGGTTCACGCTCCTCACCGCGAAGAACGACCTCCGCCGCCGGCTGCGGGATCCGATGTCTCTTCTGATCTGGCTCGGCATCCCGATCGCGATCGCGTTGATGATCCAGCTCGCCTTCGGCGGCTCGGGCGGGAGCTCTCCCAAGGCGAAGGTGCTGGTCGCCGATCGCGACGAGAGCTTCCTGTCCGGTCTCCTTCTTGGCGCGATGGGACAGCAACAGGGCCAACAGCTCCCCTTCGAAGCGGAGTCCGTCGAGCTCGAGGAGGGCCGCGAACGCATCGAGGAGGGCGACGCCTCCGCGCTCCTCGTGATTCCCGAAGGATTCGCGGACGCGCTCCTTCGCGAGGAGCCGTGCACGCTCGAGCTCGTCACCAATCCGGCGCAGCGGATTCTCCCAGCGATGGTCGAGGAGAGCCTCACGCTCGTCGTCGAGGCGGTCTTCTACCTGCACCGCGTCTTCGGCGAGCCGCTCGACGCGATGCTCCAGGAACCCGCGCCGGGCGCGAACACGCTGCCCAACGAGGAGGTGGCGCGCATCTCGACCATGATCAACTCGATCATGGAGCGGATGGGCGACGCGCTCTTCCCGCCGGTCATCCAGCTCTCCATCGAGGTCGAGGAAGAAGAGGAGGAAGACTCCGACATGGGAGCGCTCTTCTTCCCGTCGATCCTCTTCATGACGCTCTTCTTCCTCGCGCAGGGGCTGGCCGAGGACATCTGGGTCGAGAAGCAGCAGGGCACGTTGCGGCGCGCGCTCACGACGCCGCACCGCGCGGGCGAGTTCCTGACCGGCAAGCTCCTCGCCGCGATGGTCGTGATCGCCGCGGTCTGCGCCTTCGGGCTGGTCGTCGGTCGCTTCGGTTTCGGGCTGCCGCTCAAGAACCTGCCGCTGGCCGGCGCGTGGGCCGCGGTGGCGGGAGCGCTGCTGACTTCGCTGATGCTCCTGTTGCAGCTCATGGCGTCGAGTCAGCGCGTCGCGAGCCTCCTGTCGGGCCTCGTGATGATGCCGCTCCTCATGATCGGCGGGAGCTTCTTCCCTTTCGAGGCGATGCCGCCGCTGCTGGTGACGATCGGGCGCAAGACGCCGAACGGCTGGGCCCTCGAACAGCTCAAGGCGATCAACGCCGACGGCTATGACCCGACGTCGCTCCTGGCGTCGTTCCTCGGCATCGTCGCGATCAGCGGCGTGCTGCTCTATCTGTGTACCCGCCGGATGGCGGGGGCGTTCGCGCGGAGCTGACCATGCTGCGCGACGCTCTCTTCATCGGCCTGCACGACCTGAAGCTCATGCTGAAGCAGAAGGAGACGCTGCTTTGGACGTTCCTGATGCCGCCGATCTTTTTCGGCTTCATCGGATGGGTGACGGCAGGCTTCGGCCCGGGCGGGCACGGGTCCGACAAGGTTGCGGTCCGCGTCGGCGACGACGCGGGGTTCCTCGCCGACGAGGTGCTGCGGCGGCTCGAGGAGCAGGGCTTCGAGCTGCGCCGTCCCGACGACGATCCGGAGGCCGAAACCCGCTTTGAGGAATACACCCGCCGGCTCGAGATCCCGTCGGGCTTCACGGCGGGCGTCCTGGCGGGAGAGCAGCAAGAAGTTCTGTTCCGCCGCCGCGAATCCGGGCTTTCGACCGACCTCGACAAGTTCCGCCTCGGCCGCGCGGTCTACACCGTGCTCGCCGACGTCGTCGCGGCGACCAGCACCGGCGTCGCCGGCAACCCGACGTTCCAAGAGCTCACCCCCGCCGACCTCGAGCGCCTGCACGCGACGCCGCGCGCGCTCAAGCTCGACGTCTCGCGCGCCGGCAACCGGGTGGAGATCCCCAGCGGCTACGAGCAGGCGGTGCCGGGCACGATGGTCATGTTCACCATGATCATCCTCCTCACGAGCGGCGCCACGGTGTTGCTCGCGGAGCGCAAGGAAGGTCTTCTGCGCCGTCTCGCCTCCGCCCCGGTGCGTCGCGGCGCCGTCGTCGGGGGCAAGTGGTTCGGCAAGCTCTCGCTCGCGGGGATCCAGGTCGCCTACGCCATGGTGATCGGCAGTCTCGTCTTCCGCGTCGACTGGGGCCCGAACCTGCCGATGCTCTGCCTGGTGCTGCTCGCCTACGCGAGCTTCCTGACCTCGCTCGCCATCCTGCTCGGCAACTACGCGAAGTCCGAGGGCCAGGCCGTCGGCCTCGGCGTCGGCGCCGGCAACGTGTTCGCCGCGCTCGGCGGCTGCTGGTGGCCGATCGAGATCACTCCTGACTTCATGCAGAAGCTGGCGCTCTTCCTGCCGACCGGCTGGATGATGGACGCGATGCACAAGCTGGTGAGCTTCGGCGCGAGCCCCGCGACGACGCTGCCGCACGTGCTCGGGATGTCCTTCGGAGCGCTCTTGCTCGGACAGATCTGCGCGCGGAAGTTCCGGTTCGAGTAGCCCGCGACTTCGCCCGAAAACTCCTCGGGAAACGGCCGCCACGCGGCCGAAGAAGACCCCGCCATGACGAGGTCCCGAGAGAACGCCGCGCGGCCGGTCGGTCAGCGTTGGGCGTTGGCGATCTGCGTGCTCGCGGTCTTCGCAACCGTCGCGCTGCTGGATCGTGTTCTCCTTCCGGGCGCCCTGGAACGGTTCGAGGCGCTTGAGCTCACGCTGCCGGCTGCGGCGACGTTCGCGGTCGCCGCAGCCGACCTCTTTCGGGCGTACTGGTGGGCCTTCGGAACCGTCGCCGCCGTTGTGATCGGACTGGCGCTCGGCGGCGTGCTCGATCGCGTCTTGAAGCCGAGCATCGCGCTAGCCGCCCTGGCGCTGCTCATCGTCGCGGGCTCGACGGTTTCGACCTGGAACGCCGACCGCGCGGTCGTCCAGCAGCTCGAAGCCGAATAGGCGCTTGGAAGCCGCCTCGCCTAGATCGCTAGCGTGTAGGCCTGCGTCGCGACGAGACCTCCGCAGCTCGGATCGATCACGTAGGCCTGCGTCGCCACGGTGATGCCGAGCGGGACCGGTATCGGTGGCGCCAACACCGTCGCCGTGCCCGTCGGCCCAGTGAACGCCGCGAACGTGGCGAGCGGGATGCTCCCGGATCCGAGCACGATGTCGATGGAATGGGGCACGAGGAAGGGAAGGCACAGGAGCGGCGGGAGCGGGAAGAACCCCGGCACGCAGGCGGGGACGATCCCGACGATCGTGTAATGGAAGAGGACCGGGAGCGCCGGCCCCGAGGCCGACACCGTCATCGGCCAGCCTCCCCCGACGGGAGGAACGAAGAAGGTGCAGGACGTGCTCCCGGATCCAAAGCCGGCGATCGTGTAGTCGTTGGCGCCTGGAAAGCCGGTGGTCTGAGCGCTTGCGGGCGCGGCGAATCCGGTCGCGAGTCCGAGGATGAAGATTGCAGATAACAAGAACGTGCGCATGAGCTCCTCCGGTTGAAAAAGCGGTAAGGCCTTCTGGCCGCTTTGATGTTAGCGCGATCGCGTACCGGCGGGCGTTCCGGCCGTCCAGCCGTGGAGACCAAGGGAAATCCCCCCCCTTCGCGGCGATCTCCATCCAGACGGGCGCTCGGACGTCCGAAGAAGGCACCGCGCCATGGCTTCGCAAGATCCCGTGATGGACTGCAAGGTGCGCGGTGACGCCGTTCCCCGCGCTCCCCTCGCAGTCAAGCTCTTCGTCACCGCGAACCTGGCCTTGATCGTCCCGCTCTACTGGACTCACTACGGCCCGCCGGTGTTTCTGTGGTTCTGCGATGCGGCGCTCTTCCTCACGCTGATCGGCCTTTGGTGGGGAAAGCCGCTTCTGATCAGCTCGCAGGCGCTCGCGGTGGCGCTCCCGGTCTTGATGTGGAACGCCGACGTCGCGTCGCGGTTGATCTTCGGCGTTCACCTCTTCGACGCGACGCAGTACATGTTCGACGCCGGGCGGCCGTGGTTCCTGCGCGCCATCTCTCTCTATCACGTCTGGCTTCCGATCCTGCTCGTGTGGATGCTGCGGCGCTGGGGCTATCACAGCCGAGCTTGGGCGCTGCAGTCCTTCGTCGCGTGCTTTCTCCTGCTCGCCGCCTTTGCCTTCGTCCACGACCCGCTCGCACCCGCGGGCAACGTGAACAAGCTCTTCGGGCTGCGCGACGGCGCTCCGCAGCAGTCCTTTCCCCACGAGTGGTGGCTCGTCGTCCTGTTGTTCTGGTATCCGCTCTTCCTCTACCTGCCGTTCCATGGCCTCTTTCTGACCTTCTTCCCCCGGGCGAACGGGAAGAAGACCGCGGCCCTCGGATAGTTCCCGCGCGCTCCGCGGGAATAGGCGCCGGCGAGGCGCGTCCCTCGCTGTGAACCATGAGCATCCGAAGGCTCAAGGCGCTCGCATGGCTCGGCGTCACGGCTTTCGCCGTCTATCTGCCCCTGCCCATCGCCAACTTCCTCCGTCATCGAGCGGAGCTCGCGACGCCGGTGGACATCGAGTACGTCGAGGAAGTGCTCAACTCCGTGCCCACTCCGGAGCCCATCGTCCGCCACAGGGTCTCCTACGCGACGGTCACGCGGACGTGGATGGAGATGAGCTGGACGGGTGCCGTCGTCGAGACGCGAACTCCCGCACCCCCTCCCCCGCCCCCCGTGGTGGTCGTTGCCGCGCGCGACCTCGTCTCGGTTCTGCTTCTGTACGTCGACACCGACAGTCCGGACCTGAGCCGGGTCTACGTGCGCTACGTCGACGCCACGCTTGCGGCGACTCACCCCGGTCATCACGCGCTCGCGCCGGGCGACCGGCTTCCTTCCCCGCACGACGGGATCCGCGTCGCGGCGATCTTCGCCGACGAGGTGCGCTTCGCCTTCGACGACGGGCGCGAACCCGAGGTCTTGCGGCCCGCGCTGCTCTCCACCGGCGCCTTCTTCCCCGGCCACTCGGGCGACGGCGCCGGCGGCGCGTGGAGCTCCCGCAAGCCGTTCGGCCCCCGCCGCGTCGACCTCGAGGGGAACAGCTCCTGGGTCGTCCCGCCGGAGGACGGCGCCTACCTCGCCGAGCACTACCCCAGCGTCCTGGCCGGCATCCGGACCCGCGAACGCCGCGATCCGCGGACGGGCGTCGTCGACGGCATCGAGATCCGCGAGATCGACCCCGACTCCATCGCCCTCAAGTACGGCCTCAAAGCCGGCCAGGTGATCAAGAGCATCAACGATCACCCCGTGACGAGCGTCCAGCAGGCGATCAGGTACGCCAACCGGAACAAGGACAAGGTGTCGGTGTGGACGGTCGTCTACGAGGAACAGGGAAAGGAGTACACGCGAACCTTCGAGACCGAGTAGGACCGACCTGCTCGATCAACGGAGGATCGCGCGAAGAAGACCCTGTTCGTCCAGGAACAGCAGCAACTCCTCCGCGATCATCCCGTGCATCAGCGCCGAGGGATGGTTGTCGTCGGGCGCCAGGGCCAGGGCCGACTCCACGTACGAATCGTTTCCGTGCTCCGCGAGATGGGCATTGATGCGCTGCTCGAGTTTCAGCGTCGGGAGGTCGCGCGCGGCCGCCTCGTCCAGCATCCTGCCTTCCAACCCCACGCCTAGAAGAGCCATGGCGACTACCGGGAAGCCGTGATCCCGTCCCATGGCGGCGATGTCGTCCAGCGCTTCTTCGAAGGCCGCCCAGCCCACCATGTCGCGGTAGCGCTCGGGCACGAGCGCGGGATCCTCCGCGCGCCTCAGCTCCCCCACGGGCGCCAGAACGTCGAGGTCGGCCAAACGACTCCTGGGCATCAGGCCCAACCTCTCCCCGACGAGATCGACCAGGTAGGACCGCGTGAGCTCGAATCCGCTCGGCCGGTTGCTGAGGAACTGGGGAAGGCGGGTGTCGTTCCCGACGAACCCCAGAAGGACCAGATCCGGTTCCAGATCGAGCACCTTCTCCCTGAGGGTCGCCGCCTCCTGGACGGTGTTGTAGCCGGGCACGCCGGTGTTCACGATCTCCCACTCGCGTTCGGGGTGACGCTCCCGAAGCGCGGCGCCGAGGCGGTCGAGATACGGCTCGCCGTCCGCGACTTTCCAGCCGAAGGCGAACGAGTCGCCGAGGCCCACGATGCGGATCATGCCCTCGGGTTTGGGAATCCGCGGCTCGGGGGCGCGGAAGCCCATGCTGTTGGTCGAGAAGGTCATGTCGTCCAGGTCCGTGAGCACGACCCCTTCCAGATCGGGCCGGAGCTCGAAGACGATCTCGTCGTGGCGGCTCGGCTGGAGGACGTCCCTGAACCTGACGCGGCCTCCCGGCGGAATGGGCTCCTGCCCCACGACCTCGACCCAGGACACGCGTGCGTCGAGGATCGCCGGGACGCGCAACGCGAGCTCAGCGACGACCAGGGCGAGGAGCAACGAGGCCGCGACGAGGAACGCTCGCGTGCGAATCGGCTTCCGCTGCCCCGCCACCACCGTTCCGACCCAAGCGGCGAGGAACATCGCGAAGAGGAGGGCGAGCGCGAGCGCGCTCGACTTCCCCGACACGAACGGCAGGTCTACGAAGAGACCGGCGGCACCGACGACTCCGGTGAGAGCGACACCCACGAGCGCGACGACTCCCGCGAGCCGGCGCCACTTCGGAGCGTTGGTGGACGCCATGGAGTTACCCGGCCGAACCAGCTTAGGGACTCAGGAGAGCTCGCGCGACGCCCGAGAACGGGGCTTGGCCCGCTCCGAGGTATGCTGCACGGCGCGGTCGCCCGGGGCCGGTCCTCTCAAGAACGCCCACCGCGCGACGGCGAGTGGTTCCTACCCAAAGAGGAGATAGACGATCATGGCTCTCTACGCATTCGACGGCACTTGGAACAGAGACGAGGTGGACGACGTCGAGGACACCAACGTCGTTCGCTTCCGGGAGGTCTACGGCGGGGCGGACTTCGAGTACCTGAGCGGCGTGGGCACGCGCTTCGGCACGCTCGGCCGCATCGCGGGCGGGCTCTTCGGTCTCGGCGGACGCTCGCGCATCGGCGAGATGTACGACGCCTTGACCGAGAACTGGAATCAGGGCGACAGGGACATCGACATCATCGGCTTCAGCCGCGGCGCGGCGCTCGCTGTGCACTTCGCGAACAAGATCGCCGAGGACGGCATCGAGACTTCGGACGGCACGACGGTCACGCCGGAGATCCGCTTCCTCGGCGTGTGGGACGTCGTCGGCTCGTTCGGGCTTTCCTTCGACACGTTCATCAACTTCCAAGAGCTCAACCTCGGCTGGGACATCGACAAGGTGGGAGCCTGCGTGAAGCACTGCTATCACGCGATGGCTCTCGACGAACGACGGGAGACCTTCAACGTCACTCGCCTCGACCCCGAGCACACGCACGACCGCGTCACCGAGGTCTGGTTCCGCGGCGTCCACAGCGACGTCGGCGGCGGGAACAGGAACGTCCTGCGCTCCAACATCTCCCTCCAGTGGATGCTGGACCGCGCGCGCGAGGCCGGGCTACCGATCAACGCCGCGCGCGCGAGCGAGGCGAAGTACAGCGCCACGGACCCGGCTGCGCCGATCTCCGAGAACCAGGACGTCCAGCGCGATCCGCGCCGGAAGATCCTCGACGGCGACGTGATCCACGAGTCCGCCGAGCCGAAGCGGCTCGCGCCCGACGGGTCTCACACCTGCCGGGTCAAGAGCGAGCTCACGTACAACTGGTCGGGCGTTCGGCTTCAGGCCGGCGCCAAGTACCGCGTCGAAGTTCCGCCGGGCCAGAAGTGGCTCGACGGCAGCATCGAGTGCAACGCCGCAGGCTGGGACAGCGAGCGACTGCCCTGGTACAAGGAAGCGATCGTCGAGCGTTTCGAGAGCCGGCGGCGCTTCCCCGAGGCCAACTGGTTCGAGCTCATCGGGGCCTTGGGGGACGAGGACGACACGCTCTTCCGCATCGGCAACGGCACCGAATACACGGCGCCGGCGGACGGCGACCTCTACCTCTTCGCCAACGACCTGAGGAGCAAGTACGACAACAACGAAGGCTGGCTGGACGTGAAGATCACGCGGCTCTCGTAAGGGGACGGCCCCCCCGAGACGCCTACTGATTCAGCACGTCCCGCACGCGATCGAAGAGTCCGAGAGCCCAAGCCAGCCACCCCGCGACCGGAAGCCGCCGCGAGACGCCGCGGAACTCGTAGACGTGGCCGATGCTGCGATGTCCCTGCGGGCCGACGGCCTGGGGATCAAAGCGCGTCAGGTCGCCCTCCTGCCCCCACTGAAGCGGGTCGTTTCCGTTCGCGATGTCGGTCAGCCAGTTGGCGATCGTGCGCTGGTTCATGTTCGGCGAAGACGCGAAGAGCGGGTTCCCGGAGACCGCCAACCAGTTCGCGTTGTTGCCCCGTCCCGATGCGATGACGACGTCCCGGATCAGAGTCGGGCTGGTTCGGATCGAGTACGGAAGGTCGCCGAAGTTCGTGCGGCTGAGGAACGGCGTGAGGTACTTCTCGTTGGTGCCGACGTCGACCACCGCACCCAGCGCGACGATCAGACCGAGGTGAGCCAACGCACCCTCGTATCTTTGCCGCTCGGCGGCGGTCATCCCCGCGGCCAGGTTCGCCTGCTGCACGGCGCGGCCGTGCACGGCGTGAATGCGCGCGCGGGCCGCGTGCAGCGCCTGGCCGGCGGGCGAGGGCGCCCTGCCGTAGAGATCGGGTTGTCCCGCCGGCGTGGTCTGCCCCATCTCATCGAGCACCGAAGACACGTTCTCGAGGCGGATGCCGGCCGTCATCTGGGGTGAGGCCACACCGGCGGACCGCCGGCGATCGATCCAGATGTCGTCCCGACGCGCGGCAGGCGTGTTGGCGCCCCACGCGACGCCGCCGTTGACGAAGTCGGCGAGCCGAGCTTCTCCCCAGCCGCCCAGCCCGTACCAACGCGCGGCGATGACGTTGACCAGGTTGACGATCTGGTTGACGGCGAACTGCAGGTCGAATCGGCCCCCGGCGTCCTCTTCGAAGGCGGCGGTGACGAACTCCAGGTTTCCGAAACCCGTGTAGTGACGCTCGTTCGGATCGGGCACGGGCCGCATGTCCGGCTCCGCGTGCCAGTTCGTCCCCGTGATGATCTCGGTCCCGGCTCCGATGGTGTTTCCGGGAGCCTTGACCGTCCAGTTCATCTCAAACTCGAAGCCGACCCGGCGCTGCAGGACCGGTTGGGCGGGCGATGGGGCGGAAGCTTCGACGGTCGGCCTCGCCCGCCTATCCGCTTCGGGGCGAGCCGGGCGGTTGCGAGCCATCGCGCCCATGCGGTCCGCCTCCCGCTCGAGGCGCGGCTCGTCGTTCAGGTCGACGCCCACAGCCCGTCCGGTGGGCCGAACGCGACCTTGCGCCTGCTGTACGGCGTGCCAACCCTCGTGCGGGAGATGCCTCTCCTGTCCCGGGCCGAGGTGGATCTCGCCGCCGCGGGTGAAGGCGAGCGCTCCGATCCGCGCCGGCTCCGACGAGCGGCGGTAGACCCGCACGTTCTCGAGCGAGAAGCCCGCGAAGTCTTCCAGCCCGTGGCGCAGGGACGTCGGCAGCGGCGCGCCGGCGCTTCGCGCGGTCGGCTTCTGCGCGGCGCCGCGCAGGAGCCGCCCCGTGGCCCGGTTGCCGAGGGTGCGCTGCAACTGCAGCGCCTGCTCGACGCTCCTCGGTCGACGCAGCGCCGCCGCAAGCTGAAAGCTCGCGTCGGGTTGAAGCTTGGGCGTACGACGCAACGGCGGCGCCGTGGCAACCGCAGGCTCCGCGAAGGTCCTCGTGCGCTTGCCGACCATGAGCAACACCAATGCGGCTGCTACCGCGCTTGGTACGGGCACTCTACTCAGCGCTCCGGAGTCGGTCTACCACTCTCGCCGGCGTGCGGCCCAAGCCCTAGAATCCCCGCTTGTACTTTGCCTCCCCGGCGTCCCTTGAGCTCGCTTCGCTCGGCGCCGGTGGTTCGACTTACCAAGGAAGGAGTTTCTCGATGAAGTTGATACGAAGGCTTGGGAAGGTGTCGCTGATCGGCTCGACCTTCGGTGCGCTGGCCCTCGGCGTGATGACGTTGTTCGCGCCGCGCGCCGAGGCGCTTCCGCCGATCGGGCCGTTGTGCGGTCCGTCGATCCTCTGGATCTGCAGCGGCCCCGGCGGCCCGGACATCCTGTTCGGGGGGACCATCTGTGAGAAGATCAAGTTCGAGAAGAAGACGGGCTTGACCTGCGTGCCGTACGGCGGCTGATCCGCCGGTCGTGAGCCCGGTGCCGGGCTCCCGGCGCCGGGCGATCGCAACCGCAGCGATGAACGACACACCGACTTCCGCGACGGATACGGCGCGTCCGTCTTTCTTCGTCGGGTTTCTGGTGGTGGCCTGCCTGGCGTTGACGGCCACCGTCGTCGGACTCGTTCTGAAGAACCGCGAGCTCGCGGGCCGCGTCGAGGAGCTCACGCGGACCGCCGCGCTCGGCGGGCGCTCCACGCTCGCCCCCGGAGAGAGCTTTCCGGAGCTCGCACTTCGCGACGCAGCGGGCGGCACGTTCCGTTTGCCCGCGCGGGACGGATTGGCCGCGACGCTTCTGCTGGTCTCCTCGGACGAGTGCGACTATTGCGAGGACGTGCGCCCGGCGTGGAATCTCGCGGCGCGGGTCGCGGAAGGCCACGACCTGCGCGTGTTCGAGCTCGTCATCGACGCGGGGCCGGAGGCGTTGAGCGGAAGGGAAGCACCCCATCCGTTGCTCAGCCCCGGAGGCGATCCCTGGGCGATCCTCGACCGGATCCCGGGCGTTCCCGCGGCACTGCTCTTCGACGCGTCGGGCACGGTGCGGCACGCCTTCTACGGCGCCGAGCAGGGCGGCCTACCGGTAGCGGTCGAGGGGTTCCTGCAGGGCTCGTGAGAACGAGGCGACGAAGGAGTCGCACGCCGGAGTAGGCACGGCCGTTGAGTGAGCGTCGGAACGTGCTTCGCTTGTCCCTTCGCGGTAGCGAGTCGTAGAATCCCGTCTTTCCAATCCTCCCTTGCCATGCCCCCCTCTGCCGTGCCCTTCTCGCGGTCGCTGCGCTCGATGCGTGGCGACGGATACCGAACCGCGTTCGGCGCCGCCCTGATCGCCGCCGTACTCCTGACGGCTTGGAGCGTTTGGATGGTGTCGGTGCGTTTCTCGGTGTACGAGTCGAGCGCCGGCGCGCGCACCGTCGCTGCGCGCGCCGTGCATCCCATCGTCTCGGCGGTCGACGGGCGCGTCGAATCGGTCGAAGCCGTCCTCGGCCAGTCGGTTCGCGAAGGCGACGTCCTGCTCCGGCTCGACACCAGCGCGGAGCGACTCGCGCTCGAAGAGCAACGCGCGCGGGCCTCGTCGCGCCGCGGAGAGCTGAAAGAGCTCGAGCGACAGATCGCCGCGAGCGCCGAGGCGCGCGAGCGTGCGATCGAAGCGGCGCAACGCGCCGCCGCGGCGGCCGACGCGGCGCGGCACGAGCTCGAGCTGCTCGAGAGCCTCGCGCGCGAGGACCTCGCCCGCCAGGAACGCCTCGCCGAGCTCGGCGGCGTGTCGGAGTTCGAAGTCTCGCGCGCCCGCACCGAGGCCGAACGGGCGACGGCGGCCATCGCCACGCACGAGCGCGACGAGGAGCGCGCGGCGCTCGAGCGCACGCGCGCCCTGCGCGACCGCGAGTCGAGCCTGGCGGCCCTGCGGCGCGACCGCGTCAAGCTCGAGGGCGAGCTCGCCCGCGGGGCGCTCGAGCTCCAGCGGCTCGAGACCGAGATCACGCGGCGCCAGCTCACCGCCCCGGCTGCGGGCGAGGTCGGCGAGCTCGGCGCTCTCACCCGCGGGAGCTGGGTCCGCGCCGGAGCCACGCTCGCGACGGTTGTCGCGCGCAGCGGGCTCGTGGTCGAGGCCGAGTTCCCGGCCGCCGCCGCCGTGGGACGCATCCGGCCCGGCCAGTCCGGCCGCCTGCGTCTCGACGGGTTTCCCTGGGCGCGCTACGGGAGCGTCCCCGTGACCGTCGCCCGCGTCGGCGCCGAAGCGCGCGACGGCCGCATCCAGGTGGAGCTCGAGGTCGACGGGCAGCGCCCTCCGCCGGTTCCCCTGCGGCACGGGCTCGTCGGGACGGTCGAGGTCGAGGTGGATCGCGTCACGCCGTTTCAGCTCTTGCTCGCGTCGGTCGGCGCCGGGGGATCCGACCGCGACGGGACGGCCGCGCGGTGAACCGCGTGCGGCAAAGGCGACGGCTGCTCGCGCCCGAGGTCGTGCAGACCAGCGCCATGGATTGCGGGCCGGCGGTGTTGCAGTCGTTGCTCGGGGGCCACGGCGTGACCGCGAGCTACGCCCGGCTGCGCGAGGCGTGCCAGACGGACGTCGACGGGACGTCGATCAACACGCTCGAGGAGGTGGCGCGCGACCTCGGCTTCGACGCGCGTCAGGTGCTCGTCTCGCCGGAGCGGCTCGAAGAGCCGCGCGATCTCGCGCCCGCCATCGTGGTGGTCCGCCTCCCGAACGACGTCAACCACTTCGTCCTTCTCTGGCGCGCCCGCGGCGGCTGGGTCCAGGTGATGGATCCCGCGGTCGGCCGCCGCTGGATGCGTGCGGGGGCCTTCCGCGCCTCGGCGTACGAGCACACGATGGAGGTCCCCGCCGAGGAATGGCGAGGCTGGGCCGGATCGCCCGCGTTCCTGGGGCCGCTGAAGGAGCGCCTCCGCCGTCTCGGGCTCGAAACGGACGAGGTGAGCCGGCGCGTCGACGGCGCGCTCGCGGAAGGCACCTGGCGCGGAATCGCGACGCTCGACGCGGCGGCGCGGATGACGCGGTCCCTCGTCTCCTCAGGAGCCCTGCGCCGCGGCGACGCGGCGGCGCGGCTGCTCGGCGGGCTCGCGGACCGCGCGCTGGCGGAGGACCTCCTCGCCTCGACCGCCATCCCTCCCTCGTATTGGGAGGTGAGGCCATGCGCACCGGGGCCCGACGGAAGCGTGCGGCTTCGCGTCCGCGGCGCCGTGATGGTGCGCATCCAGGGCGCCGCGCGTCCCGCCGCGGCGCGCGCGGAGGAAGAGGAGGAAGAAGAGCCGCGCAAGCGCCCACCGGAGCTGGAAGCGGCCCTGCGCGCGCCGCGGGCACGTCCGGGCCGCGAGCTCCTCCGGGTCCTGCGCGCCGACGGGCGGCTGGCGCCCGCGGCGCTGCTCGCGGCGCTCGGCGTCGCCGCCACCGTCGTGATGGTGCAAGCCCTTCTCTTCCGTGGGCTCCTCGACCTGCAGGTCGAGCTCGCGCTGCCGGAGCAGCGCTACTTCGCCGTCGCGCTCCTCGTCGGCTTCCTCGCGACCACGGCGCTCTTCGAGTTGCCGGTCGCGTCCGCGCTCTTCCGCATGGGTCGGCGCATCGAGGGGCGGCTGCGCGCGGCGCTTCAAACCAAGCTGCCGCGCATCGCCGATCGCGCGTTCCGAAGCATCCCTTGCTCCGACATGGCGGAGCGCGCCCACAGCCTGCTCCTCCTGCGCGGCGTGGCCCCGCTCGGAGGACGGATCGCCCGCACCGCGTTTCAGCTCGCCCTGACGGCGGCGGGGCTCGCTTGGCTCGCCCCCTCGCTCGCGCCGGCGGCCGGCGGCGCCGCGTTGCTCGCGGTGGCGTTCCCGCTGGCCTTCCAGCGCGCCCTGGGCGAGCGCGAGCTGCGCGTGCGCAGCCACCGCGGCGCGCTCGCGCGGTTCTATCTGGAGGCGCTGCTCGGAGTCGTCCCGGCGCGCACGCACGGCGCCGCGCGGGCCATGCGGCGGGAGCACGAAGGACTGCTCACGGAATGGTCGCGCGCCGGCCGACGGCTGCTCCGCGCCGGGGTGCTGGTCGAGGGGCTCCAAGCCGTGCTCGGCTTCGGTCTGGCGGCGTGGCTCGTGACCGCGTACCTGGCGGGCAGGGGCGAGGCGAGCGGCGTTCTCCTGTTCGCCTATTGGGCGCTCGGGCTTCCGGCGCTGGGAGAGGAGCTCGCGCGGCTCGCGCTTCAGTACCCGGGTCAACGCAACGCGACGGCGCGGGCCCTCGAGCCGCTCGGCGCGGCCGAGGACACCGCTCCACCGACGCCGGAGGAGACCGCCGACGGCGAGCTCCCCGCTCGCGGCATCGGTCATCTGGCCGCCGCTGGACCCGCGGGTGCGCTCGCGCCGGCGATGCCGGTCGGCCCAACCCCGCCGGCGGTCGTGTCACGGGGAGCCGGCGTCGGGCTCCGGTTTCGCGACGTGACGGTGCGCGCCGGCGGACACGCCATCCTGACCGGCGTCCAACTCGAGATCGCGCCCGGAGAGCACGTCGCCATCGTCGGACCCTCGGGCGCCGGGAAGTCGACGCTCGTCGGGATGCTGCTCGGCTGGCACCGGCCGGCCGAGGGGACCGTGGAGGTCGACGGACGCGCGCTGGACCCGGCCGAGCTCGCCAAGCTCCGGCGCCGAACCGCCTGGGTCGACCCGGCGGCGCAGCTCTGGAACCGCACCCTCCTCGAGAACGTTCGCTACGGCTCGTCCACCCCCGCGGGCGCCCGGCTCGACCGCATCGGCGCGGCGCTGAGCGCCGCATCGCTCGGCGAGACCCTCGGTCACCTCCCCGACGGTCTGCAGACGCCGCTCGGCGAGGGCGGCGGGCTGCTCTCCGGAGGCGAGGGCCAGCGCGTTCGGCTCGCCCGCGCGTTTCTCCGCGACGACGTCCGTTTGGCGATCCTCGACGAGCCCTTCCGCGGGGTCGACCGGGCGCGGAGACGCGAGCTTCTCTCGCGCGCACGGACGCGCTGGCGCGACGCGACGCTCCTGTGCGTGTCCCACGACCTCGCGGAGACCCTCGACTTCGACCGCGTCCTGGTCGTCGACGCCGGACGGATCGTGGAGACCGGGAAGCCGGCGGCCCTCGCCCGCCGTCACGGGTCGCGCTACGGCGCGCTCCTGGCCGAGGAGCGCGCGGTGCACGCCGAGCTCTGGAACGCCCCGTTTTGGCGCCGTTTCCACATGGACGGCGGGCGGCTTCGGGAGGAGGATCCGACGTGAGCGTCCACGACGCCTCCTGGCCCGCCGCGCGTCTGAACGACGGGCTCCTTCTGCTCGCGCAAGACGCCGGCATGGAAGCGCGCGACTTCGCGGCCGCGCCGCCCGAGGGCGACGGGCCCGCCGCCCTCGGCGAGTGGGTGGAGACCACGCTCGCCCGAGCGGGTCTCGAGGGCGAGGCCGTGCGCTGCACGTACGGCGCCACCAACGCCTTCCTGCGGCGGGCGGCTCCCGCCGTCGTCCGCGTCGAGACGCCGCCCGGCGCCGCGGAGCGCGTGTTGCTCCTCGCGGGAGCGCGCGGCGGGCGGGTGATCCTGCTCGGACCGGACGGGGCGCGGCACGCCTTCGGAGTGGAGGAGGTGCGAGGCTACCTCTGGTCCGCCGCGGAGGAGGCGCTGGCGCCGGTCGTCGACCGCATGCTCGCGGACGCGGAGGCGCGGCTCTCGCCGCGGGTCCGCGCGCGGCTCCTGCGCGAGCACTTGGGCGGACGCGCGCTGAGCGGCGCGTGGCTCCTGCGGCTGCCCCCCGCCGCCGCGCCGTGGATGCAGGCGCGTCGGGCTCGCCTCGCATCCCGCCTGGCCGCGATCGCGCTGACGCACGTCGCGGTCTGGGGACTCTTCGTCGCCGCCTGGGTGGCGATCGGACGCGGCGCGCTCGAGGGAACCCTCGAGGCCGGTTGGCTCGCGGCGTGGGCGCTTCTGCTCCTCACCGGCATTCCCTTCCGTCTGCTCGAGTCATGGATGCAGGGCACCTTCGCGCTCGACGTCGGCGCGCTCGTCAAGCGCCGGCTCCTGGCCGGCTCGCTGAAGCTGGACGCAGAGGAGACGCGCCACCAGGGCGTGGGTCAGTTCCTCGGGCGCGTGCTCGAGTCGGAGACGGTCGAGACGCTGGCCCTGGGCTCGGGCTTTCTCGCGACGACGGCGGCGATCGAGCTCGCGATCGCTGCGTGGGTCCTCGCGCAGGGACCGGGCGCGACGTTGGGGCTCCCCCTGCTCGCCCTCTGGATCGGTCTCGCGCTCCTCCTCGGGGCGGCGGCCTTCCTTCGCAGCCGCGCGTGGACGCGGGCGCGCCTCGCGATGACCCACGACCTGGTCGAACGGATGGTGGGCCACCGCACACGCCAGGCGCAGGCGGCGCCCGAGTCCTGGCACGAAGGCGAGGACGAGCTCCTGGCCTCCTACCTGGAGGCGTCGGCGCGCCTCGATCGGACCTCGGCGCTCCTTTCGGTCGGCCTTCCCGGCGCCTGGCTCGCCGTGGGAATGGCGGGGCTCGCACCCGCTTTTCTGGCGGGAGAGACGTCGCCGCTCGGGCTCGCCGTAGGGCTGGGCGGCGTGCTGCTCGCCCAGCAGGCGGTCGCCCGGTTGACCGGGGCCGTCGCGCAGCTCGCGTCGCTTCGCGTCGCCTGGGAGCAGATTCGGCCGCTCTACCGCGCTGCGGCCCGCGCCGAGCCGGCCGGCGTCCCCGGCTGCGCGGCGTCCGGAGCGGAGGACGGGAACGAAGGGGAGGAAAGGGCGCCGCTCTTGGAAGCCCGCGGGCTCGGGCTTCGTTACTCCGGCCGCTCCCACGCCGCGGTGGACGGTTGCGACCTGTCCCTCGAACGCGGCGATCGCGCTCTGCTGGTCGGCCCATCGGGCGGCGGGAAGTCCTCGCTGATCGCGCTGCTGCTCGGGCTCCGCGCCCCGACGCGGGGGTCGCTCCTGTTGCACGGACTCGACCGCGCCACCTGGGGAGCCGAGGGTTGGCGCCGCCGCATCAGCGGCGCGCCCCAGGCGCACGAAAACCACGTCTTCGCGGGGACGATGGCGTTCAACCTACTCCTGGCCCGGGGCTGGCCCCCGACTCCGGACGATCTGGCCGAGGCCCGCGTCGTGTGCGACCGGCTGGGCCTGGGCCCCCTGATCGACCGGATGCCCGCGGGGCTCCAACAGGTGGTCGGAGAAACCGGCTGGCAGCTCTCGCACGGGGAGCGGAGCCGTCTGTTCATCGCGCGCGCGCTGCTCCAGGGGGGCGACCTCCAGATCTTCGACGAGAGCTTCGCCGCCCTGGACCCGGGGACGCTGCGCGGCGTCCTCGGGTGCGTGATCGAGCGCGCGCGGACGATCCTGGTCGTGGCGCACCCCTGAGCACGAGATCCCGAGAAGCTTGAGGTTGACGCCACGGCCGCCCTCGGGTTTAGATCCCTCTATCTTTCGCCCCGGTCCGCCGCTCGAGCGAACGGCGGCCACGACAACTTGCCACCCAGCCTTCCGCGCCACGGGAGGAGGAGATCGCCGATGAGCGACGAGAAGAAGGTCCCTTTCTTCGCCCGCTACCTCGAGGGACAGGAGTTCCCCGAAGTGCGCACCGACGTCAAGGCCGGAGCCTATCCGCCCTTCGTCACCCTGAAGTACCCGTCCGACGCCGACGAGGACGTGACGCTGAAGTATCCGTCCGACGGCGACGACGAGGGCCCCACGAGCTGACCTCGGACGGTCGCCCCAAGAGCGAACCCCGGCCCCCGCCGGGCAGCCCCCGACTCGCCTTCGATCGGGGGTCACACCCTTTTCTTGCATCGAGGAGGATCTTGTGAACGACGAGAAGAAGACTCCGTTCTTCGCGCGCTTCCTGGAAGGCCAGGAGCACCCCGAGGTCAAGACCGACGTGAAAGCCGGCAAGGGTCCGCCGTTCGTCACCCTGAAGTGGCCATCGGACGACGACGAGCTGGAACACACGCTGAAGTACCCCTCGGACCAAGACGAGATCTGATTCCATCGTACCCGCGGGCCGCGGCGCTTCCTTCTCCATGCGAAGCTCGCGGTCCGCTCCGCGTTCTCCCGGGCGCGCATGGCCGATTCTCCGCTGGTTCTGATCCTCACCCACAGCGACGACCACTTCACCGTGGATCGCGTGGCCGCGGCGCTCGAGCGGCGCGGGGCGCGGAGCTTCCGCCTCGACACCGATCAGTTCCCGTCGCGCGTCCTGCTGTCGGCGCGGCTCGGCCCCGGCGGAAACGGGCACACGATCGACGCGGACGGAGCGACGGTCGACGCGCGCTCGGTGCACGCCGTCTGGTCCCGCAGGGTCTGGACGCCGCGCTTGCCGGACGACCTCGACGAACGGTTTCGCGCGGGCTGCGAGCGCGAAGCGAGCGCCGCGCTTCACGGCTTCCTCGACGCCGCGCGGGAAGCCCTTTGGGTCAACCGATGGGACGCGGACCGTCGCGCCGAGGACAAGGCGTTGCAGCTCCGCGTCGCCCGGTCGCTGGGGCTTTCGGTCCCGCGCACCCTCGTCACGAACGACGCCGCCCGCGTGCGCGCGTTCTTCGACGAGGTCGACGGCGCGATGATCGCCAAGATGCTCACGCCGCTCTCGGTGAGCATGGGCAGGGCGCCGTTCTTCGTGCGAACCAGCGTCGTGTCCGCCGCGGACCTGGAGGACGCCGAGTCGCTCCGCCACAGCCCGATGGTCTTCCAGGAGCTCGTGCCCAAGGCGCGCGAGCTGCGCGTCGCCTGCGTCGGCGAGAGGCAGTTCGTCGGGGCCATCGACGCCTCGCGCTCGAAAGCGGGCCGCGTCGACTGGCGGGGAGCGGCGACCGGCGAGGCGCGGTGGGAGCACGCGGAGCTCCTCGAAGAGACCGCGGACGGGCTGCGTGCCCTGTGCGACGAGCTCGGCCTCGTCTACGGCGCGGTCGACCTGATCGTGAAGCCCGACGGCGAGCACGTCTTCCTCGAGATCAACCCCGGCGGAGAGTGGGGGATGCTCGAGCGCGACCTGAAGCTCCCCATCTCCCAAGCGATCGCCGACGCCCTGCTCGGCGCGGGAACCACGGCAACATGAACGTCCTGATCATCACGCGCTCGAACGACAACGAGTGCATCCAGACCGTCACGCGCGCTCTGGAAGCGCGCGGCGGCCGCGCCTTCCGCCTCGACACGGACCGCTTCCCGACCGAGGTCCGCCTGGGAAGCCGTCACGGCGGTGGGCTATCCGGACGGTACCTCGAAGCCGACGGCGAGCGGCTCGATCTCGACGAGGTCACCGCCGTCTGGCACCGCCGTCTGGACATCGCGGGCCAACTGCCCCCCGACATGCGGGCCGAGCTTCGCAGCGCGTCGGTGCAGGAGTCCCGGCGCGCGCTGCTCAACGCGCTCACCACGCTGGACGCCTTCGTCCTCGATCCCGTGGTGAACATCCGGCGCGCCGAGAACAAGGAGCTTCAGCTTCGCGTCGCCGAGAGCCTGGGCCTCAAAACGCCGCGAACGCTGGTCACGAACGACCCCGCGGCCGTGCGGGCCTTCGCGGAGGAGTGCGGCGGCGACGTCGTCACCAAGATGCTGAGCTCGTTCGCGGTTCACGAAGGCGGCCGCGAGCAAGTCGTCTTCACCAACCCGCTGTCCGCGCAAGACTTGGCCGAGCTCGACGGCCTCGACCTCTGTCCGATGGTGTTCCAGGAGCGGGTGGAGAAACGTCTCGAGCTCCGCGTGACGGTTCTCGGCGAGCGCGTCTTCACAGCCTCCATCGACTCCACTTCGCGCGAACGCGCGCGCCACGACTGGCGCCGGGAGGGCGTCGCGATGCTCGGCGAGTGGCGGGCCTTCGAGCTGCCCGCCGCGGTCGAGCGCAAGGTCCTCGCGCTCCAGGACGCTCTCGGCCTGAACTACGGTGCGCTCGACTTCATCCTCACCCCCGACGAGCGGCTCGTCTTTCTCGAGATCAACCCGGTCGGCGAGTTCTTCTGGCTGGAACGCGTGCCGGGCTTCCCGCTCTCGGACGCGATCGCCGACGTCCTGCTCGGCCGCAGCCCGCGCCGGGATCCGCGGCGCTTCGAGGACCGGAGCGGCGCCGCCTCGGGAGCTCCTTGAGAGCGCTCACCGCCGGCTGCGCATGCGCTCGAGGAACGTCTCCAGGTCCTTCTCCTCCTCCTCCTCGAAGGTCGCCTCCAGGATCGCGGCGTCGCGCATGCGCCAGGGCACGAAGCTGCGGAAATCCTCGCGGAGCTCGCACCACGCCGTAGCGGTCCAGCTCGCTCCCCAGAACGTGAGCGCGAGCGGACGGACGGTGCGCTCGGTCTCGTTTCCCTCGCGGTCGGTGTAGCCGAAGCGGAGCTTGCGCTTCCGGTCGATCGCGCGGCGGAAGGCCTCGAGGTTCTCCTTGAAGTCCTCGCGTACGTGGAAGTCCGGCGCGAAGAGCTCCACCTTCTCGACGCGCGGGCGGAGGCGGTCGGGCAGCACCGTCTCCACCTTGGCGAGCATCGAGCGCGCCTTCTTCGCGAGCGCCCTGTCGCCCCACGCCTCCACCATGCGCGCGCCGAGGACCAGCGCCTCGATCTCGTCCTCGTCGAACATCAGGGGCGGCAGGTCGAAGCCGCGCGGGAGGCGGTAGCCGACGCCGGCCTCGCCCTCGATCGGAAGCCCGCTCGCGACGAGGTCGCTCACGTCCCGGTAGATCGTCCGCAGCGAGACCTCCAGCTCGCGCGCGAGCTCGCCCGCGGTGACGACGCGGCTGCCGCGCAGGAACTGGACGATCTGGAACAGCCGATCCGCGCGCCGCATGGACGCGTACGGTACCGCGGCGGCGCGCGGCGGATCTACCGCAACTCAGCGCAGCTCGAAGGCTCCGTTGGCGGCGTCGCAGATCGCGCAGGTCTTCATCCCGAGGAAGCCCTTCGACGCGCTCAGGAAGGACATCCCGGTCTTGCGGCGCTTCTCGAATCCGTAACGCCAGACCTCCTTCTCCTCGTCGGTCAGCCGCATCGAGTCGAGGCGTTCGGCCACCCAGCGCTCGACCAGCTTGTTCAAGGCTTCGAAGCGCGTGACGAGGTCCAGGCTCAAACACCGCGCGCGCGTGTCCTCGCTCAGCCCGTCGCCGAGCGTGTCGCGCGGCAGCTTCAGACCGAGGAGCTCCGGCCGGCCCCTGTAGGCGAGGAAGGCGTTCACCGCCGGCATGCAGATCGGGCAGGCGTAGACGAAGAGCGAGTGAAAGCCGTCGGGGTCTTCCTTCACCAGAAGCGCGTCGACCACGTCGGTCGCCACGCCGTCGCGGTAGAGGCCCTCGAGCACGGCCATGAACACGAGCTGATAGTGGTCGTCGATCCCGGTGACCTCGCTCAGCGGAATGCCGCCGTCCTGCGCGGGCTCGGGCTCGGACCTCGGGCAGACGACCGCCGCGGCGATCGCCAGGGGAAGGAGAGTCTTCAGCGGGAACATCGGTCGCCTCCGTTTTGCGGTTCGAACCGGGAGACGCACCGCTGCGCGCGGTGTTATCCGACCCCGCGGCTACAATCCGCGCCATGATCCGCGCTTCGGCCCTGCTGTTCCCGGCTCTCGTGTCCTGCACCGCCCTCGGCACCGCTTCCACGGAACCGGCCGACCGGACGACCGAGCTGGACGGCCTTCGCATCCACTACGTGGACGCCGGCTCCGGCGCCGACGCGCTCGTCCTCGTGCACGGATGGTCCTGCGACGCCACGTTCTGGCGCTTCCAGACGGAGACCCTCGCGGAGCGCGCCCGCGTGCTCGCGGTCGACCTCCCCGGCCACGGGAAGAGCGACAAGCCGGAGATGTCCTACACGATGGACCTCTTCGCCGACGCGGTGGCGGCGGCGATGGACGACGCCGGCGTCGAGCGCGCGGTCGTCGTCGGGCACAGCAACGGAACGCCGGTGGCGCGCCAGTTCTGGCGCCGGCATCCGGAGCGCACGCTCGGCCTGGTCGTCGTGGACGGCGCGCTGAAGAGCTTCTTCGAGGACGCGGCGATGGCCGAGATCATGATCGCACCGCTGCGGAACGACGACTACATCGACGCCGCCCGCGTCTTCGTCAACACGATGCTGCCGCCGACGCTGGACGCGGAGCTCGCCGCGAGCATCCGCGACGCGATGCTCGCCACGCCGCAGCACGTGATGATCGGCGGGTTCGAAGCCGCGAACGACCCCGCGATCTGGAGCAAGGAACCGCTCGACGTGCCGGTGCTGTGCGTGATGGCGGAGTCGCCGTGGTGGACCGAGGAATACGAGGCGTTCGTCGCCGCGCTTTGTCCCGACCTCGACTACCGTGTGATGTCCGGCGTCAGCCACTTTCTGATGATGGAACGACCCGAGGAGTTCAACGCGGCGGTTCTCGAGTTCCTCGACGCCAACGGCCCGCTGCTCTGATGACCATGAACGCTCTCCTTCTCGCCCTGTTCGCCCTCCCCCTCCAGGACGCCGGCGAGGTCAAGCTCGGCCACTCCGCCCACGGCGCGGCCTTCGACGAAGGCGCGCGGCAGAAGCCCTGGAAGATGGAGGGCGTCGGCGAGGCGCACTTCCCCATCACGACGTCCGTCCCCGAGGTCCAGGAGTGGTTCGACCAGGGCAACGCGCTCCTGCACTCGTTCTGGTACCTCGAGGCCGAGCGCGCGTTCCGCTGGTGTCTCAAGCTCGACCCGGAGTGCGCGATGGCCTACTGGGGTCTCGCGCGCGCGGTCAGCGCCGGCGGCGTCGGCGGCGGGAGCCGTTCCGACCGGCACAGCTCGATCCTGCGCGAGGCGATCCTCCGCAAGCACACGGTCAGCGAGCGCGAGCGGATGTTCATCGAGGCCTGGGAGGAGGCCTTCCTGCCCGAGATGTCGGGCGCGATCGAGCTGCTCGACGAGAAGGGTCGCGAGCTGCGAACCAACATCGCGGACAAACTAGAGGAGATCGTGCTCGCCTATCCCGACGACGTCGAGGCCAAGGCGCTGCTGCTCATGTACTCGCTCTACCGCTCCGGCCGTTACGGCAACGAGCTCATCGCGCAGGAGATCTTCGAAGCGAACCCCGAGCATCCCGGCGCGCACCACTACCGCATCCACAACTGGGACGGTCCGGAAGGCGCGGAAGCGCTGGACAGTTGCGCCGCCTATGGACGCATCGCGTGGAGCGTCGGCCACGCCAACCACATGCCCGGGCACATCTATTCCGGCATCGGCATGTGGCACGAGGCCGCGATCTGGATGGACTCCGCGACGCGCGTCGAGAAGACCTACATGCGCGACCGCATGATCTTCCCGATCCACGACTGGAACTACGCACACAACCGGAACTACCTCTCCTTCATCCAGGAGCAGCTCGGCTTGGCGGAGAAGGCGATCGACGGCGGGCTCCAGCTCGTCGCCGCGCCGCTCGACCCCGAGTACAACGACGCGGACGGAGGGAACTACAGCGTCTTCCGCCAGGGCATGCGCGCGCTCGTCCGCGGCTTGGTGCGCTTCGAGCGTTGGGAAGAGCTGCTCGACGGAGAGACCATCCCCTGGCGGGACACCGTCGCGGACCGGGTCTGGCGCACGTACTGCGAAGGGCTCGCTCACCTCGAGCTGGGTCGCGAGCAGGAGGCGATCGACAAGCTGGTCGAGCTCAAGCAGCTCGAGGACGAGGCGGAGGGCCGGACGAAGCGTTTCCTGGAGCTCCAGTTGAAGGAGCTGCGCGCGCTCGTCGCGCTCTCGCGCGGCGAGGACCTGAAGGGCATCACGCTCCTCACGGAGGCGGCGGACCTGTGGTTCGAGCGCTACCCGGACGAGAACGATCCGCCGAGCTATCCGCGTTTCCTCACCAACGTGCTCGCCGAGGTCTATCTGGAGCAGGGCAGCCCGGCGCTCGCGGTGAGCTCCTTCGAGCGCACGCTCGAGATCATTCCCAACGAAGGCTTCGCGCTCGCCGGCATGGTCCAGGCGCACGCCGCCCTCGGCGACCGCGACACCGCGGCTCACTACTACGGCCGGCTGCTGCACGTGTGGTCGCACGCCGACGCGGGCATCCGCCCGCTGGAGGCAGCGCGCGCGCTCGGCCTCGACGCCGAGCCGATCGACGAATCGGCCGGACCGCAGCGCATCTACGCCGACGTCGACCTGAGCCACCTCGGCCCGGAAGCCTGGCGCCCCTACCCGGCGCCGGAGCTCGACGCGCTTGACTCGAAGGGCGAGCGCGTCACCCTCGCCGACTACCGCGGACAAAACGTCGTGCTCGTCTTCTTCCTCGGCGAGGAGTGCGCCCACTGCGTGGACCAGCTCATCGCGATCGACGAGCGCGCGGACGACTTCGAGGAGGAGGACGTCGCGGTGCTCGCGATCTCCGGCGACTCGCCGCAGCAGGTGGCGGCCTCCGAGCGCATGGGCGAGCTCGGCTTCCGCCTGATCTCGGACATCGGCTTCGCCAACGCGAAGCGCTTCCATTCCTTCGACGACTTCGAGGAGATCGAGCTCCATTCGACGATCTTCATCGACCGCGATGGGCTGATCCGTTGGTCGCGCACCGGCGGCGACCCGTTCATGGAGCTCGACTTTCTGCTCGGGGAGATCCACCGCGTCAACGAGATGGGCGACGGCGTGGCCGCCGTCGAGGC
>JANQEJ010000259.1 GCA_028278425.1 Planctomycetota bacterium | reverse complement strand
GTAGAGGTCGCCCGCGAAGAGAGCTTCGACTTGCTCGCTCAGCTTCAGCGTGCTGCCGAACAGCGGCGCGCCCGGGTTGATCGCCTCGTCGGTGTCGTCCCAGATGCCGGTGATGGTGCTCGCGACCGGATCCGCCACCATGTCGGCGTCGTCCGCGGCGGGCATGCCGTACACGTTCAGGACGTGGTGACCTTCCGAGCCGGCCGGCGCCTTGTGGAGGTGCACGCCGGTGACGTTGTCGGTCCCGTCGCCCGGCGTCTGGTTCCCGTCCAGATCCAGCCCGAAGAACTGGATGCTGTAGTGGAGCTCCGGGCCCGAGGCGGTCGAGACGAAGCTGGCCGTCACGTTCGCCGAGCGGGTCGTGACCTCCGGCGGAACGACCTGGTCGCCGTCCATGTGCCCCTCGAACGAGGGCAGGACCTGGCCGCGGATCTCACCGGAGCCGACGGCGACGGTGTGGATCTGCACGTAGAGTCCGCAGGACAGGAGCTCCGCCAGCGCGTCGGTCAGCGTGACCGTGCTGCCCGTCAGCGGGGCGAGCGGGTTGACCTTCTCGTCGGAGTCGTCCCACGTGCCGGTGAGGGTCCCGGCCACCGGGTCGACGACCAGGTCGGGGTCGTCCGCGCTGGGCACGCCGAACAGGTTGAGGGTGTGCGGGCCGGTCGAACCGGCCGGAGCCCGGTGCCAGTGCACCGCGGTGACGTCGTCCAGCGGGTCGCCGGGCGTCTGAAGGCCGTCGAGGTCGAGGCCGATAAGCTGGATGAAGTAGTCGAGCTCGGGGCCGGTGGGCGTGGCCCGGAGCTCGGCGGAGATGAGCGCGCTGGCGGTGGAAGCCGTCGCGGGAACGACCTGGCTACCGTCGGCGAGCCCGCCGAAGTCCTGCGCGAAGGCGCAGGGCGTGAGCAGGAGGGAAGCTGCGAGAATGCTGGTTCTCATCGGAATGGAGTTTTTCTGGGGGGTTGAGGGATTGCCTCTAGGGTCTTGTTCGCTGAGCAGACCGCCGACGGAGGTGCCGGCGCGTCGTAGACGCAGGGGACGTGCCGCGGGGTTCGCGCAAACCACGACCCAGCGGTAGTCCTCGTTCAGGGGAGGAAGGAGGCTCAGCGAAGCCGCGGAGGCGGAGTCTCGGGACTCGGATTCAGGCCGGTGGGGACCCGCTTGGAGACCGCGATCTGCCGTCGCGGCGGATCGCTCTCGATCTCCGCGCCGACTTCGTCCACCAGGGGCGGCTCGAGGCCCTTGCCGCGCAGCGACTCGGGGCCGTCGTGGCCGCAGGTGCAACCGGGGACGATCGTCGACCGGGGCTCGTCTTCGGCGTTCTCGTGGCAGTCGCCGCAGCCTACCTCGACCACGACGCAGCAGCAGTCGGTCTCACACGCCCCCTCGGACCCGCAGTCGAGGACGAGCGGGGCCTGGCCGAGCAGGAGCCCGGTGATCCAGAAGAGGGGGAGGAGAAAACGCATTTCTACTCCGGAAAGCTACCACGGTTCCCGCGCCACCGGGGGTAGGTAGTTGGCGTAGGGGTTCCCACCACGGTGGGCAGAAGCGCCCTAGGCGCTGCTACCGTGGCACTTCTTGAACTTCTTTCCGCTGCCGCAGGGGCACGGATCGTTGCGCCCGACCCCGGACGTGTTGAGCGCGGGCGGCTTGGTCTTGCCCGGATCGACCCGTCCCTTCGCTTTGTCCTGGGCGTCGCGGATCGCGTCCGCGCGCCGCTTCTGGTCGAAGGCGTGCGTGGCGGGAACCCGCTGCGCCGCCTGGCGCATGCGCTCCTGGCGCATCGCCTGGAGCTGGCGGATCTGCTCGGGCGAGAGCTGCTGCCCCGCTTGCGCGGCGCGGTCGAGGGCGCCGGGCGCGCGCTCGAAACCGCCGGGTCCCCCGCCCTCTTCGGGCCGGCGCACCTCGACGCGCAGGATCAGGCTGGTCACGTCGTCCTCGACGGCGGCGAGGAGCTTCTCGAAAAGCTTGAAGCCCTCGGCCTTGTACTCGTTCTTCGGGTCCTTCTGGCCGTACCCGCGAAGGCCGATGCCGGCGCGCAGCGAGTCCATCGCGCGCAGGTGGTCCATCCACTTCTGGTCGAGCGTGCGCAGGAGGAGATAGGAGAGCACCTTCTCCATCATCTCCTCGCCGATCTCCCGATAGCGCTCGTCGAAGCGCTTCAGCACCGCGTCGAGCGCCGGCTGGACGTCCATGTCGCGCGGCTGCGTCGCCGCTTGCGCCGCGCTGCTCTTGAGGTCGAAGCCGAAGCTCTTGTGGAACCAGCCCTGGAATCCCTCGGGATCGTCCTCGAAGGCGGCGGCCATGCGGGGTAGCACGCCGGCGAACATCTCCTCGACCTTGTCGCGCAGGCCCTTGCCCTCGAGCACCTCCTGCCGCACGCCGTAGACCGTCTTGCGCTGCTCGTCCATCACCTCGTCGTACTCGAGCAGGCTCTTTCTGATCTCGAAGTGATAGTCCTCGACCTTCTTCTGCGCCTTCTGGATCGCGCGCGTGACCATCGGCGACTCGATCGGGACGCCCTCGCTCATCCCGAGCTTCTCCATCGCGTTGGTCACCCAGTCCTTGTAGAAGCGCCGCATCAGCGGGTCCTGCAGGGAGAGGAAGAAGCGCGACTCGCCCACGTTGCCCTGGCGGCCCGAGCGGCCGCGGAGCTGGTTGTCGATCCGGCGCGACTCGTGGCGCTCGGTGCCGAGGACGTAGAGTCCGCCGAGCTCGAGCACCGCGGCCTCGTCCTTCTCGCACTGCGCGCGGACCTCCTCGCGCACGCGGTTGATCTCCTCGAGGTGCTCGGGGTCGCCCTCGACCAGCTCGGCGTCCTTCAGGGCGTTGCCGAGGCGCCATTCGAAGTTGCCGCCCAGCTTGATGTCCGTGCCCCGGCCGGCCATGTTGGTCGAGACGGTCACCGCGCCCCGCTCCCCGGCCCGGGCGACGATGTTGCCCTCCTTCTCCTGCTCGCCCTGCTTGGCGTTGAGCACCTCGTGCGTGACGCCGCGGCGGTTGAGCATGCCGGAGAGCTTCTCCGAGTTCTCGACCGACGTGGTGCCGACCAGGACCGGCTGGCCCTTCTCGCGAAGACGCTCGATCTCCTCGACGATCGCCTTCCACTTCTCCGGCTCGGTGCGGTAGACGGTGTCCACCTTGTCGTCGCGGTCCACCGGAAGGTTGGTCGGAATCGACATCACGTCGAGCTTGTAGATCTTCAGGAACTCGCCGGCCTCGGTGATCGCCGTGCCGGTCATCCCGCCGAGCTTGTCGTACAGGCGGAAGTAGTTCTGGAAGGTGATCGTCGCGAGCGTCTGGTTCTCGACGCGGATCTTCAGCCCTTCCTTCGTCTCGACCGCCTGGTGCAGGCCGTCCGACCAGCGGCGGCCGGGCATCTTGCGGCCGGTGAACTCGTCGACGATGACCACCTCGCCCTGCTCGACCACGTACTCGCGGTCGTTTTCGTAGAGGCAGTGGGCGCGGAGCGCGTTCTCGATGTAGTGCGGCCAGTCGGTGTTGCCCTCGGTGTAGAACGACTCGACGTTGAGCAGCTTCTCCGCCTCGACGATGCCGTCCTCGAGCAGCGAGACCTGGCGCTCCTTCTCCTTGACCTCGTAGTGCTCGTCGCGCTTCAGGGTCTTGGCGACCATGTTCGCCTGCTTGTACTTGTCCGGCATGTGCTCCGCCGGACCGGAGATGATGAGCGGCGTCCGCGCCTCGTCGATCAGGATGGAGTCGACCTCGTCGATGATCGCGTAGAAGAGGTCGCGCTGGACCTGGTCCTCGACCGCCCCCTTCATGTTGTCGCGCAGGTAGTCGAAGCCGAACTCGTTGTTCGTGCCGTAGACGATGTCGCAGGCGTAGATGGGGTGCCGCTCGGCGGCCTGCATCTGGCTCTGGATGGCGCCGTAGGTCACCCCCATGTAGTCGTAGATCGGCCCCATCCAGGCCGCGTCCCGCCGTGCCAGGTAGTCGTTGACCGTGACCAGGTAGACCGTCTTGCCCGCGAGGCAGTTCAGGTAGAGGGGGAGCGTCGCGACCAGCGTCTTGCCCTCGCCCGTGGCCATCTCGGCGATCGAGCCCTGGTGGAGGACGACCCCGCCGACGAGCTGCACGTCGAAGTGACGCATGCCCAGGGTGCGCACCGACGCCTCGCGAACCAGCGCGAAGGCCTCCGGGATCAGGTCGTCGAGCTCGACCTCGCCGGCGGCCAGCGCCTTCTTCCACTCCACCGTCTTGGCGCGGAAGCCGTCGGCGTCGAGCCCCTGGGCCCAGGGCTCGAGCTCGTTGATCTTCTTCACCAGCGGCTCGAGCTCGCGGACCATGCGCTCGTTCCGCGAGCCGAACATGGATTTCAGGCTGCGGCCGACCTTGTCGCCGAAGGCGCCGAGCTTGTCGGAGAACTCTTCCCAGTCCATGAGGGCGGACCATTAAAGGGCAAGAAACCCGCGGTGGAAGGGGCGAGCGGGATCTTCTTCGCCCGCCCGACGCGGTCCGAATCCCTATCCGGCGACCGTCGTCGCGACGACGCGGGAGAAGTGCGGCGGCGCGTCCAAGAGCGCCTGCCAGTAGAACGTCTGGCCCACTAGCGCGGGCACGTCGGGCACCGGGACGTCGACGGCCTCCGAGCCGTCGAGGAAGCCGCTCGCGATCACGCCGAACGGTCCGGTGACGTCGAGCCCGAGAACGCCGAACGGTCCGAGGTCGAGGGCGATCGCCCCGGCGGCGAACGCGAGGACGTACGGCGCCGGCGCGCCGAGCGAGCGCACTTCGAGGGCGAGCGTCTCCCCCACCCGGACCGGGCTCTTCAGGACGAGCTCCCGCCGCAGCGACCGGAAGAAGCGCCCCGATGCCACCAGGTCCTCGTCCCCGTCGCGGTCCACGTCCGCCGCGGCGAGCGCGGCGCCGGCGAGCGTCTGCCCCCCGGGGACCGGCTCCCCGGGCGCGGCGGTGAACCCACCGGCCCCGTCGTTGAGATAGAGCTCGTCCGGCAGAGCGCCGCCGAGGGTGGCCGAGTTGCCGCGCACGAGGTCGGGGTCGCCGTCCAAGTCCACGTCGGTGAACACCGCCGACTGCGGGTCGTAGCTCAGCGCGGGCAGGCCGGCGCTCGCGTCGCTGAAGTGCGCCGCGCCGTCGTTGAGCAGCAGTCGGTCCTGCTGCGGGCCCGGCGCCAGGAAGAACGTCACGTTCGCCACGACGAGGTAGGCGTCGAGGTCCCCGTCGAGGTCCACGTCCTCGACGAGGAGCACGCGCGTGTCGACGTCGTCCAGGTTGGGCATGTGCGTCCCGGTGACGTCGTCGAAGACGCCGGTCCCGTCGTTGAGCAGCAGCCGGTCCTGGAACTCGGAAGGAGCCCCGAAGAAGGGCGCGGTCGCGCGCAACATCAAGTCCACGTCGCCGTCCAGGTCGAAGTCACCGCTCTCGACGCCGAAGGCGACGTTGTCGTCCGGGAGCTTCGCGGCGTCGTAGACCAGCACGCCGGTGCCGTCGTTGACCAGGACCTGGTTCTTCTCCGTCAGGTCCGCGGGATCGCGGTTGGCGACGAACGCGTCCAGGTCGCCGTCCCCCTCGACGTCGACGAGCAGCACGTCGAGCGTGTTGTCCGGCGGCGCGACCACGCGGCTCGGGTCCGCCGCGAACGTCCCGGTGCCGTCGTTCACCAGGACGATCTCCTCGAGCGGCGTGAAGAAGACCCCGCCGTAGTCGGCGCGGCCGACCAGGACGTCCTCGTCGCCGTCGAGGTCCAGGTCGCCCAGGTCGTAGGCCGTCGCGAGCCCCTCGATCGTCGGCGCCGGCCCCGGGTCCGGCGTGAAGTTGCCCCAGCCGTCGTTGCGGTAGAGCCATTCGCCGTTGCCGGGCAGCTCGTCCAGCGCGTTGAAGACGTCCACGTCGCCGTCGCCGTCCACGTCGGCGAGCCCGCGCGAGTCGCGCAGCTCGATGAACGTCACGGGATCCAGGCCGAGGAAGCTCCCCTGCCCGTCGGCGAGGTAGAGCGACTTGTCGAGCCCCGCGCCGATCACGTCCTCGTTGCCGTCGGCGTCGACGTCGGCGAACTCGATGTCCGCAGAGCGCATGACGTCGTCGGGGAAGACCGGCGCGGCCAGCGCGAGCGTGCCGGAGCCGTCGTTGTCCCAGGCGATCGGCTCGGCGAGGTTGAAGCTCATGAAGACGTCGAGGTCGCCGTCCCGGTCGTAGTCGTTCAGCTCGACGTCCATCGTGCTGACGAGCGACGGCTGCGGCACGGCCTGGGCCGGCGTGAACCCGCCCGGCTGGTTCAGGTACACGTAGTGGCCGTTGAAGAAGTCGTCGGCCAGGAAGACGTCGCCGTCCCCGTCGCCGTCGAGGTCGCCGACCTCGGCCTCCAACCCCTCGGGCAGGATGGCGACCGGGACGAAGGTCCCGGTGCCCTGGTTGAGCAGGACCTCGCTGCCGTCGGTGAACAGCACGAAGAGGTCGAGGTCGCCGTCCCCCTCCAGGTCGTACGGATACAGCCCGCGCGGGAAGCCCCCGGTCTCCGAGGGGATCACCACCGGCTCGCCGAACCCGCCGCTCCCGTTGCCGGGGTGGTACTGCGCGCGGTCGAACGAGCACTGCACGAGATCGAGCAGCGCGTCGCCGTCGAGATCGACGAGCCGCAGCTCGACCGGCGGGTAGAAGGGCGAGACCGCAGGGACGCTCAGGAGCAGGCTCAGGATCCCCGTGCCGTCGTTCGTCAGAACGTCGATCCACTCGTCGCGCGCGAGCAGCGCGTCGACGTCTCCGTCCCCGTCCACGTCGCCGGCGGCCGCGGGCCCCGCGCCCTCGTCGGAGGGCGGCACGGCCCCCGGCAGGATCGCGAAGCCGGCGGCGCCGTTGCCGAGCATCAGCTTGCCGCCGCCCTCCTCCTTGAAGAGCAGGTCGAGGTCGCCGTCGCCGTTGAAGTCCGCGACCGCGACGTCCGACGTGTTCCCGGTCGGATCGGGCAGCCCCGGTCCGAGCTCGGAGTCGAACCAAACCGTGCCCTGCGCGGACACGACCGAGGCCAGGAGCGGCGCGGCGACGAGGGGGAACGGCGCAAAAACCTGCATGGGGCTCCTCCGGGACAGGGGCTTCGGAAACCCCCATGGTAGGGAGATCCGCGCGATCCGCAGGCGAGCAATTCCCCGCGGTCAGTCGTCCGCGAGCAGGCGGGCGATCATCCCGAAGAGCACGTGGCGCGGGTAGGGCTTGCGCAGGAGCCCGGAGACCTCCTGGACGCGGTCGAGCTCGATGTTCGACGCCGTGGCCATCAGGACGGGGAGGCTCTGCGTCCGCTTCTCCGCGCGGAGGCAGGCGAGCACCTCCTCCCCGTCGAGCTCGGGCATCTCGTAGTCGAGCAGCACGAGGTCGGGCAGCGGCTCGCGCCCGAGCCGCGCCAGGGCCTCCACGCCGTTGTGGACGACCTCCACCTCGTAGCCGCGCGCCTTGAGCAGCGCCGCCAGGCCGATCACGACGTCCGCCTCGTCGTCGACCAGGAGCAGGCGCTTGCGCTTCTTCTCCTCGCGCTCGACGCGGGCGACCTCCTCGACGAGCGCGCGCAGGTCGGAGTTCGTCGGCAGGCCGGCCTCGTCCCAGCTCGCCTCGATCTTCGCCTTGAGCTCGCGGTTCCAGGCCTTGAGCTCCTCCCATTCGTCGTAGTCCGGCGCGCCGGGGCGGATGTCGAGGTTGTCGTGGGTGTCCACCGAGAAGAAGTACTCGCCGTTGACGAGGAACTCCTGCACGACGAACTTCATGAACGGGTAGCGGCGGTTGCCGAGCCGCAGCGTGTAGCGCTTCAGGCTCTCGCTGTCGTCGCGGTGCGCGGTCTCGAAGCGCTCGAAGAGGGCGGGCAGGTCGTTCAGGCCCTCCAGGTCCTCCACGGTGATGCGGGGCTTCTGCTCCTCCTCCGGCGGCCAGGCGTGACGCATGTAGATCTCGACTGCCCGCCGCACGTGCGCCGGGGTCATCTGCTCGAGCCTCACCGCCGACCCCGCGCGCCGTCTAGCGCGCGGCCTCCTGGAGGTGGGCGTCGCGGCTGCCGCCGGCGGCCGGCCGGCCGTCGGCGATCGTCCCGATGAGCTCCGCCGCGGTGGCGACGCCGGCCTCCGCGAGCTTTCGGTCGAGGTCCGCCACGACGCGGCCGGGCAGCGCCGGGTCGGCGAAGCACGCGGTGCCGAGCTGGACCGCGGTACAGCCGGCGACCAGGTACTCGAGCACGTCGTCCGCCGTCGCCACGCCGCCGCAGCCGATCACCGGGATCGAAACGGAGCGCGCGCACTCCCAGGCGCAGCGAAGGGCCACCGGCTTGATCGCCGGGCCGGAGTATCCGCCCTGGACCGTGGCGACGCCCGGCTGGCCCGTGCGCCAGTCCACCGACAGCGCGAGCAGCGTGTTGACCGCGGTGACGCCGTCCGCGCCGGCTTCCTCCACCGCGCGCGCGATGTCGCCGAGCCCGGCGACGTTCGGCGAGAGCTTGGCGAAGATCGGCTTTTCCGTCGCGGCGCGCACGAGAGCGACTACGCGCGCCGCGCTCTCAGGGGACGTGGCGAACGGCAACCGCCCGCCGTCCACGTTCGGGCAGGAGAGGTTGATCTCGAGCGCGTCCACCGCCTCCTCGGCGTCCAGGCGCGCGGCGACGTCCGCGAACTCCTCCGGCGATTCGCCGCCGATGTTCGTGAAGACGACGGTGTCGGCGCCGGCCATGGTCGGCAGGGTGTCCGCGACGTAGGCGTCGAGGCCGCGGTTCTCGAGCCCGATCGAGTTGATCAGGCCGGCCTCGGTCTCGCAGATGCGCGGCGCCGCGTTGCCGGGCCGCGGGCGCGGCGTGACCGTCTTGCTCACCAGGCCGCCGAGCCGCTCGGGCGGCGTGAAGTGGCACATCTCCAGGCCGTGCCCGTACGTCCCGGAGGCCGAGAGGACGGGGTTTCTCAGCTCGAGCGGGCCGAGCTTGACCTTCAGGTCCGGCATGAACGCCCAGACTAGCCGGACGTTTCGGCCACCGTCGAGCCCGAATCGGCCTCCTCGCCCTCCTCCTTGTGCACAAAGCTGTACAGGAGGAAGCACACCGCTCCCACCGTGATGCACGAATCGGCGACGTTGAACGTGGGGAAGTGCCAGTCCCAGATCCCGAAGTACACGTCGATGAAGTCGCGGACGAGCCCGAAGGGATGGCCGGCGTTCGGCCCGGTCTCCGGGGGCGACAGGAACAGGTTGTCGTAGAGGTTGCCGGCCGCGCCCGCCGCCACGAGCACGACGCCCCAGAGGAGCAGCGTGTGCTCGCGCTTCGTCCGCCAGAGCGCGATCGCCAGCACGATCACCGCCACGACGCGGCCGAACACGAGCGTCCGCGGCCAGTCGCCGAAGCGCCCGAAGGCCGCGCCGGGGTTCTCGTGCACCATGAAGGCCAGCCACTCGCCGGCCAGGGGATACCGCCAGTGGCCGCAGTGGTCCCGCTCGACGACGCCCACCGGGTCGCCCTCGAGCCAGGCGAAGACGGCCGCCTTGG
>JANQEJ010000101.1 GCA_028278425.1 Planctomycetota bacterium | reverse complement strand
CGGCAAGCACCCCCGCACCTCCGTCCCGAACGGAGCCGAGCGCCGCCCCTTCCACCTGGTCGACCTAGGCGAGAGCGTCACCGACCGCACCGCAGCGGTGCGGCGAAACCGGGCCTACTCGCGGCGCAGCTCGCCGCCGAGGGCCTCGACGGCCTTCTGCAGTCGGTCGAGGAACTTCTGCTCGTCCTTGTCGGAGAGCGTGCGGTCGTCGGCCTGGAGGACGACGTGGTACGCGAGCGACTTGCGCCCGGTGCCGACGCTCTCGCCCTCGTAGAGGTCGAAGAGCTCCCAGCTTGCGACGAGGCCCTTGCCGGCCTTTTCGATGGCCGCGGCCGCCTCGGCGGCGGGGAGCTTCGCCTCGACCGCCAGGGCGACGTCGACCTTGATGCCCGGGTAGCGCTCGATCGGGCGATAGCCCCGCGGGCGGGCCGGGGTGCCGAGCACGACGTCGAGCGACGCGCAGGCCGCGGCGACGTCCGCGGCCGCGGTGCTCGCGCCCAGCGCGCGCGCGAGCCCCGGCTCCAACGTCGCCAGCACGACCGCCGGCTCGGCGTCGCGGTCGGTGCTCAGGTAGCCCGCGACCGAGCGGCCCGGGTGGGCCCACGGCGGAACCGCGATCACCTCCGAGGCTCGGTCCCACCGCGCGACCGGACGACCGGCGTCCGCGAGCACGTCCTCGACGACGCCCTGAAGCTGCGCCAGCGCGCCGTCGTCGAACCGCGCGCCCTTGCCCGGGCGCTCCTGCGCGAGCACGAGGCCGAGCTCGTGCACCTCGCGCGGCTCGCCGTGGTTGTTGGCGTGCTCGGGCAGGTAGCCCTTGCCGACCTCGAAGAGCCGGGCGGCGCCGCGGCGACGCAGGTTGTCGTCGAGCACGGAGAGCAGGCTCGGCATGAGGCCGCGGCGGATGCGCGTCCAGGCTTCGAGCACCGGGTTGACCACCTCGACGTGCGGCTCGTCGGCGACGCTGAACGTCTCGGCCATCTCGTCGGGGACGAACGAGTAGGTCAGCACCTCGTGGAAGCGGGCCGGGCCCGCGAGACGGTCCTGCACGCGGCGCACGAGGAGCCGCCGCTCGTCGTGCGGCGGCGGCGCGAGGGCGGCCACGAGCGGGCGCTCGGCGATCCGGTCGTAGCCGAGGAGGCGTCCGACCTCCTCGATCAGATCCTCCTCGATCGCGAGGTCCTTCGTCGCGCGCGCCGAGGGCACGGCCACCTTCCACGGTTCGCCGCGCGTCACGCCGAGGTCGAGGCGCGCGAGGCTCGCGGCGATCGCGTCGTCGTCCACGTCCTCGCCGAGGACCGCGCGCAGGCGGTCGGGGCGGAGCTCCACCTCGTGCGCCGGATCGGTCCACTCGCCCCCGTCCCCCCAGGGGGCGGGCAGCGCGACGTCCGGCTGGATCGCTTGCAGCGTGCGGACGAGGTGCGCCGCCGCCTTGGCCGGCAGCGTCGGGTCGAGGTGCTTCTCGAAGCGCGCCGAGGCGTCGGTGCGCAGGCCGAGGCGCGCCGCGGTGCGCCGCACGCGCGCCGGGTGGAAGCAGGCGACCTCGAGCAGGAGCTCCGTCGTCTCCGGAGCGACCTTGGAGCCCTCGCCGCCCATCACGCCGGCGATCGCGACGGCCTCGCCGCCGGAGCAGATCAGCATGTCCTCGGCGGTGAGCTTGCGCTCCATGCCGTCGAGCGTCGTCATCGTCTCGCCCTCGGCCGCGTCGCGCACCTCGATGCCGTCCGCCGCCAGGCGGTTGCGGTCGAAGAGGTGGTTGGGCTGCCCGAGGTCGAGCATCACGAAGTTGGAGAGGTCGACCAGGAGGTCGAGCGGCCGCTGGCCGGCGGCGAGGAGGAGCAGCTTCAACCAGAGCGGCGACTGTTCGATCCGCACGCCGTCGACGGGCAGCCCGAGGTAGCGCGAGCAGCCTTCGCTCGCGACGCGGATCGGGTAGGGCTCGCCCCCGCCGGTCTCGGGCAGCGTCAGGTCGACCGGCTTCAGCCCGACGCCGCGGATCGCCGCGATCTCGCGCGCGATCCCGCGGTGCCCCCAGCAGTCCGGGCGGTGGGTCAGCGACTTGTTGTCGATCTCGATCACCCAGTCCTCGGCGTCGATCGCCTCCGCGACCGGCTTGCCGAGCTCCGGCTCGCCGTCGATCACCCAGATGCCGGCGTGCTCGTCGCCGAGGCCGAGCTCGCGCTCGGAGCAGATCATCCCGAAGGAGACCTCGCCGCGGATCTTGCCCTTCTTGATCTTCACGTCGCCCGGGAGCACGGTGCCGACGCGCGCGACGGCGACGCGCTGTCCGGAGTCGACGTTGGGCGCGCCGCACACGATCTGCACGAGCTCGCCGTCGCCCGCCGGGCCGAGGTCCACGCGGCACAAGGAGAGCTTGTCGGCGTTGGGGTGCTTCATCCGCTCGACCACGTGGCCGACGACGACGTCGTCGAGCACGGGCGCGAACTTCTCCAGGCCCTCCACCTCGGCGGTGTGGATCGTCAGGTCGCGCGCGACCTCCTCGGGGCTCACGTCCTTGAGGTGGATGTGCCGCGACAGCCAGCGGTAGGAGACCTTCATCTAGAACTGCTCCAGGAAGCGCAGGTCGCCGCTCATGAAGTAGCGGATGTCGTCGATCGAGTAGCGCATCATCACGAGCCGGTCGAGGCCGAAGCCGAAGGCGAAGCCGGTGTAGCGCTCCGCGTCGACGTCGCAGGCGCGCAGGACGTTGGGGTGCACCATCCCGCAGCCGCAGAACTCGATCCAGCCCGACTTCTTGCAGACGCGGCAGCCGGCGCTCGCGCCGTCGGGCTGGAGGCAGAACGGGCAGCGGATGTCGAACTCGAAGCCGGGCTCGACGAAGGGGAAGTAGCCCGGGCGCAGACGCACGTCGAGGTCCTTCTGGAACAGCTCGCGCAGGAAGCCCTTCAGCGTGCCGGTGAGATGCCCGACGGTGACGCCCTCGTCCACGACGAGGCCCTCGACCTGGTGGAAAGTGTGCTCGTGGCTCGCGTCCGGCTGCTCGTGGCGGAACACGCGGCCGGGGACGATCGCGCGGATCGGCGGGTCCATGGCCTGCATGGCGCGGATCTGGACCGGCGAGGTGTGGGTGCGCAGCAGCAGGCGGTCGCTGCCGGACTCCGCGGACCCCTCCGCCCGGCACCAGAAGGTGTCGTACTCCTCCCGCGCCGGGTGGTCGGGGTGGAAGTTCAGCGCCTCGAAGTTCGTGTAGTCGCGCTCGACCTCGGGGCCGTCGAGGACGGCGTAGCCCATGTTGAGGAAGACGTCCTCCACCTCGCGGCGCACCTGCGTGATCGGGTGGAGCGAGCCGCGCTCCTGGGGCGCCGCGGGCAGCGTCGGGTCGAACCCCGCCCCCGACCGCGCGGCGGCGAGCTCGGCCGCCTCGAGGTCGGCGCGCCGGGCGGCGATGGCCTCCTCGATCGCCTGCTTGAGCTCGTTCGCGGCGCGTCCGACCTTGGGACGCTCGGCCGGATCGAGCGAGGGGATCGACGCCAGAAGCTTCGCCACCTCGCCCCCCTTGTCGAGGTAGCGGCGGTCCACCGCGCGCAGCTCTTCCTGGGTCGCGGCCGCGCCCACCTGGGCGAGGGCTTCCTCGCGAAGGGTCTCGACGCTCATCTGAACCTCCTTGCCGAAAGAGACCGGTCCCGCTGCGGCGCTCCGGCCCGGACGACGGTGGTAACCCGGCCGGCGGCGACCCTAGGAACCCACGCCGGCGCCTTCCAGCGCGGCCTTGGCTTCCTCGACCAGGGCGTCGAACGCCGCCTTGTCGTGGATCGCGAGCTCGGACAACTGCTTTCGGTTGAGATCGATGCCGGCCTTCTTGAGGCCGGCGATAAAGCGCGAATAGGTGATCCCCCTCATCCGCGCGGCGGCGTTGATCCGCAGGATCCAGAGGCGGCGGAACTGGCGCTTCTTCTGGCGGCGGTCGCGGTAGGCGTAGGCCCACGAGCGCATCACCGACTCGCGCACGGTGCGCCAGAGCTTGGAGCGTCCGCCGAAATAGCCCTTGGCCTGGCGGAAGTAGCGACTCTTCTTCTTGCGGCGCGGAGCGCCGTAGGTCACGCGAACCATGGTCTACCTCACATCATCTTCTTCAGGAGACGAGCCCAAGCGCCTTGGAGGACGATCGGGCGGCGGAGGGAACGGCGGTCCTTGCCGTTGTGGATCGCGTGCATGTGGCCGCGGAAGGGCTTGCTGCAGACCACCTTGCCGCTCTTGGTGATCTTGAAGCGCCGCTTCACGGAGCCCTTGGTCTTCATCTTGGGCATGGAGTACTCCTTGGTTCCCCGGTCGCCGGCAGCCCGGCCGCTTGCGGGGGTCCGGCCCCCTCGAAGGGAGGTGCCGGAGCTTTTTTCGAGCGGAAGAGGGTAGCGGCGGGGGTCGGCCGCCGCAAGAGCCGAGGCTCTACGTCTTCCGGGCGAGCATCATCGTCATCCGGTTGCCGGACATCCGCGGCTGCGCCTCGACCTTGCAGATGTCCTCCAGGTCCTCGGCGACCTGCCGCATGACCTCGCGCCCCATCTCCGGGTGCGCCATCTGTCGTCCGCGGAAGATGCAGACGACCTGGACCTTGTGTCCCTGCTCGAGGAACTTGCGTCCCTGAACCAAGCGGTACCCGAGGTCGTGCTTGTCGATCGCGGGCCGCACGCGAAGCTCCTTGAGCGTCGAGTGCACCTTCTTGGGACCGCCGCGCTCCTTCTTCTTCTGCGCGTACTTGAACTTGCCGTAGTCCATGATCCGGCAGACGGGGGGGTCCGCGTGGGGCGAGACCTCGACCAGGTCGAGGCCGGCGGCCTGCGCCTGGCGGAGCGCGTCTTGCGTCTCGATGATGCCGACCTGCGTGTTGTCGGCCCCGATCAGCCGGATGGGTGAGATTCTTATCTGTCGGTTGACCCGATACTGGGTGGGTGAAGCCACGTAGCTCCTTGTCAGTGGTTGCGAGTGGAAACGGGGACTCTTGGCGGGGTGACCCGTTCGCCCGGGAGGATCCGCGGGCAGGGGGCAGGATAGTCCGAATTCTGGAAAGGCGCCAGGGAAGCGGGTCGCCTCACGCCTCGTCCTCGCGCGCGAGTCCGCGGCCGGTGAGCCGGATGTGCACGTCCGCCAACTGTTCCGGGCGCACGGTCGAAGGGGCTCCGCACATCAGGTCGGTGGCCGTCGCCGTCTTCGGGAAGGCGATGACGTCCCGGATGTTGTCCACGCCGGCGGTCATGGCGACCATCCGGTCGAGCCCCACCGCGAAGCCGCCGTGGGGCGGCGCGCCGTAGCTCAGGGCCTCGAGCAGGAAGCCGAACTTCTCCTCCTGCTCCTCGGGACCGATGCCCAGGAGCTCGAAGACGCGCTGCTGCACTTCGGCGCGGTGGATCCGGACCGAGCCGGAGCCCATCTCCCAGCCGTTCAGCACGAGATCGTACGCGCGCGACGCGAGGTCGCCGGGGTCGCCCCTGAGCTCCCAGTCCTCCGGCGCGGTGAACGGGTGGTGCGACGAGGTCCAGGCGCCGGTCTCCTCGTCGCGCTCGAACAACGGGAAGTGCGTGACCCAGAGGAAGTTCCATCCCTCCCGGATCAGCCCGCGGGTCCGGCCGAGGTGTACGCGCAGCTCGCCCAGCGCGCGGTGGCAGACCTTCTCGGCGTCGGCGACGAAGAGGCAGAGGTCGCCCTCCGACGCCCCCATCGCCCGCATGAGCTCGCCGGCGAGGTCGCCTTCGCAGAAGCGCGCCAGCGGCCCGGCGCCGCCGTCCGCGGCGGCCTTCCACCAGGCGAGGCCCTTGGCGCCGAACTCGCCGACGTAGGTTCCGAGCGCGTCGATCTCCTTGCGCGACAGCGCGGCGCCGCCCTGGAGCGTGATGCCCTTCACGCGGCCGCCGGCCTCCAACACCTTGTGGAACACCTGGAAGGACGCGCGCTGCGCCCAGTCGGCGACGTCGACGAGCTCCATCTCGAAGCGCGTGTCCGGCTTGTCCGAGCCGTAGCGCTCCATCGCCTCCGCGTAGCGCAGGCGCGGGAACGGCGTGGAGAGCTCGACCTCCATCGCGTCGCGGAACGTGTCGACGAGGACCCGCTCCCAGCAGGCCCAGACGTCCTCCTCCTCGACGAAGGCCATCTCCATGTCGAGCTGCGTGAAGTCCGGCTGGCGGTCCGCGCGCAGGTCCTCGTCGCGGAAGCAGCGCGCGACCTGGTAGTAGCGGTCGAAGCCCGACACCATCAGGATCTGCTTGAAGATCTGCGGCGACTGCGGGAGCGCGAAGAACTTCCCCGGCTGCACGCGGCTCGGCACGAGATAGTCGCGCGCGCCCTCCGGCGTCGCCTTGGTCAGGACCGGCGTCTCGACGTCGACGAAGCCCTGCGCCTCGAAGGCGCGGCGCAGGGCCGAGATGAAGCGCCCGCGGTGCAGGATGTTCTTCTGCATCGGCGCGCGCCGCAGGTCGACGAAGCGGTAGCGCAGGCGGGTCTCGACCGCGGTCTCGACGTCGCTCTCGATCTCGAAGGGCGGCGTCTCGGCCGCGGAGAGCACCTCGATCGATTCCGCGACCACGTCGATCTCGCCGGTCGGACGGTCCGGGTTCACGTTCTGCGGCTCGCGCTCCTCGACCTTACCGCGCACCGAGAGCACGTACTCGGAGGAGAACTTCACGGAGTCCGAGAGCCGCTCGTCGAGCACCACCTGGGTCACGCCGTAGCGGTCGCGCAGGTCGACGAAGAAGATCCCGCCGTGGTCGCGGCGGCGGTGGACCCAGCCGTTCAAGACGACCTCCTGCCCGACGTGCTCCTTCCGGAGCTCGCCGCAGGTGTGGGTCCGGCGCCAGTCGGACATGGCGGTCAGCGCCCGGTACGAGCCCGGATGCGCATCAGGGCGCGGCGCAGGGCGGCCTGGGCACGGAGCATGTCGATCTCGGAGCGCCGTCCCGTGGCACGCGCCTCCTCGACGCGCTGGCGCGCGCGCTCCTCGGCCGCGCGGGCGCGCTCCTCGTCGATCTCCGTGGCCTTCTCGCCGGCCTGCGTGACGAGCCGCAGGGTCTTCCCACGAACCTCGGCGAAGCCGCCGGATACGAAGAGCGCGTGCTCTTGCCCGCCGCTCTTGTAGGTCAGGACCCCGGTATCGAGCGCGGCCACCATCGGCGCGTGGCGCGGAAGGATGCCCATCGAGCCGTCGGCCGCGGGGATCCGCACGGACTCCGCCGTCTCGTCGACGACGATCGTGTCGGGCGTGATCACGCGCAGGGTCAGCTCGCCGGCCATGACTCCTAGCCCTCGGCCTTCATCTTCTCGGCCTTCTCGACGGCCTCGTCGATGCCGCCGACGTACATGAACGCCTGCTCGGGCAGCTCGTCGTGCTTGCCCTCCAGGATCTCCTTGAAGCTCCGGACCGTTTCTTCGCGCGGGACGAAGCGGCCGGGGAAGCCGGTGAACTGCTCGGCCACGAAGAACGGCTGCGACAGGAAGCGCTGGATGCGGCGCGCGCGGAGCACGACCTGCTTGTCTTCGTCGGCGAGCTCCTCGACGCCGAGGATCGCGATGATGTCGCGGAGGTCGGAGTAGCGCTGGAGCACGCGTTGGACCTCGCGCGCCACCGAGTAGGCCTCGTCGCCGACCACGTTGGGGTCGAGCATGCGGCTCGTGGACTTCAGCGGGTCGACCGCGGGGTAGATGCCGAGCTCGGCGATCGAGCGCTCGAGGATGATCGTCGAGTCGAGGTGCGCGAAGGTCGCCACCGGTGCCGGGTCGGTGATGTCGTCCGCGGGGACGTACACCGCCTGCATCGAGGTGACCGAGCCCTTGTTGGTCGAGGTGATGCGCTCCTGGAGCGCGCCCATCTCCGACGCCATCGTCGGCTGGTAGCCCACCGCGGACGGCATCCGGCCGAGGAGCGCCGACACCTCGGAGCCGGCCTGCACGAAGCGGAAGATGTTGTCGACGAAGAGGAGGACGTCCTGGCCCTTCTCGTCGCGGAAGTACTCGGCCATCGTCAGGCCGGAGAGCGCCACGCGCAGGCGCGAGCCCGGGGGCTCGTTCATCTGCCCGAAGACGAGCACCGCGTTGTCGATCACGCTCGCCTCGCCGCCGTCGGGCAGTGTGTACGTCGCGTCGGTCATCTCGTTCCAGAGGTCGTTGCCCTCGCGCGTGCGCTCGCCCACGCCGCAGAACACCGAGAAGCCGCCCTTTTCGATCGCGGTGATCCGGATCAGCTCCTGGATCAGCACGGTCTTGCCGACACCGGCGCCGCCGAAGAGGCCGATCTTGCCGCCCTTGGCGAACGGGCACAGGAGGTCGACGACCTTGAGGCCGGTCTCGAAGACCTCGCTGATCGCCTCCTGCTCCTCGAACGACGGGGCCCCGCGGTGAATCGGAAGGCGGTCGCAGGGCGGAAGCTCGCCGCGGGACACGACGTCGAGCGCCTCGCCGGTCAGGTTGAAGATCCGGCCCTTCGTCCCCTCGCCCACCGGCACCGTGATCGGCGCGCCGGTGTCGACCACCGGCATGCCGCGGCGACAGCCGTCGGTGGAGGACATGGCGACGCAGCGGGCGACGTCGTTGCCGAGGTGCTGCGCGACCTCGAGCACGACGTGGATGCTCTTCCCCTCGTCGTCGACCGTGAGGGCGTTCAGGATCGGCGGCAGCGCCCCGGCGGGGAAGCGCACGTCCACCACGGGGCCGAAGATCTGGGCGATCGTTCCGGTTGCGGTTGCGGTCGTCGTCATGGTTCTGGTTTCTAGCGGAGAGCCTCGGCGCCGCCGACGATGTCGAGCAGCTCCTTGGTGATCGTTTCCTGGCGCAGGCGGTTGTACTGGCCCTTCAGCATCGACTGCATGTCGCCGGCGGCGTCGGTGGCGTTCTTCATCGAGACGCGCCGGCTGGCGTATTCGGAGGTGAGCGCCTCGATCAGCGCGTTGTAGATCCGCGTCTCGAGGTAGCGCGGGACGAGCTCGTCGAAGATCGTCTCGGGATCGGGCTCGAGGATGACGTCGCCGGTGGAACCGGCTTCGTCGTCGCCGGTCAGCTTGTCGCCCTTGACCGGCAGGAAGTCGATCCACGTGGGGACGTACTTCACCATCGACTCGAAGGCCGTGTAGAGCACGCGCACCTCGCGGAAGTCGCCGGAGAGGAACCCGTCGGAGAGGTACTTGGCCACGCGCGCCGCCCCGCGGTAGTCGATCTGCTCGAGCGGCGGCTCCGCGAAGTAGTGGACCACCTCGTAGCGGCGCTTGTTCAGGTACTGGAAGGCCTTGCGGCCGTAGGCGTAGAACTTGACCGGACCGTCCTCGCCCTCGCGCCACTCCTCGAGCGCGCGGAACACGTTCGAGTTGTAGGCGCCGCAGAGGCCGCGGTCCGAGCCGACGACGAGCACCGCCGTGGCCTCGCCCTCGCCCTCGCGGAAGAGCGGTCGCCTCTCGACCTCGGCGCCGAGCACCGCCGCGAGGTGGCCCATCAAGCCGGTGATCTCCTCGGCGTAGGGCCGCGACGCCGTGGCGCGGTCCTGGAAGCGGCGGAGCTTGGTCGTCGCGACCATCTCCATCGCGCGGGTGATCTGCTTGATGTTGCCGACGGACTTGATCCGCCCGCGGAGCTCGCGGATGCCTGCCATCTACAGTCCCATCTGGGCCTTCACGGCCTTGGCGGCGTCGTCGAGCTTCGACTTGGCGTCGTCCGAGAGCTCCTGGCCGGAGGTCCGGATCTCCTCGCCCACGTCGGGGTTCGCGTCCGCCATGTGCTGGAGGAAGCTCTTCTCGAACTCGGCCACCCGGTCGGCGGGGACCTCGTCGAGGGCGCCGGAGGTGCCGGCGTAGATGATCATGATCTGGTCCTCGACGGCCATCGGCACGTACTGGCCCTGCTTCAGGATCTCGACCATGCGCTCGCCGCGCCGCAGCGTCTGCTGCGTCGCCTTGTCGAGGTCGGAGCCGAACTGCGCGAAGGCCTGGAGCTCGCGGTACTGCGCCAGGTCGAGGCGCAGGCTGCCCGCGATCTTCTTCATCGCCTTGGTCTGGGCGTTGCCGCCGACGCGCGACACCGAGATGCCCGCGTTCACCGCCGGGCGCACGCCGGCGTTGAACAGGTTGGACTCGAGGTAGATCTGCCCGTCGGTGATCGAGATGACGTTGGTCGGGATGTACGCCGACACGTCGCTCTCCTGCGTCTCGACGACCGGCAGCGCGGTGAGCGAGCCGCCGCCCGCCTTGTAGCGCGGGTTGATCTCCGGCGCGTTGTCGGCGAGCTTGGCCGCGCGCTCGAGCAGGCGGCTGTGCAGGTTGAACACGTCGCCGGGGAACGCCTCGCGGCCGGGCGGCCGCCGCAGGAGCAGCATGACCTGGCGGTAGGCCAGCGCCTGCTTGTAGAGGTCGTCGTACATGATGACGACGTGGCGGCCCTCGTCGCGGAAGCGCTCGCCCATCGTGCAGCCGGCGTAGGCGGCGAGGTACTGCATCGACGCCTCGTCGATCGCGGGCGCGGACACGACGATCGTGTACGGCATCGCGCCGGCGGCCTCGAGGCGGTTGACCACGTCGACGACGGTGGACTGCTTCTGCCCCATCGCGACGTAGATGCAGATCATCTGCTCCGGGTTCTCCGGGTCGCCGCCGCCGGTGCGCTTCTGGTTGATGATCGTGTCGACGAGCAGCGCGGACTTGCCGGTCTGGCGGTCGCCGATGACGAGCTCGCGCTGGCCGCGGCCGACCGGGATCATCGCGTCGACCGCCTTGAGGCCGGTCAGCATCGGCTCGAACACGCCCTTGCGCTCGACCACGGACGGCGCCGGCTGCTCGATCTGCCAGTAGTCGTCCTCGGAGACCGCCAGCGGCCCGCGGCCGTCGACGGGGTCGCCGAGCGCGTTGACCACGCGGCCGAGCAGCGACGGGCCGGTGGGCACCGAGATGATGCGCCCGGTGGTCTTGACCTGGTCGCCTTCCTTGACCTGGGTCGCGTCGCCGAGGAGCACGCAACCGACGTTGTCCTCCTCCAGGTTGAGCGCGACGCCGCGGACGCCGCCCGAGAACTCGAGCAGCTCGTTCATCATGCAGTCGTCGAGGCCCCAGACGCGGGCGACGCCGTCGCCGACGGACAGCACGGTGCCCACGCTCTGCATCGAGGCGTCGCCCTGGTAGTTGGCGATCTCCTTCTCGAGGATCGAGGTGACTTCTGCGGGTCGAAGGTCCATGGTTCTCGTGTTCTCGTTGTTGTCTAGCTCTGTGCGGAGGGAAGCGGGGCTTCCTCCATCTTCTTGCGCAGCCCGTCGAGCCGACCGCGGACGGAGCGGTCGAGCATCTTGCTCTCGACGATGACGCGCACGCCGCCGACGAGCCCGGGGTCGATTTCGTTCTTCAGGGTCACGCTCTTCCCGAGCTTGCGCCCGAGCGTTTCGGCGAGCTGCGCGATCTCGCCGGCGCCGAGCGGGCGGGCACTCTCGACGACGCCCTCGGCCGTGTTGCGCTCCGCCAGGGCCCGCGCGTGAAACGCCGCCCCGAGGTTGCGCAGCACGTCCTCGCGCCGCTTGTCGAACAGGAGGTGCACGAAGTTCTTCGTGAGCTGGTGCGCGCTCGTCAGCAGGGAGTCGATCTTCAGCCGCCGCGCGTCCTGCGAGAGGCGGGCGTCGAAGTAGAACTCCCCCACGCCGGGCGCGGTCAGCTCGCCGGCCAGCTTCTCCACGTCGCGCTCGACCCGGTCCAGCACGCCCTCGCGGGTGGCCAGGTTGAAGAGCGCCTCGACGTAGCGCGTGGTGACCGGGTCGAGCATCACGCCTTCGAGTCCTGCGTGCTGGCGACGAGCTCGTTCACGAACTTGCGGTCGTCCTCGCTGCCGACGTTGCGCTCGAGGACGCGGCTCGCCGCGTGGAGCGACAGGTCGACCACTTCGTTGCGGATCGCGGCGAGGGCCTTGTCCTGCTCCGCGCGGATCGCCGCGCGGGCGGACTCGACCATGCCGGTGGCCTCCTGCTTCGCCTTGTCGAGGATCTCGCGCTCGCGGACCTCGGCCCGCTCGCGCGCCTCGGCGAGGAGCTTGGCCGCGTCGGCCTGCGCCTCGCCGAGCTTGATCTCGACCTCGGCCCGGGCGGACTCGGCCTCGCTGCTCGCCTTCTCGGCGGCGGCGATCGCCTTGGCGACGTGCTCGTCGCGCTCGTGCAGGGCGCGGGAGATCGGCCCCATGACGAACTTCCAGATGAAGGGCAGCGCCACGAGGAAGATGACCCAGGTCCAGAGGATCCCGCCGAAGCCGGCCGGGGCGAAGGGGTCGAAGCCGCCTTCGGCCGCCGCGACGGCAAGAGGACTGATCGTGGAGAGAAGCATGGCTGTGCCTCCGTTCGACGCCGGCCGGCCCTGTCCGGGTCACGGCCGACGCCGGAGCCCGGGGATCTAGGCGAACGCGATGATGATCGTGACGACGACCGCGAAGAGGGACACACCCTCGATGAACGCGGCGAGGATGATCGAGCCGCCGCGGATGTCGCCCGCGGCTTCCGGCTGGCGGGCGATGCCCTCGTTCGCCGAAGCGCCGATGCGGCCGATGCCCAAGCCCGCGCCGATGGCGGCGATGCCGGCGCCGAGGCCGGCGCCCATCTTCGCGATGCCCAAGAAGTGCGAGGCGGCCGTATCGATGGCGGCTTGCTGTTCGGGCGTGAAGTCCTGGATCATTTCGCTCTTTTGTCTTTCGGAGTTGGTTGGGGTTGGTGAAGGAAGCGTCCGGGTGCGCGACCCGGTTGGATCAGTGGTCCTGGTGGATCGAGGCCCCGATGAAGAGGATCGAGAGCTGCGTGAAGATGTAGGCCTGCACGAGCGCGACGAAGACCTCGATGATCATGATGAAGCTGGCGAAGGCGATCGCGACGGGCGCCACGCCGTAGCCCATGCCCGGAGCCTCGCCGCCCCTCGCGAAGAAGAAGATGAGGCCCATGAAGGAGAGCACGACCATGTGGCCGCCCGTCATGTTCGCGAAGAGACGGATCATCAACGCGAAGGGCTTCACGAGCAGCCCGAGGAGCTCGACCGGCACGAGGATCACGTACAGCGGCCACGGCACGTGCGGGATCAGGCCCTTCCAGAACCCGAAGACCCCGTTCGCCTTCATGCCGAAGAAGAGCATGCAGAAGAACGTGGTGACCGCGAGCGCGAAGGTGACCGCGATGCTGGCCGTCGCCGTGGCCCCCATCGGCACGAGGCCGAGCAGGTTCATGAAGACCAGGAAGAAGAACAGCGTGAGGAAGTACGGCAGGAACCGCGTGCCGAGCTCCTTCCCCATGATCGGGTAGACCATCTCGTCGCGGATCCACATCGCCCAGCCCGCGAAGAACTTGCCCAGGCCGTCCGTGGCCCCGCCCCGGCGGATCTGGCTGGCCAGGCCGAGGAAGCACACGAAGATGAGCGCGACGGCCGCCACCTGGAAGATCTGCAGGTTCGTCAGCGCGAGCTGCGTGCCGGACGTCTCCGGGTCGACGTCCATCATCTGGATCACGCCGGGCACGCTGGCGAGCCCCGTGTCCTTCTCCACGTCGAAGCCGAGCAGGAGCTCCTCCTCGCCGGGCGCCGCGTGCGTGTCCTTCAAGAGCGGCGTCGGCATGAGATGCAGGAACAGCGTCTCGAACGCGTCCTTGCCCTCGTGGTGCGGCGTGAACTTGTAGGCGACGCCGACCGCGGCGCCGACGACGGCGAGGATCAGGATCAGGCGCGTGACGAAGCTCACGCCGCCCGCCTTTCGCGCAGGAGGCGCAGCGCGTCGAGCGACCCGAGCGAGTTGACGAAGACGACCGCCGCGGCGAACGCGACGCAGAAGGCGCGCCAGTCGGCCTGGCGCGCCGCGGGCTCGAAGAACCGCAGGAACAGCGTGCCCAGGAGGACCACCGCGAGCTTCGCGAGGAAGGTCGAGATCGTCGCGGCGAAGACCTTGTCGGGACAGGTGCGCAGCAAGTGGAGCTGCCACGCGACTCCGAAGCCCGCGAGCGCTCCTCCCGCGAGCGCGCCGCCCATCACGCCGGTTCCGAGCGCGCCCCCGAGCTGCCACGCGACCGTCGTCGCCACGGCCATCGCGAGGAGGGTTCCCAACGTCAGGCGGCTCATCGTTCGGTGTTCGTGTCCTTCGTCTTGTCGGGTTGCGAGGGGGGCGGAACCTGCTTCACGATCGAGATCATCCCCCCGAAGAAGCCGGCGAAGATCCCGACGATCATCAGCCAGGGTTCCGTGCCGAGCTTCCGGTCGAGCCACCACCCGATCGCGCCGAAGACGACCAGCGCGCCCGCGAACTGGATGCCCAGTCCTGCGTAGCGCGCGAAGTCGTGCCCGGGGATGCCGGATCGGGACGTGGCCACGGGGAAGAATCCCGCTTGAGAAAGGACCTCGGAAAAGGGGCTCGAAAGCGCGTTTCGAGGGCCTCTCCCCGGAGGTTTGGCCAACCACTTTAGAAGCGCGGAAGGGGCCGTCAACCTCGCCGGGCGAAAAGGGTCGAGGAACCTGTGGGCGGAGCGCGGCACCCGCTTCCGACCCGGAGGCCGTCCCGGCGGCGCGGCGGCGGGATCCCGCGCCCACCGGCTTCCGCGGGCCTGCCGGCGCCGCTATCCTCTTCGCCCCGATCTTCCCGCCAACCGAAGGTCCGAGCCTTGGAACGCACGCTCACCCCGCTCAAGCCCGACGCCGTCCACCGCGGCCGGATCGGGCGCGTCCCAAGCGGGATCGAGGCGAAGGGGCGGAAGCTCGTCGCTCTCAAGATGCGGCGGGTCATCGGCGCCACCGAGCCGGCGCTCTTCTTCCCGGACGCCGACGAGGCCTCCGGTTGGACCCCGGTCGAGGACGCGTGGGTCTACGCCGGGGAAGAGCGCTAACCGCGCGCCAGATCGGCGAGCTGATCGGCGAGCTCGCCCCGCGGGTGGCCGGGGCGCGGGTCCGCGACGTCGAGGGCCTGCCCCCGCGGGACCTCCTGCTGGTCCTCGAGGTCGGGGAGCGCGTCGAGCGGCTGCGGCTGTCGGCGGATCCCGACGCGTCGCGCCTCCACCGCCAGCTCGGCCGCGTCCGGAGCCACAGGGGCCCGGTCGGGCCGTTCTTCCGCGCCGCGAAGGAGGCGCTGGCCGGCGCGACGGTCGTGAGCCTCGCCCAGGAGGGCGGCGACCGCATCGCCCGGATCCGCCTTCGGTCCGGCGACGCGACCCGCCACCTCGTCGCCGAGCTGACCGGCCGGCACGCGAACCTCGTCTTGACAGACGCCGAGGACCGGGTGACCGACGTCCTGATCCCCTCGCCGCCGGAGCGCGAGGGCTCGGCGCGGCTCGTCCGGGGCGAGCCGTGGTCTCCTCCGCCCGGCCGCGCCGCCGGTGGAGACCCCGGCCCGGGCGTCGCCGAGGCGTTTTCCGCGCCGGCGGACGGCGACGACGCGGAGACGCCGCTCTCGCTCCGCGTCGAGGCGACGCTGGGCGCCGCCGCCGAGGAGCGCTTCCTCGCCGCGGCGCGGAAGGACCTGACCGCGCGGCTCAAGCGCAAGCGCAAGAACGCCGCGAGCCTCCTGCGCGGACTGGAGCAACGCCGCGCCGCCTGCGACGGCGCCGAGCGCGTGCGCCAGGACGGCGAGCTCCTCAAGGCGCACCAGGGCGAGCTCAAGCGCGGCATGACCGAGCTGGAGGTCGACGACTGGTTCACCGACGGCACGCCGCGGCGGACCCTCGCCCTCGAGGCCCGGCTCGCGCCCCGCGAGAACGTCGAGCGCTACTTCGCGCGGTACAAGAAGCTCCTGCGCACCGGCGAGGGCCTCGACGCCGACGAGGCGCGCGCCCGCGAGACGCTGGAACGGATCGACGCGCTGCTCGCGGACGAGGGCGACCCCGCCACGGTCGAGGAGCGCGCCCTCGCCCTGGGCATCCTGAAGCCGCGCCAGGCTCCCGGCGCGCGCGGCAAGCGCGCGATCCCGGCGCCCCGCCTCCCCTACCGCCGCTTCACCGCCTGCCGCGGCTCGGAGGTCCGCGTCGGCCGCACGGCGAGGGACAACGACCGCCTGTCGCTCAAGGAGTGCCGCGGGAACGACGTCTGGCTCCACACCCGCGACGCGCCCGGCAGCCACGTCGTGCTGCGCCTCGAGGGCCGCAAGGACCCCGACGACGAGGAGGTCCTCGACGCCGCCCATCTCGCGCTCCACTTCTCGCCCCTGCGGGGCGCGCGGAAGGCGGCCATCCACGTCGCCCGCTGCAAGCACGTCAAGAAGCCCAAGGGCGCCCCGCCGGGCCTCGTCACCCTCTCGGGCGGCAAGACCCTCCAGCTCCGCGTGGAGGAGGACCGCCTGCGCCGCCTGTTGGACGCCCGCCGGTAGTCCCCCCGCGCGCCGGCGGATAGGATGTCCGGCCGTTTTTTCCGGGACCCCCCTGCCATGAAAAGCCCCGCTCCCGCCCTCGCCGCCCTGGCGGCGCTCCTCGGCTGCCAGTCGAACGAGCCCGAGATCGACGTCGACAAGCAGCTCGAGCTCTACATGACCACCGCCACCTACCTGTACCAGGACGAGAGCCTGGTGCGGGCCCAGGACCAGGCGGTCAAGGCCCTCGAGCTCGACCCCGACAACGAGCCGATGCGGCGCATGGTCGGTTGGATCCGCCTGCGCATGGGGAAGACCGAGGACCTCGTGATCGCGAAGGAGTTCTTCGAGGGCCTGATCGCCGACGGCGACGAGGAGGCGCCGGTGCTGCTCGGCCTCGCCACCGCGCAGGAGCGGCTCGGCGTGGCCAACTACGAGGCCTCGCTCGCGATCTCGTCGGGCGAGCAGTACACCGAGCACCCCGACCCCGCCGGGCGCGCCGCGGAGCTCGCCGCCCAGGCCCGCGACTACTGGGAGAAGTCCCACGCGAACTACGAGAAGGTCCTGGCCGGCCCCACGTCGCAGATCAAGGCGCTGAACGGGCTCCAGCGCGTGTCCGCGCTCCTCGGCGACTACGAGGAGAGCCTGGACTGGAACCGCGCCCTGCTCGACGCGTCGAGCGCGGAGCTCGAGGGCTGGCGCGCGACCCTGCGCTCCAACCAGCTCACCGAGACCGAGGAAACCACCGCGATGGAGAGCGAGGCCATGGCGATCGACCGCCAGGTGGAGTGCCACCTGTTCGGCGCGACGATCCTGCGGCGCCTGGGGCGCCTGCCGGCCGCGCTCGAGCAGCTCGACCTCGCGATCGCCCTGAACCCGGTGCAGCCGGAGGTCTACAGCCTGCGCGCGCAGCTCCGCTCGGACCTCGGGCTGCACGCCGGAGCCATCGAGGACATCGATCGCTACCTGCGCAGCTCGACGCACCCCTTCGAGCACCCGGACATCAAGCAGGCCTACGAGCTGCGCTCGTTCTGCGAGCGTCAGGTGGCGGCGGCCGGCGGCTAGCTGCTAGCGGCTCAGTCCTTCGCCGCGCGCCAGGTCGCGGTGCGGCGGCGGCCCAGGTCGTCGCGCCAGACGACGACCACGGCCCGCTCCTCCTTCTCACCGCTCTGCTCCATCGCCGCGGTGATGTCTTCCACCGCGGAGAGCGCGCGGCCGTTGACCTCCAGCAGCACGTCGCCCGCGCGGAGCCCGAGGAGCTGCGCGATCGTGCCGGGCGCGATGCTCTGGATCTCGACGCCCTCGCCTTCCGGCACGGGGCGGGCGTAGACGCCCAGGATGTCCGTGCGCAAGGGGGCGCCGGGCTGGGCATCGGTTCGAAGCTGGAGCCGCCGCGGGCGGCGGTCCTCCCACGGGTCGCGGACGCCGAACTCCTCGAACAGCTTGTCGAAGTCGAAGGTGCCGTCGGGGCTCCCGATCTTCAGGCTGAGGCCCGGCCCCACGATCGTGCCGGAGATGTTCACCTCGTCCTTCAGCTCGGGATGGGCCTCGAGGATCTCGTCGAGCGTGGAGCCCTCGTACTCGCGCACGGACTCCTCGCCGTCCTTCTGCTCGGTGATCTTGATCTTCCAGCGGCCGTCGGCGTTCTCGATGTTGACGCTCTTGCCCGACTGGGAGCCGCCCGGGAAGACCGGCGTCGCCCGGTGGATGTTCGGGAACGGAACGACGAGCGGGTCGACGCGGTGGTTCCACCCGGGCGCGAAGCGTTCGGTGAACTCCTGGATGCGCTGCTCCAGCTCGTCGAAATCTTTGAAGTCCGAGCGGAAGAGGGAGAGCGGCCTGCGCCCGCCCTGCCGCTCGAGCTCGCGCAGCGCGAGACGGGCGCTCCAGGCGAGCTCGCGGTCGCCGTCGGCCGCCGTCGCCTTCAACCATTCGCGGGCAGCCTCGTTGCCGCGCGCCATCCGCACGAGCTCGTCGAAGCTGCGCTCGCGCTGGTCCAGGTCGTGGTCGCGCAACGCCTCGGTCCAGCGCGCGGCGTCGAACTCGTCCAGTCCCACCTCGGACGGGCGGATCTGGATCAGGGTGCGGCGTCCGGGCGCCTCCTGTTCCTCCCCCTCCTGGGCGAGGCCCTGCGGGAGGAAGAACGGCGCGGCGAGCGCGCCGGCCGTCAGCGTCGCGGTGGTGAGCTTGGTGGAGAGCTTCATCGTCGTCGGTTCGTCTAGCGGTAGATCTTCTCCGTCGCGAGCGAGTGGCGCGGGTCGTCGGCGACCGGAAGCGTCTCGACCAGCCGCTCGTCGGCGTTGCGCAGCGGGATCAGTCCGCCGGGTGCTTCGGTCGTTTCGGCCACGGCGCCGTCGGCGGGGCCCGCGGGGAGATCGAAGGGAGTGGTCGGGGGATCGAACACCGCCGGGGTCACGGCCGGCTGGCCGTCGACCACGTCGACCGTCGTCTCGGGCTCTCCCCCTTGAAGGAGGAAGAGGAAGCCGAAGACGGCGACGACCGCGGCCGCGGCGGCGACCGAGGCGAAGGGGCGGCGGAGGAGAACCGGCCGGCGCTCCGGAACGAGCGACGCGGCGCTGGAAGCGGCGGGCTGAAGCAGCCCCTCCTCCGCCAGCTTCGCGCGGATCCCGGGCCAGAGCGCCGGAGCGTCGACCACCTCCGCGTCGAAGGTCGAGCGGAGGACGTCGCGAGCGCGCGCCGCGTCGCGTTCGTGCGCGCGGCACGGCTCGCATCGCTCCAGGTGGCGGGTGACCGCCGCCTGGACGTCGGCGTCCAGGTCTTCGCCGACGTGGAGCGGCAGCCGCTCCAGCACGTCGTCGCAGTTCAGGTTCGTATCCATCTCAGGAGTTGCGCTCTCGCGCGGTCGTGTCTACGGGATGGGATTCGTCGTTGTTGGTGAGACCGCCCGCCACCTGCCGCTCCCGGCGCTCCCACTCTTCCTGGAAGAGCTTGCGCCCGCGGTGCAGGCGCCAGCGCACGGTGACGTGCGTCGCGCCGACGATGCGCGCGATCTCGGTGCACGGCAGCCCCTCGAGCTCGCGCAGCGCCATGACGACGCGGAAGTGCGGGGCGAGGCTGTCGATGCACTCGCGCACGCGCACCGCGGTCTCCTCGCGCAGGAGCGCGTCGGGCGGGCGCTCGCCCTCCTCGTCGGGGAGGTCGAGCTCGACCTCGTCGTCTTCGCCCACGCCCAGGGCCGTGCTGCGGTGCGGGCGGCGCTTGCGGAGCTGGTCGATCGCCAGGTTGGTGACGATGCGATAGAGCCAGGTCGGGAACTCGTGCTGGAAGTCGAAGCGGTCGAGGCTCCGGAACACCCGCAGGAACGCCTCCTGGGCGAGGTCCGCGGCGTCCTCGGGGTTGCCGACGAGGTTGCGCGCCACCCGCCAGGCGCGTCCCTGATGGCGCTGCACGAGCAGGGCGAAGGCGAGCTCGTCCCCGCCCTGGGCCTGGCGGATCAGGTCGTGGTCGCTCGGCTCCCCCGCCTGAACGGGGTCCACGGGGGCGGGTGCGGCGTCGGGCAGGTCCGGTTCCACGGGCAGGGGCTCGGCGAGGGAGGGCGTGTTCAACATAGTCGACCTTGGGGCTTACGGAAGCCCAACCCGCCCCGTTAGCGCTAGACGTCGGGGAAGCGGCCGTCGATGGCGGCGATGCGGCGGTACTTTTTTCGCCGCTCGGCCAAGAGGTCGTCGATCGGGATTCCGTCCAGCTCGGCGAGCCGCCGCAGCAGCACGCGCCGCACCTCGTCCATCGCCACGGTCGGCGCGCGGTGGGCCCCGCCGAGGGGCTCGCGGACGATCTCGTCGACCACGCCGAGGTCGAAGAGGCTCTTCGAGGTGAGCTTCAGCGCCTCCGCCGCTTCGGGGGAGCGGTCCCCGTCCTTCCAGAGGATCGCGGCGCAGCCCTCCGGGCTGATCACGGAGTAATAGGAGTACTCCATCATCAGGACCCGGTCGCCGACGCCGATCCCGAGCGCCCCTCCGGAGCCCCCTTCGCCGATGATGAGCACCACGATCGGCACCCGCAGCGAGAACATCGCGAGGATGTTCTCCGCGATCGCCATCGCCTGGCCGCGCTCCTCCGCGCCGATGCCGGGGTAGGCCCCCGGCGTGTTGATCAGGCTGACGATCGGAAGCCCCATCTTCTCGGCGAGCTTCATCTTGCGGAGCGCCTTGCGGTAGCCCTCGGGGTGGGCGCAGCCGAAGTTGCACTCGAGCCGCTCCTTGGTCGTCCGTCCCTTCCGGTGCGCGATCAGCATGACGCGCCGGTCCTCGATCGTCGCCAGCCCGGTGACGATCGCGCGGTCGTCGCCGAAGACGCGGTCGCCGTGGAGCTCGAAGAAGTCGTCGAGGTGCGCGATGTAGTCGTTCGCCACCGGGCGCTTCGGGTGGCGCGCGACGTTGACGCGCTCCCAGGCGGTCAGCTCGGAGTAGGTCTTGTCGATCTGCTCCTTCAGGCGCGCCTTCAGGACCTCGATCTCCGACGAGATGTCGAGGCGCGTGGAGAGCGACAGGCTCTCGAGCTCCGCGATCTGCGCCTCGATCTCCTCGATCGGGCGCTCGAAGGCCATCCCGCTGGACGTGCCCTCGCCGTTGCGCTTCCCCTGCTCCGCCAAAGTTGGCGCATGGTCTTCGAGGGGTGCTCGATTGGCAAGTCCCGCGTGGCTACCATGCCTCCTTGGAGAGCCAAACGACCACGGAAAGCCCCCCCGACGCCTGGCGCGTGGAGGTGCACCGGCGCCCCGAACGGGACGAACCCGAGGGCAAGGGCGCGCTGGAGGTCCTGCGCGAGCTCGGCATCGAGAGCGTGGGCGAAGTGCGCGCCGGGCGGGGTTACCTCCTGCCGTCGACCCTCGCCGCCGGCACCGTCGAGTCGATCGCGGCCGAGCTCCTGGCCGACCCCGTGGTCGACGAGGCGCGCATCGCGGAGCCCCTCGCGGCGCTGCCCCGCGGCGAGCGCCGCCGCATCGTCGTCCTGCCGCGGCCCGGCGTGATGGATCCGGTGGCGCACACGGTCGAACGCCTGCTCGCGCGCACCGGCCGACCGCTCGACCCCGAGGGGCCGGGCGTGGCGAGCTACCGCGTGTACGAGCTCGCCGGCTCCCCGACCGAGGAGGAGCTCCACACCGCCGCCACGCGCGTCTTCGCCAACGAGACGGTCGAGGTGGTGCGCGTCGACCGCGACGACCTCCCCTACGGCACGGGCCTGGGCGAGTCGCCGCGCGGGCGCGTGGAGATCCAGCTTCTCGACGCCGGCGACGCGCGGCTCGAGGAGATCAGCCGCGACGGCGTGCTCAGCCTCTCGCTCGAGGAGATGCGCGCGATCCGATCACACTTCAAGGAGCTCGGACGCGAACCGTCCGCCTGCGAGCTCGAGACGCTGGCGCAGACGTGGAGCGAGCACTGCAAGCACAAGACGCTCACCGGGATCGTCGATTACCGCGAGGGCGACAAGCCGGTCGAGCGCATCGACAACCTGCTCAAGGAGACCATCGCCCGCGCGACGCGCGAGCTCGACCGCCCGTGGTGCGTCAGCGTCTTCGAGGACAACGCCGGCATCGTCGCCTTCGACAAGGGCTGGGACGTCTGCATCAAGGTCGAGACGCACAACCACCCGAGCGCGATCGACCCCTACGGCGGCGCGGGCACGGGCATCGGCGGCGTGATCCGCGACGTGCTCGGCGCGGGCCTCGGCGCGAAGCCGATCGCCAACACCGACTGCTTCTTCGTCGGGCCGCTCGACCTGCCGCGCGACGCGGTCCCGAAGGGAACGCTGCACCCGCGGCGGATCCTGCGCGGCGTCGTCGCCGGCGTGCGCGACTACGGCAACCGCATGGGCATCCCGACGGTCAACGGCGGGGTCTGGTTCGACGAGTCCTACGTCGGCAATCCGCTCGTTTACGCGGGCACGGTCGGGCTGCTCCCCCACACCTCTGCCCACAAGGAAGTCCGTCCCGGCGACGCCATCGTCGCCGTCGGCGGGCGCACCGGCCGCGACGGCATCCACGGCGCCACGTTCTCGTCGGCGGAGCTGCACGAGGAGTCCGAGGACGTCTCGGGCTCCGCCGTGCAGATCGGCGACCCGATCACCGAGAAGCGCGTCCTCGACTGCCTGCTCCAGGCCCGCGACCGCGGGCTCTACCGCGGGATCACCGACTGCGGGGCGGGCGGCTTCTCGTCCGCGGTCGGCGAGATGGGCGAGAAGTGCGGCGCCGAGGTCGACGTCGACAAGGTGCCGCTGAAGTACCACGGGCTCGCCTCGCACGAGATCTGGATCAGCGAGGCGCAGGAGCGGATGGTCCTCGCCGTCCCCCCCGAGCACGTCGACGAGTGCCTAGCGGTCTTCGCCGCCGAGGACGTCGAGGCCACGGTGATCGGCAGCTTCACCGACACGCGCCGGCTCGTCGTCAAGGACGGCGGCGAGGTGATCGGCGAGCTCTCGATGGAGTTCCTGCACGACGGCCTGCCGCGGGTGGCGCGCCAAGCGGTGTGGGAGGCGCCCGAGCTTCCCGACCCCGGCTGCCCGGCCGCGGACGACGTCGGCGCGATCGTGTCGAGCCTCCTCGCGATGCCCAACGTCCAGAGCAAGGAGTGGATCGTGCGCCAGTACGACCACGAGGTGCAGGGGCGCTCCGTCGCGAAGCCCTTCGTCGGCGTGCGCGCCGACGGGCCGGGCGACGCGGCCGTGCTCAAGCCGCTCGCGGACTCGATGCGCGGGCTCGCGATCTCCTGCGGAACGAACCCGGCCTACGGCCTGCTCGACCCCTACGCGATGGCGGCCGCGGCGATCGACGAGGCGCTGCGCAACGCCGTCGCCGTCGGCGCCGACCCGGGCAGCGCCGCGATCCTCGACAACTTCTCGTGGGGCAACTGCGAGAAGCCCGACCGGCTCGGCGCGCTCGTTCGCGCGGCCAAGGCCTGCTTCGACGCCGCGGTCGCCTACGGGACGCCCTTCGTCTCCGGCAAGGACAGCCTCAACAACGAGTACCGCGTCGGCGACCGCACGATCGCGGTCGCGCCGACGCTCCTGATCACCTGCATGTCGCAGGTGCCGCGCGTCGACCGCGTCGTCACGATGGACGCGAAGCGCGCGGGCAACCGCCTCTTCCTCGTCGGCGCGACGCGGCCCGAGCTCGGCGGCTCGCACTACCTCCAGCACCTCGGCCTCGCCGGTGGACGCGTACCGACACCCGACCTGCAGCAGGCGCCGTCGATTCTCCGCGCCCTGCACTCCGAGATCGCCGCCGGGCGCGTGGCGAGCTGCCACGACCTGTCGGAAGGCGGGCTCGCGGTCGCCGCCGCCGAGATGGCCTTCGCCGGCGACCTCGGCGTCGCCCTCGACCTCGGCGCGGTGCGCTGCGAGGAGCCCGAGAGCGGCTACGACGCCGACGCGACGCGGATCTTCTCCGAATCGTGCACGCGCTTCCTCGTCGAGGTGGCGCCCGAACACGCCGAGGCGTTCGCCCACGGCTTCGGCGACCTGCCGTGCACGGCCGTGGGCACCGTCCTCGACGAGCCGTTCCTGCGCGTGCGCGGAACCGGCGGCGCGACGCTCTGCACCGTCCCGCTCGAAGAGCTTCGCCTCGCCTTCACCGGAGGGTTCCACGGATGAGCGACGTCCGCGCCCTCTGCCTGCGCACCGCGGGCATCAACTGCGACGAGGAGACCGTGCGCGCCTTCGAGCTCGCCGGCGCGCGGACGGATCTCCTTCATTTGAACGTGCTCGTCGACGCACCGCAGCGCCTCGGCGACTACCGCGTGCTCGTCGTTCCCGGAGGCTTCAGCTACGGCGACGACGTGGCCGCCGGCCGCGTGTTCGGCGTCGAGCTGCGCGAGCACCTCGCCGCCGAGATCCGCGCCTTCGTCGAGTCGGGCGGTTTCGTGCTCGGCATCTGCAACGGTTTCCAAGTCGTGCTCGAGCTCGGCCTCTTCGAGCCCGACGCGCCGGCCCGCGAGCGCAGCATCGCGCTCGCGGCCAACGCCTCCAACCGGTTCGAGGCGCGCTGGGTCACGCTGCGCGCCGAGGACTCCGCCTGTCCCTGGCTCACCGCGGGCGAGCTCCTGCCGTGCCCGGTCGCCCACGCCGAGGGCCGGCTCGTCGTGCGCGACGACGCGGCGCTCCAGCGCCTGATCGACCGCCGCCAGATCGTGCTGCGCTACGCCGGAGCGGCCCCCGACCGGCCGGCGGGCTACCCGGCCAACCCGAACGGCTCGGCGGCGGACGTCGCGGGCCTCTGCGACCCGTCGGGACGCGTGGTGGGACTGATGCCCCATCCCGAGCGGAACCTAACCCCTTGGAACCACCCGCTTTGGACGCGCCTGCCTTCCAGGGAGGTGGGCGAGGGAGTAGGTTTCTTCCGTCGCATCGTCGACGCGGCGGCGGGCCGCCTCGACGCGCTCTCCTCCACTTCGAACACGTAGCCCGAGACCGAACGCCATGCGCCGCATCCTCGCCCTGTGCCTCGCCGTTCTTCCGCTCCCCGTCGCGACCGGCTGCGTCGCCGCCGCCTTCGGCGCCGGCCTCGGCTTCCTCCTGAGCCAGGAGGTCCTCCCGAACGACGTCCACACCGCACAGGTGATGATCGACGTCGAACGGGTCTGGGACGTCTCGCGCGAGACGATGGAGGTGATGAGCCTCGAGCCGATCGAAGTTCAGGAGTACCCGCGGAAGATCATGGGCAAGGTGGAGGACGCGGACGTGACGGTGGAGATCTTCGCGTACGACCTGGATCGCACGACGATCACGGTGCAGGCGGAGAAGTACATGGTCAGCCAAGGCGAAACGGCACGCCGGGTGATCGACGCGATCATCGAACGGCTGGCGGAGTAGTCGGATTGCGGTAGTGGGTCGGCGCGCGTAGCGCCCTCTCCGTTGCGGTGTGGTCGGTGACGTTTTCGCCGCGGTCGAACGGGTGGAGGCTTCTGGTGACGGTCTCGCCGAGACGCTGCTGTGCTATCGGTGACGCTCTCGCCTAGGTCGCTCATGCGGAAGGGGCGGCGCTCGACTCCGTTCGGGACGGAGGTGCGGGGGAGCTTGCCGGCGTCGTCGCTTCCCTCAGCGCCGCCCCGCGAGCGCGGCTGCGCGAGCCCGCGGAAAAGTGGCCCGTCCTCGGGCCGCTTTGACGCGTGAGG
>JANQEJ010000075.1 GCA_028278425.1 Planctomycetota bacterium | reverse complement strand
CAGCGCGCGAAGAGCGACCTCGAGTTCTTCGCGTGGAAGCGCGACTTCCTGTCCAAGCTTCCCGAGCGGACCGAGGACGCCGAAGCCGGAGGCGACGCCCCGTGACCGAGCTCGACCAGGTCATGCAGTCGTTCTCCACGATCTCGGAGAGCCTGCTCAGGAGCTACGAGGCGCTGGCGGACCGCGCGCGGCTCGTCGAGGACGAGCTGCACCTCGCCAACCGCGAGCTCGAGGCCAAGGTCGAGGAGCTCGACGCGGTGAACCGCCACCTCGAGACCGTCCTGCAGGCTCTGCCGACCGGCGTCGTCGTGCGCGACCGCGACGGGACGATCGTGCGCGTCAACGACGCCGCGCTCTCGATCCTCGGAGTCACCTCCGACGAGCTCGACGGTCCGATCGCCCACGACCTGATCCACGACCCGGACGCCGACGGCGAGGCGGTCAGCGACCTGCAACGCGCCGACGGCAGTCGGCTCGTGCTCGCGACGCGGCGGGCGCCGATCCAGGACGGCGCGGGCGGCTACGCGGGCGCCGTGGAGATCCTGGACGACCGCACCGAGCTCTTCGCGATGACCGAGCGGATGCACGCGATGGACAAGATGGCCGCCCTCGGCACGATGGGCGGCGGAATCGCGCACGAGATCCGCAACCCGCTCAACGCGGTCAAGGGCTTCGCCAGGCTGCTCGAGCGCGAGCTGCCGGACGATTCCGAGAACCGGAAGGTGCGGCGCTGGGCGCAGTGCATCGTCGAGGGAACCGACGAGGCCGATGCGATCATCGAGAGCCTGCTCGCCTTCGCCAACCCCGAGCGCGTCAAGCAGGACGCCATCGATCCGGCCGAGCTCGCCGCGAGCGCCGTGCGCGCCGCTCTCCAAGACGAAGGCCCGTGGGAGGTCGACGTCGAGACGAGCGCGCCGCCGTTCCTGGGCGACCGGATCAAGTTGCGTCAGGCGCTGCGCAACCTCGTCGCCAACGCCGCCGAGATCCAACCGGAGGGAGGCCGCATTCAGGTCGCCGTCGAACGCCGTGGCGAGTCCATCGCCCTCTGCGTGCGCGACGCCGGTCCGGGCGTTCCTCCGGAGCTCCGTCAACGGGTCACCGACCCCTTCTTCACCACCCGCCCGGAGGGCACCGGCCTCGGGCTGGCCCTGGTGGCGACGCTCGCCCGCCTTCACGGCGGCGACGTCGCCGTCGGCGCCGCTCCCCCCCCTCTCAACGGCGCGGAGTTCGCCATCACGATCCCCTTCGATCCAACCAGAGAACCCGAAAGCTAAAGATGTCCATCCAACGAGTCCTCATCGTCGACGACGACTCCCTCTCGCGCGAGTTCCTCACCGAAGCGGTGCGGACGCTGGGCTATCAGACCGACGCCGTTCCGAGTGGAGAGACCGCCTTGGAGCGTCTCGGCTCGCGCGAGTACCACCTGGTGCTGACCGACCTGCGCATGCCGGGCATCGGCGGCGTCGAGCTGGTCGAGCGCATCGGCCGCGACTTCCCGGACGTTCCCGTGGTGCTGGTCACCGCGCACGGCTCGGTGGAAACCGCGGTCGACGCGATGCGCCACGGCGCGGTCGACTTCCTGATGAAGCCGTGCAGCCCGGAGACGATCGAGCTCGTCATCAAGCGCCTCGACCGCACCCACCGGCTCGAGCGCGAGAACGCCTACCTGCGCGCCGAGGTCGCCTCGTCGGTCGGCGAGGACCTGATCGCGTCGTCGCAGGGCATGCGGGACACCCTGGAGGTCGCCAAGCGCATCGCCGCGTCGAAGGGCACGGTCCTGATCACCGGGGAGAGCGGAACCGGCAAGGAGCGCGTCGCCCAGTTCATCCACAACCGAAGCGCCCGCGCCGACGGGCCCTTCATCCGCGTCAACTGCGCGGCGCTCTCCGAGACCCTCCTGGAGTCGGAGCTCTTCGGCCACGAGAAAGGCGCCTTCACCGGCGCGCACAAGCGCCGGGAGGGGCGCTTCGAGCTGGCCGACGGCGGCACGCTCCTTCTGGACGAGATCGGAGAGATTTCGCCCGCGCTCCAGACCAAGCTCCTGCGCGTCCTCGAAGAGGAGGAGTTCGAGCGCGTCGGCGGCACGACGACGCTGAAGGTCGACGTGCGCGTCATCGCCACCACGAACCGCGACCTCAAGCGCGAAGCCGAAGCCGGCGCGTTCCGCGAGGACCTCTACTACCGCCTGCACGTCCTCCCGGTGCACATGAAGCCGCTGCGCGACCGGAGCGACGACGTGATGCCGCTCGCGGAGCACTTCGCCGTGCGCTACGCCGGCGAGAACGGCCGCCAAACGCCGACCTTCAGCGAGGAGGCGCGCGAGCTCCTGCTCGGCTGGCACTGGCCCGGCAACGTGCGCGAGCTCGAGAACGCGATCCAGCGCGCGGTCGTGCTCCTGGAGGGCGAGACCGTCGGAGCGGCCGACCTCTTCTTCGGCTCATCCAACGTCGAGCACGGTCCGTTCGAGACCCGCGCCGGCGGCAACGCCTCGGTCTGGTCGATCAGCGCGGCCTCGCCGCTCGCGAACCACCAGCTCCGCGAGATCGAGCGCTTCGCCATCCTCTCCACGCTCGAGGCGACCGGAGGCAACAAGACCGAGGCGGCCCGCCGGCTCGGCGTCACCGCCCGCACGCTCTCGAACAAGATGAAGCTCTGGAGGCAGCTCGGACTGGTGGCCTGATGACCGTCGAAGGCCAGCACACCGACATCCTCCTGCGCCTGATGAGCGTGACCGGACTCCGCGCGCGCGCGATCGCGGGGAACGTCGCCAACGTCAACACGCCGGGCTACACGCGGCAGACGGTCCGCTTCGAGGACATGCTGCGCAAGGCCTACGAGGACGGAGGAGACCTCTACGCGGTCGAGCCCGAGGTCGTCCCCGACCTCGAGAGTCCGGCGCGACCGGACGGCAACAACGTGTCCCTGGAGCTCGAGCTGAACGCCATGCGCGAGAACCGCGTCCTGTACGAGACGTACTCCGCGATCCTCGCCGGACACTTCGAGCTACTCCGCAACAGCATCGAGTCACGCTAACCATGAGTGGAATCGACAAACTCTTCTCCGGCATGCGCGCGTCCTCCAGCGGCCTGGCCGCGGAACGCGCCCGCATGGACGTCATCGCGGAGAACATCGCCAACGCGCGCACGACGCGCACGCCCGAGGGAGGGCCGTACCGCCGCAAGGTCGTCCGCTTCGAGCCGCTCCTGCAGGCGGCCGAGGCCGGTAGGACGGAGGTGGCGGGCGTTCGCGCCTCGGGCATCCTGCCCGACTACGCGACGCCGTTTCAGGTCATCCACGACCCGAGCCACCCGGACGCCGACGCGGACGGGTTCGTCCGGCTGCCGAACGTCAACACCGTGATCGAGATGGCCGACCTCATCACGTCGGTGCGGGCCTACGAGGCGAACCTCTCCGTGCAGCAGAACTTCATGCAGATGGCGGAGCGGGCGCTGCAGCTCGCGAGGTAACGGCCTAGATGGTCGAACGCATCGGATCGGGAGGTTCCCTCCAGCGCGAAGCGCTCCTCGCCGCGCTGAAGGCGCAGGCACGCGCCGTGGACGAAGTCCGCGCCGCGGGTGCCGGCGTTTCCGATGCCGTTCCCGGCCCGGCCGAGAAGTCCACCGTCCACGACGCCTTCGCCGGCAAGCTCCGGGAAGGGTTGCGCGCGGTCGACGGCGAGATACGGGGCGCCGAGCGCCTGCCGCAGGATCTCGTCGAGGGCAAGGTCACCGACTTTGCCGAGGTGGCCGCGCGCATCAAGCGGGCCGACCTCTCGCTGCGCTTCGCGCTCGAGATCCGGAACAAGCTCGTCGACGCCTACCGCGAAGTCATGCGGATGAACGTCTGACCTAGTTCATGAACGACCTGGTCACATCGCTGGCCTCAGCCTTCAAAGGCTCGAGCGCCGCATCGAAAGCGACCGCCGCGCTGGTCGCCAGCGCCGTCGTGCTCGCCATTGCGGTCACGGCGTTCGTGTCGAACAAGCCGCACTACGACATGCTGCTCTCGGGGTTGAACGACAACGAGAGCGCGAAGGTGATGAAGGCGCTCTCCGAAGCCGGCGTCCCCTTCCGCGTCAGCCAGCCGCCGGGCCCGTTCGTGGTCTACGTCGACGAAGGCGACCGCTCGGCCGCCCTGGCCGCGGCCTACGGCTCCGGCGCGCTCGACCGCCCGATGAAGGGCATCATCGCCGATCCCGGCGGCATGAGCGGAGTGTTCATGAGCGCCGGCCAGCGCGAGCAGATCATGGACAAGCGCTGGTGGGAGGAGATGGAAGGCGTGCTCGAGGAGCTCGACTTCGTCACCTCCGCGCGCGTCCAGACCTACGAGGGCGAACGGTCCCCGTTCGCCTCGCGCGCGGACCAGACGCGCACCGCCTCGGTGCAGCTCCAACTCCGAAACCAGCTCCCGCTCGACCGCGAGCAGGCGCAGACGGTGGCGCTCCTCGTCAGCCACGGGCTCGGCATCCAGCCGGAGAACCTCGTCATCTCCGATCAGGCCGGCCGCACGCTGCACGACGGCACGGAGGAGAGCTCGGCGGAGGAAGGCGTCCGCGACTGGCTGGAGCACAAGCGGACCTACGACCGCGCCACCGCCGAGAAGGCCAACATCGTGCTGAAGGAGATCCTCGGCGCCAACAAGGCGCGCGTGACGGTCGACTCGCTCTGGAACCACGACCAGAGCACGAAGTCGAGCACCACCACCGCCAGGGGCACGGTGCTGTCGGAGACGAAGAACTCGACCGAGACGCCGGTTCCGCCCGGCGCCAGCCCGCCGGCCGGCGCCGGCACCGGCCTCGACTTCGGCGGCGACAACGCGAACGTCCCCGACCTGACCGCGGACGCGGCACAGGAACCGCCGGCCGAGCCGCTGGTGTCGACGACCGAGGAGGAGAAGACGGACTACCAGCCCAGCGTCACGCGCGAGGAGACGGTGAGCATCGCGCCGGTGCTCGAGCGTCTGAGCGTTGCGCTCTTCCTCGACGACTCGATCGAGACCGGCCAGGTCGCCGACCTGGAGGCCGCGGTCAAGGCGGCGGTGGGCTTCGACGAAGGAACGCGCAGCGACGTGTTCCAGACGGTGTCGCTTCCGTTCGTGAACGACGTGCCGGTCGACGACAGCCTGGACACGGGCGAGCCGGCGGCGACCGCGCCGGTCGGCGAGAAGGCGCCCGCCGACGAGCCGAGCCCGATGATGGAGCTCCTCCTGCGCCGCGGCGTCGAGATCGTGACCGCCCTCGTCTTCGTCGTGCTCCTGCTCTCGAGCCTGCGCTCCGCCAGGAAGTCCGCTGCGCGGGCAAAGAGCGAAGCCGCCTCCCCCGAGACGGAGCTCGACCCCGAGCTCCTGGCTCAGGCCCAGGTGCAGGAGCTCTTGACCGGCGACCCCGAGCGCGTCGGTGAGATCCTCTCGTCCTGGGCGCGCGAGGAGAAGGTCGGGACGGGCGGATGAGCGACAAGACACGAGGCGCGCAGCGCGTCGCGGCCTTCCTCCTAAGCCTCGACGGCGAGACGGCGACGCGGGTGTTGAGCACGCTCGCCCCCGACGTCGTCGACGACGTCGCGCAGGCCATGCTCGCGATCCCCGGCGAGCTTGCGGATCCGAAGCGCGTGGACGAGCTCCGTCGCGAGATCGCGCTGGCCGCGAACAGCCCGAAGCCCGTGCGCTCCTGCGGCGACGACGAGCTCACGGGGCTCCTGAAGTCCGCCTTCGGCGCGGAGCGCGGCGGCGAAGTGCTCTCGGTCATCCGCGAGCGCCGCCTCCAGGAGCGGCCGTTCCTCGAGCTCGAGTCCGCGTCCCCGTTCACGCTGCGCACCATGCTGCAAAGCGAGTCCCCGGCGGTCTGCGCCCTGGTGCTGGCCCACCTTCCGCCCTCGCTCTCGGCCGGAGTGCTCGACGGCTTCGAGCACGACGCCGCGCTCAACATCGTGCGCCGTATGGCGACGCTGACGCCGCCGCCGTTCGACGTCCTCCGCCGCCTCGCGCTGAGCCTTCAGGAGCGCATCGAAGCCGCCTCCGCGAGCGGACCGCCGCCCGACGAATCCGCGCGGTTGAAGACCATCGCCGAGCTGCTCAGCAACTCCGATCCGCAGATGGAGAAGAGCGTCATCGAAGCGATCGAAGAGGAGGACATCGACATGGCCGAGGAGCTCCGCGAGTTCCTCTTCACGTGGGAGGACATCGGCACGATCGACAAGCGCTCGATGCAGAAGATCCTCGGCTCGGTCGACACCAAGACGCTCTCCATGGGTCTGAAGGGCTGCTCCGAGGCCGTGGAGGAGAACATCATGAACAACCTCAGCTCGCGCGTGCGCGAGATGGTCGCCGAGGAGCGCGATCTCATCGGCGCCGTCCCGCTGGCCGACGTGCTCACCGCGCGCGAGGAGGTCATGCGCAACGTGCGGGCGCTGATCGAAGCCGGCGAGTTCCGTCCGACGCGCGGAGGCGAGGAGCTTGTCGAGTAGGCGCGTCGACCCGGGCACGTCCGCCGAGCTCCGCGCGGTGCGCATCGTCGAGCCGGACGAAGGGGCGTCGGCGATGGACCTGGCCGTGGAGCGGCTCCGGGACGAGGCGCACGCCGAGGGCGTCGCCCGCGGCATGGAGATCGCGCAGGAGCACGCGGCGAAGGCGCTCGCGGACGCCGTCGCCCGGCTCGACGCCTACCGCGAGGAGGCTGCTGCTTCGCTCGCGAAGACGTCGGTCGAGCTCGCGGTCGAGATCGCCCGTCACCTCCTGTGCGTCGAGATCGAAGCGGGACGCCACGCCGTCGAGCGCATCGTGCGCGAGACGCTGCTCGCCTCCGCCGTCGGTCGCGGCGTGTGCGTCGTGCACGTGCACCCCGACGACGCCGCCGACCTCGCGAGCGCGACGTTCCGCTCCGGGACGCGCATCGAGCCCGACATCGGCGTCAAGCGCGGCGACGTCCACGTCGAGACGCCGAACGGGCTCTTCGTCCGCGATCTCGACGACGCCCTGGCCGCGATCGAGGAGCGCATCCTCGAGACCCTCCGGTGAGCGCGATGGAGGGCGACCTGCTCCTCGACGTCGAGGCTTGCCGGCCGCACATCCTCGCGGCGTCGCAGCCGTCCTATCGCGGCCGCATCGACATCGTCTCGGGGGTCATCGTCGAGGCCGTCGGCGTGCCGGCCGCGGTGGGCGAGCTCTGCCGCATCGACCGCGGCTCCGCCGGGCCGATCGAGGCCGAGGTCGTCGGCTTCCGGGGCACGAGCACGCTCCTGATGCCCCACGGCGATCTCGAGGGCATCGCGCCCAAGCAGGAGGTCACCTCGCTCGGCCGCCCGTTCACCGTGCCGGTGGACGAGATGCTGCTCGGGCGGGTGGTCGACGGCTTCGGCGCTCCAATCGATGGGGGCGACCGCGGTGACGAGGCCGCCCCCTTGCCCGCTTCGCTCGAGCGCCGCCGCGTGCGCGGCGCCGCGCCCGCCGCCCTGTCCCGCGCGCCGATCCGCGCGCCGCTGCAGACCGGCGTGCGCTCGATCGACGGGCTGAGCACGCTCGGCCGCGGCCAGCGGATGGGGATCTTCTCGGGCTCCGGCGTCGGCAAGTCGACGCTCCTCGGGCAGATCGCGCAAGGTACGGACGCCGACGTGCTGGTCGTCGCGCTCGTCGGCGAGCGCGGCCGCGAGGTGCGCGCCTTCCGCGACGACGTGCTCGGCGAAGCGGACCGCGCCCGCTCGGTGACGGTCGTCGCGACGTCGGACCGGCCCCCTATCGAGCGCTACCTCGCGCCGTTCACCGCGATCACGCTCGCGGAGTACTTCCGCGACCGCGGCAACGACGTCCTGCTCGTGATGGACTCGGTCACGCGCTTCGCGGCGGCGGCGCGCGAGATCGGGCTCGCCGCGGGCGAGCCGCCGACGGTGCGCGGCTACCCGCCGAGCTTCTTCGCCACGGTGCCGAAGCTCGTCGAGCGCATGGGCGCGTCGAACACGGGCAGCATCACGGGACTGATCACCGTTCTGCTCGACGCCGACGACCCGAACGACCCGGTGGCGGACACGCTGCGCGGACTGCTCGACGGGCACGTCTACCTCTCGCGCGAGATCGCGCAGCGCGGGCAGTTTCCCGCCGTCGACGTTCTCGGAAGCCTCTCGCGCCTGATGAAAGAGGTCACGACCGACGAGCACCGCCGGCTCGCTCAGTCGGTGCGCGAGGCGCTCGCCCAGTGGCGAGAAGGACGCGACCTGGTCGAGATCGGCGCCTACAAGGCGGGCACGAACCCCGGCCTCGATCGCGCGATGGCGCTCCTTCCGAACCTCGAGGCGTTCCTCCGGCAGGACGCCGGTGAAGTCTCGACCTTCCAGCAGACGCTCGCGCTGCTCCGGGCGGTGTTCGGCGAGGGATCCGCCGCATGAACCGTCGTTTCCGTTTCCGTCTCGAGCGCCTGAGGCGCGTGCGCGCCATCGAGGAGCGCGTGGCCCGGGCGAGCTGGTCCGCGGCCGAGCGCGAAGCGGCCGAGGCCGAGCGGGCCCTCGCGGAACACCGCGCCGCGATCGAGGCCGCGCGGACCGCGGACCGCCGGGAGGCGCTCGACCCACGCCGCGTGCTCGTCGAGCAGGAGGTCGCCGACGGACTGGTACGCGGCCTCCTGCCGCGCAAGGAGACCGCCCTGACGCTGCGCGGGCAGGCCGCCCGGCTCGCGGCGGCGTGGCGCGAGCGCGAGAGCGACCGGCGCGCCCTGGAGGAGCTCGAAACCCGCGCGCGGAGCCGCCACCGATCGGAGCTCGAGCGCCGCGAGAACCGCGAGATGGACGAGACCGCGCTTCTTCGCAGCCGGCTGGAATCGGATTCCAGCCGCGCCCGGGCGCAGACCGAAAAGGGAGGTTCGGGCCGACGCCCCGACGCCCCGCGATGAACCGCGCCATCGAAATCGCCGCCATGATCGTCGGCGGAGTCTCGCTCTTCCTCGTCTGCTTCCTGGGCTTCGCCGCGCTCGCGGGCGTGCCGCTCAACGAGGTCGCGGTGATCGGAAAGATGTTCCCGGAACCGACGGGCGGCGAAGGCGACATCGAGAGCGCTCCCGACCATGGGACACCCGCGCCGGAGCTCCCCGACCGAGAGGTCGTCGCCGCGAGCCTCGGCGTCCTCAGCGCGTGGACCCTCGAGCCGCCCTTCAGCCACGCCGAGCTGAAGTCGCTCGCGGACGAGCTGAAGCTCAAGACCCTGCAGCTCGACCAGCGGCTGAAGCGGGTGACCGAGCGCGAGGAGCTGGCCGATCAGCGCGCGCAGGACCTGGCCGACCAGTTCGAGACCCTGGACGAGCTGCGCGCGGAGCTCGAAGCGTACGAGGCCGACCTGCTCCTCCGCGCCCAGGAGGTCGAGCGCGACGAGGAGGCCGCCGCCGAGCTGCGCGCGCGTCGCTGGGACAGCCTGGCGAGGCTCTTCTCGGAACAGGATGCGGCGGAGGCCGGCCGACGCCTCCAGGCGTACACGCCGGAGGAGGCCACGAAGATTCTTCGCGCCCTCGACGAGGACCTCGCCGTCGAGATCCTCAACACCTTCAGCGGCGACAAGTACATCGAGTACGCCGAGGCCTGGGCGGCCGGCGCGCCGTCGGGCGAGTGACCGCGGAACCGTCTCAGAACGAGCTTCTGAGGGCGTTTCCGGCCGTTTCGCTTCATCAAGGGATCGCCCATTCCGGTCGATAAACCCCGCGGCGCGACCCCTCCAAATTCCCCCGCGCGATGCGCCCGCGGTCCCGGTATGGATATCACCACCGTTCTAGGCTTGCTGATCGGATTCGGCCTGGTCGGCTTCGCGATCGCGACCGGCCCGGGCGGCGTCGCGATCTTCCTGCACGGTCCGTCGATGATGATCGTGTTCGGCGGGACCATCGCGGTGACGCTGATCAACTTCCCGATGGCCGACTTGAAGGGGCTCGTGAAGGTCATCCTTCGCACGCTGCTCTTCAAGATCCCGTCGCCGTCGGAGGAGATCGAGCGGGTGGTCGAGTACGCCAACCTCGCGCGCAAGGAGGGCCTGCTGGCGCTCGAGAACAAGCTCAACGAGGTCGAGGACGCGTTCTTCGGCAAGGGCGTTCAGCTCGTGATCGACGGTTTCCCGGCGGAGACCGTGCGGGACATCATGGAGCTCGAGGCCGAGTGGCAACGCCAGCGTCACTCCAACGGCAAGAAGATGCTCGACGCCCTCGGCTCGTTCGCGCCGGCCTTCGGCATGATCGGGACGCTCGTCGGACTGGTGCAGATGCTCCAGAACCTCTCCGACCCGAGCATGATCGGCGCCGGCATGGCGACCGCGCTGCTCACGACGCTCTACGGCGCGATGGCGGCGAACATGGTCTTCATCCCGATGGCGGGCAAGCTGGAACAGCGCGCGAAGGAAGAGGCGCTCCTGCGCGAGCTCATGATCGAGGGAATCGTCGCGATCCAGTCCGGCGACGGGCCGCAGCTCATCAAGGAGAAGCTCAAGAGCTTCATCCCGCCGAGCGTGAGGGAGGCGGTGGCGACCGGCTAGGCGATGGCCAGGAAGAAGAAGAAGAAGCAGAAGCAGGCGGGGGATTCCGGTCCGAAGGGCGCTCCCGAGTGGATCGTGACCTTCACCGACATGGTGTCGCTCCTCGTCACGTTCTTCGTGCTCCTGATGACGTTCTCGTCGCTGGACGACCGCGAGCTCCTCAAGGTCGCCTCGTGGCTCGACCGCACCGAAAGCGCTCTGCAAGAGAAGCCCGGCGACATCGTTCAGGAAGCCCCACGGGAGGACCTGCTCGCCGCGAAGGACCTCCAGCGCGGCGCGAACCGGCCGCACAGCCGGCCTCAGGAACACCTCGTCGACAACATGGAGGAGATGGGGCAGAAGCTGACGGAAGACCACATCGCCATCGACCTCAACGAAGTGCCCGACGGCCTCGTCATCGAGTTCGGCCCGAAGGCCTCGTTCGCCCCCGGTTCGGTGGAGCTCACGCCGGAGCTCGCGCGCAGCCTCCGAGAAGCGGCCCGGGTGCTCGAGAACTACCCCTACCTCGTCGTGGTCGAAGGCTTCGCCGACGGCGCGTTCAAGCCGACCGCGCGGTTCGCGACCCCCGAGGCGATCTCGTGCGCGCGCGCGGTCGCCGCAGCGTCGGAGATGCTCCGCGCGAGCGACATGGACGCGCGGATGCTCCAGGTCGCCGGTCTCGGCTCACAGCACCCGCGCGCCGAGAACGACTCGCCCGAGGGGCGGCAAATGAACCGGCGCGTGCAGATCCGGATCCTCTCGCTCTCCAAGCTGCGCGCGGCGCACATCGAGGTCCTGCGCAAGGCGGAGGACAGGAACAGGTAGGGCGATGGAAGAGGAACCGAAGAAGGGCGCGCCCGCCTGGATGGTCTCGTTCGGCGACATGATGACGCTGATCCTGACGTTCTTCATCCTCCTGGTTTCGATGTCCAAGGAGCAGCAGTACGGGCTCGTCGCTCAGGGCATCGGCTCGTTCATCATCACGCTGCGCTCGTTCGGCCTGCCGGGGGTGCTGAGCGACGAGGACCGACAGTCCGTCTTCGAAAACGTGCGCGTGCGCTTCAACCTGCCGCCGGAAGAGGACCCCGAGCGCCGCGAGGCACACGAATTCGCCGAGAGCCTGGAGCTCCTCCGCGCGAGCAACCTCGAGACGATGCGACCGCACGACGAGCTCAACCAGCCGGCGATCGCGATGTTCCCGCCGGGTTCGGCCGAGCTCACCGAAGCCGCCGAGGACTACATCGACCTTCTCGCTTCCACGCTGCGCCCCGGGCGCGGGCAGATCCTGCTGCTCGAAGGGCACGCGCTCGACGCGGGAGCCGACTTCAACCACGACGACCGCTGGCTCGCCTTGTCGCGGTCGCTCGCCGTGCGCGCCTACCTGATCGAGGAGCACGGCTTCCGCGCCGATCGCGTCGAGGCGCGCGCCTGGATCGCGGAGATCGAACCGCGCGGAAACTCCACCCGGACCGTGGACGCTCGACTGGTGCTGCCCGCGTCCGACAACCCGTAGTCACCCCGACCTAGCAATGGCTGAAGCAGAAAAGGACGCCGAGAAGGAGAAGACCGAAGGCGCTTCGTCTTCCGGCGGGAAGAAGAAGGGCATCCTGCTCGGCGGAGGCGTTCTCGCCCTCGTCGGAATGGCCTACTTCGCCTTCCTGATGGCGGTTCCCGCCGGCGTGGACGAAGTCCCGCTCGAGGGTCCCTTCGTGGCCAACCTCTCGGAGTCGCAGCTCTCGGTGAACCTGGCCGGCCACGACAACAAGAACTACCTGGCCTTGGAGATCAAGGCGGAGTACGTCGCCTACGAAGAGGCCTACGTCGCCAACCGCACCGCCGACCCCCTGTACCAGGCGAAGCTCGTCGACCGGACGATCGTCGTCGTGTCCGCCAAATCGAAGGAGGAGATCAGCGGCGCCGTGGGGAAGGACGTTCTGCGCGAAGAGCTGCGCGAGGCCATCGACCCGATCCTCTTCCCCATCCACATCGGCGCGACCGCCACGCCGAACGAAGCGGATCCGGAGAGCGGTCTGGCGGTCGGCACCTCGATCCGCAAGTCGAGCTTCCGCGGCCTGTTCTTCAACCACGTCCTGCACGTCGACGCGCCGGACGGGACGATCGCGATCGACGAGGGCGAGAAGATCCGGTTCGGGCTCGGCGACGACGACGTGCGCGTCGTGACCCCTGCCGGCGACACGCTCTATCTCGATACGAGCGGGCTCGACCCGCACTTCGTCGGCGAGGTCCGCGTGGGCTGCCACGGCCGCATCAAGAACTTCCTGTTCGCCAAGTTCCTGCTGCAGTAACCACGCGTGACCGCCAACGTCGAACCGCAGGAAGTCGAGGCCCTGGTGGGTCTGCTCGGCCAGGATGCGTCCAAGCCGGCGCGCGTCTCGGACCGCGACTTCGACCAGCCCCTGCGCCTCGGGCAGCGCGCCCTGGAGGAGATCGAGCGCCGCACGGAAGGCGTCCTGCTCGCGGTCTCCCGCCACCTCGCGAGCGAGCTGCAGCAGGAGCTCCGCGTCGAGCTCGCCGCGCTCCGCGAGGTTCACGCCGACCTGGTGCGCTCGCGGCTCTCCGAGCCGCTCGCCGCGGTGCGCTTCCAGGCGGCTGGACAGCCGGGTTGGCTGGTCTGGGACAACGAGGCCGCGGTCGCTGCCGTCGAGCGCCTGCTCTGCGGCGACGCGTCGAGCGAGGAGAGCCGGCCGCTCTCCGAGCTCGAGCGCAACATCCTGGGACGCGTGCTGGGGGGCGTCGCGCGGGCGATCGGCGAGGTCCACTCGGTGTCCGCCGAGGGCTTCGAGGTCGTCGACGCGGTCGGCACGTTCGGAAGCTGGCGCGACGCCGGAGAAGTCGCCGACCCGCACCGCCTGTGCTTCGACCTCGTGGTGAAGCACGGCGAGGACTCCAGCGACCTGCAGCTCTATCTGCCGGGGTTCCACGCCGGTGACGCCGCGTCCGACGCGGAGGCCCGCGAAGAGTTGCCCGGGCACCTGGCCGAGGTGGCCGTGGAGCTGACGGCGCTCCTCGGCGAAACCGAGGTTCCGCTCGCGGAGCTTCTGGCGCTCGAGGAAGGCGACGTCATCCCGCTGGGCGTGCCCGGCGATACCACCCTCGCGATCACGATCGACGGTTGTCAGGTCGCCCGAGCGAGGCTCGGTACCAGCGAAGGGCGGTTTGCGATCGCCCTCACGGAAGAAATCTCAGGCTCCGGCGGCTCCGGATCCGATGGAGGCCACGATGAGTGAAGTCGAAGAACCCTCGGTCGAAGACCAGCAGTCGCTGGTCGCGAACGACGAGCCCGGATCGGAAGCGCTCGCGGAGGCGGTCGGCGAGACAGTCGCCGTGCAGGCGAGCGCGTTGTCCGAGCTCGATCCCGACGCGGCCGGCGGCGGCGCGATGGGGCTGGAACAGCTCCTCGACATCGCCGTGCAGGTCACCGTCGAGGTCGGCCGTACGCGCGTTCAACTCGGTGAGCTCTGCAAGCTCGGCCCCGGCTCGCTATTGAAGCTCGATCGCGAAGCACACGAACCCGCCGACATCCTCGTCAACGGCAAGGTCGTCGCGCGCGGTGAGATCGTGACGATCAACGACGCCTACGGCGTTCGGATCGTCGAAGTCCTCTCATAGCCCGAAGGCGCCGGTGGACTCGAAGGCGCTCGCGTCGGTGGACGCGAAGCGCGTCGGCGAGAAGAAGTCCGGGTCGAACGCGCTGACCGCCTCGCCGAAGATCATCTGCGCGACCCCCTCGCCGACCGCGGGCGCGAGCTTGAAGCCGTGCCCGGAGAACCCGGACACCACGAAGAGCCCCTGGACGCCCGGCGCGGGCCCGATGATCGCCTGAGAATCGGGCGTCAGGGTGTAGAGCGCCGCCTCCGATCCCGCGTCCTTCTCGCGCTGGTACGCCGCGACGCGGTGGCAGAGCTGCTCGCGCGCCCAGGCCTTCATCTCCGAGGACACCTCTTCGTCGAGGGCGTCGGGATCGTCGACCACGTCGTCGGACTCGTAGTCCGTGCGGCCGATGCGGGTCTTGTGATCGTCGGGGTGGCAGCGCGCGTAGAAGCCGGTCTCGAGGTCGATCAGGACCGGGTGGGCGCGGGTCGATTCCGGATCGAGTTGGCCGCTGAGCTGCTCGGAGAGCGCCTCGAGCGGATCCTCGAGATCCACGCTCCCCTCCCCGCGCGCGGAGCCGTCCTGTTCCGCCTCGTGGTACGTGCGCGGCAGGTCGATGAAATGGTTCTCCGGACGCACGGCCCGCAGCGGCAGCTCCACGCCGGCCTCGGCGAGAAGCCGGTGCGACCAGGCGCCGGCGCAGACGACGACGGATTCGGCGTGGATCGTCCCGCGCGTGGTCTCCGCGCCGGTGATCCTTCCGCCCTCGACGACGAGCCGCTCGGCCCCCACCCCCACGCGCGTCACCGCGCCGTAGCTCCGGGCGAGAGCGCCGAAGGCCTCGACCGTCTTCACCGGCTCGAGGAAGCCGCCGTCGGGTTCCCAGGCGCCGACGGTTCCCTCCTCGACGTGCAGGCCCGGGAACAGATCGCGGATCTCGCCTTCGTCCACCAGGGATGAGCGGATGCCGATCGACGTCAGCATCTCGATGTTCTTCTCGAGCTGGGCCATCCGGTCGGCCTGCTCCGCCCCGACGAGCAGGAGGATGCCCGTACGCCGGAACCCGATCGAGCGACCGGTGCGCCCCTCGAAGCCGGCGAATTCCCGCAGAGAATCGCGCGCCATCATCGCGACGACCTGGTCGGCGTAGTGCATCCGCAGGATCGCGCCCGAACGACCCGAGGAGCCCGCGGCGAGGGCGCCCTTCTCGAGCAGCACCACGGGCTCGTCGAGCGCGTCGCACTTCTGCGCGGTCTTGAGCGCGATCGACGTGCCCATGACACCGCCGCCGATGATGAGGATCTTGGCTCTCACGTCCGTCGGTTTGTGCGGGACACTACCATATCCCCCGCGATGATCCCTCCGCGCAAGACCCGCACGATCCACGTCCGCGATCTAGCGATCGGCGGCTCGAACCCGATCGCCGTGCAGAGCATGGCGGCGACGAGAACGCAGGACGTCGCGGCGACGCTGCGGCAGGTGCGCCTGATCGAGGCGGCCGGCGCCGATCTCGTGCGGATCGCGGTCGACGGGGCGAAGGACGTGGAGGCGCTGGCCGAGATCCGCGCGCAGACGACGGCGCGACTCGTCGTCGACCTGCAGGAGAACTACCGGCTCGCCGGGTCGGTGGCGCCGCACGTCGACAAGATCCGCTACAACCCCGGGCACCTGCACCACCACGAGCGCGAGAAGTCGATCCCCGAGAAGGTGGCCTACCTCGTCGGGATCGCGAAGGAGCACGGGCTCGCGATCCGCATCGGCGTGAACGCCGGGTCCGTCGCGCCGGAGTACCGCGAGCGCTATCCCGAGGACGGGGTCGAGGCGATCGTGCGCTCGGCGCTCGACCACTGCGCGATGGTCGACGAGCTCGGGTTCCGCGACTACCTCGTCTCCATCAAGGACTCCGACCCGCGGCTCGTGATCGAGGCGAACGTGCGCTTCGCCGAGGCGCGTCCCGACGTCCCGTTGCACCTCGGAGTCACCGAAGCCGGGATGCCGCCCGACGGTGTCATCAAGACGCGGATCGCCTTCGAGCAGCTCCTCTCCCGCGGGATCGGCGACACGCTGCGGGTCTCGCTCACCCTCCCCTTCGACGACAAGGGAAAGGAGGTCGAGGTCGGGCGCCAGATCATCGACGACATCGAGCACGGACGTTTCCGATCGGTGCCGCCCAACTTTTACGACGGTTTGAACATCATCGCGTGCCCGTCGTGCTCGCGCGTCGAGAACGAGGCCTTCATCGACCTGGCGCAGGAGGTGAAGGAGATGACGAAGTACGCCTCCGACTACGACGTCACCATCGCCGTCATGGGGTGCCGCGTCAACGGGCCGGGTGAGACGGACGACGCGGACCTCGGACTCTGGTGCGGACCCAACTATGTGAACCTTAAGAAAGGACCCGTGGACCTGGGGGCCTTCCCCTACGACACGATTCTCGGCCGGCTCAAAGAAGAGCTCGACGCCTTGATCTCCCAGCGAAACCAGGGATGATTTCGCGCCCGTTTTTTCTCCCTACCCTCTGAACCAAGGTCCCATGCGCTTCCTTCTCTGCATCTTCATCCTCGTCGGCAGCCTCGGTCTGGCCGCCCTCTCCACGCCCCCGCCCGAGGCCTCCGCGCCCGCCGTCGAGGCGGAAGAGTTCCAGATCGATCCCGTTCACACGTCGGTGCTCTTCAAGTCGCGCCACAACAACGCGAGCTACTTCTACGGCCGCTTCTCCGACGTCTCCGGCTCGTTCACCTTCGACGAGAAGAACCCCGGCGCCTCCAAGGTCGAGGTCGAGGTCAAGGCCGAGAGCGTTGACACGCGCACGCCCAAGCTCGACCAGCACCTGCGCAGCCCCGATTTCTTCGACGCGAAGCAGTTCCCGGTGATCCGCTTCGAGAGCACGAAGGTCAAGGCCGGCAAGAAGGGCTTCTACGAGGTCACCGGCGACCTCTCGCTGCACGGCGTCACGAAGTCGATCACCGTCGAGATGGAGCACGTCGGTACGGCCGAAGCGCGCGGCAACAAGGTGATCGGCTTCCACACGGTCTTCACCGTCGACCGGACCGAGTTCGGCATGAACTACGGCGTGAGCTCGCTCGGGTCGGACGTCGAGATGATCGTCAGCATCGAGGCGGCCAAGAAGTAGAGCGCTAGACGCTTGCCCGAGCTCCAGGACTTCGTGCGCGGCGTCCTCCTGCCGGGGTTTCTCGCGGGAATCGGCCTCGCGCTGGTCTGGCGCCCGTGGAACCGCGCGCCGGCGGAGGAACGCGCGCCCAAGCGCGCTTGGGCGGCGCTCTTCTTCGCGATCGCCTTCTTCGCGAGCTACGCCGCGCTCTTCGAGCCGCCGCCGCGGCCGTTCACCGGAACGCGAACTCTCGGCGGCGTCGACTGGACGATCTGGATCGCGCTGGTCGCCGGCCCCGTGCTCTTCGCCGGCTCGTTCCTGGGGCGCTTCGCGGTCGCGCTCTGGGCGCTCCTCGCCGGTGCGGTTCTCTTCGCGGTTCCGCGCGCGATGGTGCGCTACCACTGGAGCGGCGGCGAAGCCGCCGTCTGGCTCGCCGGCCTGGCGATCCTCCTGCTTCTCGTCGGGTGCGCGACGACCGGCCTGGGAAGGAGGACGGAGAGGGCGTCGCTTCCCATCGTGCTCCTCATCGCCGCCACCGGGCTCTCGATCTGCGCCGGTCTGACCGGCAGCGTGCTCCTCGCGCAGACCACCGGCGGGCTGTGCGCGTGCCTGGGTGCGGCGATGATCGTCGCGTTCTGGCATCCGCGCTTCCGCCTCGAGGCGGCGGACCTCTCGTTCGTCGTGCTCGTGCTCTTCGCGCTCGGGCTCTGCGCCCGCTTCTTCAGCGAGCTGCGCGGGGTCGACGCGCTGCTCCTCTGCGCGGCCCCTCTGGCCGCCTGGATGCCCGAGCTCCCGGGCCTCCGCGATCGCTCGCCGCTCCAGCGCGGGCTGCTCCGCTGCTTTGCCGCGGCCGTTCCGGTCGGAATCGCGGTGACGCGGGCGATCCTCGGGTTCGAGCCCGACCCCTACGGCGACGACTACTACGATTACTGACATGAAGCACGGTATCGCCGCACTCGCGTTCGCCGCGCTCGCTTCGGTCGCCGGCGGCCAGGAGGAGGAGCAAAGGGGCCTGGTCTCGCGCGCCGAAGGAGCCTTCGACGGCTACACGCTCTTCGCGCCGCTGCGCTCGACGACGACCTACCTCGTCGACATGGCGGGCGAGGTCGTCCACACCTGGGAGAGCGAGCACTTCCCGGGCAACTCGGTCTACCTGCGCGACGACGGCAACCTCTTCCGCGCGTGCCGTATGAAGAACGACCGCTACGAGGGCGGCGGCCAGGGCGGGCGCATCCAGGAGCTCACCTGGGACGGAAAGGTGGTGTGGGACTTCGCCTTCAACAACGAAGACCACATGCACCACCACGACTACGAGCCGCTGCCGAACGGCAACCTGCTCCTCATCGCGTGGGAGGGAAAGAGCAAGGAAGAAGCCTTCGCCGCCGGACGCGACCCCGAGCACATCGGGACCCTGGGCTTCTGGCCCGACTTCATCGTCGAGATCGAGCCCGTGCGGCCGGACGGCGGCAAGGTCGTGTGGGAATGGCACGCGTGGGACCACCTGATCCAGGACTTCAACCGCGGGCGGGCGAACTTCGGCGACGTCACGGCGCACCCCGAGCTCATCGACATCAACGGCGACCACCGCGACGAGCCGCCGCTCTCCGAGGAGGAGCGCAAGCGGCAGGAGGAGCTCGAGCGGGAGATGCGCGCCCTCGGGTACACGGGCGATGACGACGACGACAAGGACGAAAAGCCCGAGAGCGGCGGACGCCCCTTCAAGGGCGACTGGCTGCACACCAACTCGATCGACTACCTCGCCGAGCACGACCTGATCGCCCTCAGCGTCCATCGCTTCAGCGAGCTCTGGGTGATCGACCACTCGACGACGACCGCCGAGGCGGCCGGCCACTCGGGCGGGCGGTATGGGCGCGGTGGCGACCTGCTCTACCGCTGGGGCAACCCGCGTATGCACGGGCACGGGACCGAGGCGGACCAGAAGCTCTTCCGCCAGCACGACGCGCGCTGGATCACGTCGGGCCGCGACCTTCGCCTCCTCGCCTTCAACAACGGTCGCGGGCGGCCCGACGGCGACTACTCCTCGGTCGACGAGATTCTCCTGCCGTTCGACGCCGAGGGGGGCTTCGCGTCGGGAGCTGGCGCCTTCGCTCCTGCGAAGCCGGCCTGGACCTACACCGCCCCGGACCGAACGAGCTTCTACTCGTCGTTCATCTCCGGCGCGCAACG
>JANQEJ010000050.1 GCA_028278425.1 Planctomycetota bacterium | reverse complement strand
CCACGGTTCGGATCCTGCCCGTCCGGCTGCGGTGAGCTCTTCATCGGTACGGCTTCGCGCACCTCGAAGCGCGCTTCCGCCGGTGACAGGATGCGCGCCTCCAGCTTCGCGTCCCCCTGACGCAGCGTGGCGACGTTGCCGGCCGTCTGGACGTCGGCCCGCGTGTGCAGGAACCAGTGGAGGTCGACGGCGCGATCCGCCCGAAGCTCGTCCTGCACGAGCACGCGCTCGCGGTCGAGCACCTGGATGCCGCGCCACAGCGTGCGCGCCTTGCCGCGGTACGCGGGCGTCAGGTCGGCGATCGCGAACGCGCGCTCGGGCTTCGACTCGAACTTCACGATCGCGGTCTCGGCCTCGGGATCCTGGTCGGGCTCGCCGCCCGGATCGAGCACGATCGTGTTGTGACCCTCGGCCCGCGTGCGGTAGTAGGTCCAGCGCCGCCGCTTGTTGAACTCGAAGTAGCCGGGGAGGCCGTAGTCGTCGGGCCCGAGGTCGAGCGCCCAGCGCTCGCCGAGCGCGTCCAGCACGAACGAGCCCACGTCGAGGTGGGCGTGCGAGGCCTTGTTGTCGCCGGCCTTGAAGCCGACGTAGAGGCCGTCGGGGTCGTCCCAGTCGCTGCGGAACGTGGCGATCTCGACGCCCTTGAAACGGCGGTCCAGCGGGAGCTTCTTCGCGGCGCGGGGCTCGCTCTCGCGCTCGAACCAGATCGCGTTCAGGGGGTGCGTCTTCGCGAACCGCGCGGCGTGCCGCGAGAGCTCCGGCCGCCCGAAGCGCGAGGCCATCCAGAGGAGGTGCGGCTGGTCGCGGATCTCCTCGTGCGCGTCGGCGTAGTTGAAGCTGGCGCCGGTGGGGCTCGTAAGCCGCAGGAGGTATTCGCCGCTGTCGGCGAAGCCGTCGAGGTCGGAGAGCCCGAAATCCGTTCCCAGCGCGGACGCGAGCGCCGACATGAAGGCGACGCCGTATCCGGCGGCGTAGGAGAGGTAGGTCGGACCCTCCTCCCATCCACCGGCGGGCGCGAACTTGGCCATGGAGACCTGGATGGAGCGGAGGGTGCCGTGCAGGATCGGTCCGGCGAGCTCAGGCTCCTCGGTGGCGACGGCGAGCGCCGCGATCCCGATGCCGCCGTTGCAGACGGTGTTCCAGTTGTCCTCGCGGACGACCCAGAGGCCGTTGTCGGAGCGTCCTTCGAAGCACTCCAGCGCCGGCAGGAGCGCCTTCTCGACGAGGGCGCCGCGGATCAGCTCGCGGTGCTTCGGCGTCAGGTCGTCGTAGTTCCAGTCGTAGGCGACCGCGAGCGCGAAGGCGAGCTCGCTCGTGTCGAGGAAGTGCTCGGGGTTCCAGTCGGGAAGCTGCCCGGCGACGCGGACCTCGGCGAGCATGCGCTCGAGCACCTCCGGCTGGCGCTCGACCTGGTAGATCAGCGAGAACGTCAGCACGCGCTCGAAGATCGCGGCGGTCACCGGGCGCAGGTTGCGCCCCTCGCGCGGCTTGACCGGCGGCGCCTTCGCGAGCTTGGCACCGTGCCGCTTGATCTCGTCGAACCAGGCCCGGAGCTCCGCGTTCGCCTCGACCTGTTTCGCCAGCCGCTCGAAGCGGTCCGCCGGCACGAGGCGCGGGTGGTCGCGCCGCACGTTCGCCAGGATCGCCTCCGGCTCGGGGAGCGACAGGCTTCCCCCCCGCAGCTTGGCCTCGATCTTGTCGCGGTGGGAGCCCTTCGCCCCCTGCTTGCCGCCCTTCCGGCCCTGCTCCTTCCGCGGCGGCTTTCCGGCCTGGGGAGTCTCGCCCGACTCCGCACGCGGCGCCGGTTGCGAAGGGGGGGCCGGCACGGTGGCCGCCTGGCCGCAGGTCGCGAGCAGCGGAAGAACGCAGACGAGGACGGAACAGCGTGAAAAGGTGCGCATGCCTGCCTTCGCGAGGACTCTATCATCCCGTGCCGAACCATGTCGATCACGGTCGCGTTCTTCCTCCATCACCTGGAGAGCGGTGGTCTCGAGCGCGTCGTGCTCAACCTCCTGCGACACCTCGACCGCGCGCGGTTTCGTCCGGTCCTGATCCTGCAACACCGGCGGGGTACGTTGCTCGCGCGCGTTCCGGACGACGTCGCCGTGCTCGACACCGGGGGGAGGCGCAACCTGCTCGCGGCCGGCGCGCTCGCGCGGCGTCTCGACGAGTGCGGCGCGGATGTCGCGCACTCGGGAACGCGCTCGACGAACTTCGCGCTCGTCCGCGCGGCCGGCCGGACGCAACGGCGGCCGGCGGTCGTCCTGGCGGAGCACACGCCGATCGAGGCGTCGCTCGCCGAGAGCGGATGGCGCGCGGTCTACGTCGCGTTCATGCGGCGGACGTACCCGCGGGCCGAGCGCGTCGTCGTCCCCAATCCGTTGCTCGGCGACGAGCTGCGCGAGGTGCTCGGCGAGCCGGACCTCGCGGTCGAAGCGCTCGCGAATCCGGTGTACGCGGCTTCGGCGCTGGAGGGCCCGCGGGACGAAAGGGAGCCGGACACCCTCGTCGCCGCGGGGCGCATGGTCCCGGCGAAGCGCTTCGACCTTTTGCTGCGCGCGTTCGCGCTGGTCGGGCGCGGGCGCCTCTCTCTGCTCGGCGACGGTCCCGAGCGCGCGGGCCTCGAGGCGCTCGCCTCCGAGCTCGGCGTCGCCGACCGCGTCCGTTTCACCGGCGTGGTCGACGACCCCTACGCGCACTTCCGGCGCGCGCGCGCCGTCGTGCTCTCCTCCGAGCGCGAGGGCTTCCCGAGCGTCCTGGTCGAAGCGATGGCCTGCGGCGCGCCGGTGGTGTCGGTCGACTGTCCCTTCGGGCCGCGGGTCCTGCTCGACGACGGCCGCGCCGGGCTTCTGGTCGAGTCGCGGGACCCGGAGGAGCTCGCCGCGGCCATGCGGCGCATCCTCGAGGACGACGACCTGGCCGCCGAGCTCGCGCAGCGCGGTCGCGAGCGCGCGCAGGCCTACGAGATCGGACGCGCGGTGCCCGCGTACGAGGAGCTCTTCGCTGAGGTCGCGTCGCGCCGACGCTAGCGCTGGTTGGCGCGAACCTCCGCCCGCGCCTGGCTGATCGCTTCCTTCGGCGCGCGCTTGAGCCCCGAGGTGACGCCGACCTTCGACAGCGTCCACACGAACCACTTCGTCGGGTCGAGCTGGTACCAGCGGATCCCGTTGCGGTAGTCGCTCTGGAAGCGGTGGTGGAAGTTGTGATACCCCTCGCCGAGCGTGATGAACGCCGTGAAGGCGCTGTCGCGGGCCGTCGTCTTCGTCGAGTACGGCTGCGCGCCGATCAGGTGCGCGAAGGAGTTGACCGAGAAGGTCGCGTGCCACTGCACGACCATGCGCAGGAAGCCCGCGACGAGCAACGCGCCGATCGGGTCGCGCCAGATCAGTCCGAAGGCCATGGGGATCGCCGCCCCGAAGAGCAGCGCCAGCGGGACGTAGTTCTTGTGCTGGAAGCGCACCATCCAGTCGTTGATCAGGTCGCGCATGGCCGGAATGTCCCGGTCCGCGCGGTCCTTGCGCAGGACCCAGCCGACGTGCGCCCACCAGAAGCCGCGGCGTACACTGTAGGGATCCTCGCTCGTGTCGGTGTGCGCGTGGTGCGTGCGGTGGTCGGCCGACCACTTCAGCGCGGAGTTCTGCACCGACGCCGCGCCGAAGAGCAGGTAGAAGAGCCGCAGGGCGCCGTTGGCCTTGTAGGTCCGGTGCGAGAACAGCCGGTGGTAACCGCCGGTGATCGACACGCCGCAGAGGACCAGCCAGATCAGCCCGAGCCCGACGGTCCACCAGGAGAAACGAATCGCGACGAGGTAGACGACGGCCGTGACCGCCAGGAGGTGCGCCGTCCCGATGAACAGGATGTTGCGCCAGTCGAGCTTTTGCTTGGGCATGAAGAGGGGGAGGGGATTCCTGTTTCGGATGGTTTGGAGCCACCCTTGAGAGCCGGGGAGTGTAGCCGCGGGCGCGGCGTCCCGCGCCGGCTCAGCGCCCGTTTCCCGCCCGCCGGATGAGCCCGTCGACGAGATCGCCCTCGACGATTCCCGCGGCCGGGAGGCGGCGGGGGAGCTCGATCCGGTTCGGCTCGGCTTCGAAGATCGGACCGAGGAGCTTCACAGCCTCCTCCTCGCGCCCGGCGGTCGCAAGCGTAACCGCCGCCCAAGAATGGACTTCCACGCTCTCCGGCAGCAGGTCGGCGGCGCGGCCGTACTCCCGCAGGGCGAGCTCGGCCAGGGCCGCCTCGAGGGCGACGGTCAGGCGGTGGGCGAGGGCGCCTTCGGCCTTCTCGAAGGCCTCCGCCAGGGGAGCGGCGCCGCGGGCGGCGGCTTGTCCGGCGCGGTCGTGCGGGACGCGAGGGCGAGGGGAGGGAGCGAGCGTTTCGTTTTTGTCGGGGGCCTGTAGCCGGTCCCGAGGGGACGGCTAGCCTACCCGGCGCTCGGACCGCTCGCTCTTCGCACCCATCGTTTCAGAGGAGGACACGATGAACGTGTTCCTAGGCGCGCTCTGCCTGGCAGCGCTCGCGGGAGGGGAATCCGCCGCGATCGGCCAGCCGGTTCCGGACTTCGAGCTCAAGGCGGTCTTCGGCGGCGACGGCCGCACCCGGCTCTCCGAGTTTCGCGGCCAGCCCGTGCTGATCGCGGACTGGTCGGATTTCCAGTACGGCCTCGGCGCCGCCAAGGGGGCGGTCAAGCTCGACGCCGAGCTCGGGAAGAAGGGGCTCGTCGTGATCCTGCACGAGTCCAAGGACCACAAGCGGGAATGGATCGAGGGGCTCGCCCTGAGGAACTTCCCCGGGACGGGCGCGCTTCTGATGCGCACCCAGTCCTTCCCGATCGAGTACGAGGACAACGGCTTCCCCCCGAAGCTCGCGCTCATCGGCGTGGACGGCACGCTCAAGGTGGCGGGCAGCTATCTCGCCGACATGGGCGACGCGGGCAAGCTCGCGAAGAGCGAGCTCAAGCGCGCGAAGTCCGGTTGGGGCGGGAGCTCCGCCGCCAAGAAGGCGCGCGCCGCCGCGTACGGGAAGCACGACCTCGCCGGGGCGCGCGCGTTGATCGAAGCGGCGCTCGAGGAGAATCCCGACGACGCGGACCTCCTCGCCGTGAAGAAGGAGATCGAGACGCGGTTCAAGACGCGCCACCGGGCGGTCGGCTACCTGATGGAGCAGGGCGAGTACGCGCGCGCCTGGAACGAGGCCGAGCTGCTCCAGAAGAGCGTCGAGGACGACGCCGAATGGGCGCCGATGGCGAGCGAGCTGATCGCCGGTTTCGAAGCCGAGGACGCGCAACGCGAGCTCGCGCTCGAGAAGAAACTCGACTCGCTCACGAAGTCGCTCCGCAAGAAGGGCCCCAAAGGCGGCGAGGAAGAGAAGCTCCGCGCCTTCGCGCAGGAAGCCTCCGGCACGAAGGTCGGTGCCCGGGCCGAGCGCGTGGCGGCGGCGGTCGTCGAGGCGACGGCGGGGGAGTAGCGCGGGGCCTTAGGTTTGCCGGAGTCGTGTGACTGTTCGCGGGGTGAGACCGCGGAGGGGAACGGAGATCGCGGAGCCCGGAGTTTAACACGGAGAGGAACGGAGTTATCGGAGGAACACGGAGATCGGAATTTG
>JANQEJ010000049.1 GCA_028278425.1 Planctomycetota bacterium | reverse complement strand
TCGGCGAGACCGACAAGGGCACGCGCGTGCGCGAGGCCGTCGCCAAAGTCGTCGCCGCGGGCGAGGTCCGCACGTACGACATGATGCGGCTCCCCGGCGGCGCCGACGCGCTCACCAAGGGCGCGGCGACCACGACGCAGCTCACGGACGCCATTCTCGCGGCGCTGTAGATGGCGGAGGGGCGCGGAGAGGCGGGGCGGCGCGGCGACGACGTTCGCTCCGACCTCTTCGTGGCGGTCGAGTCTCCCGAGGACGGGGGGGGCGGCGGCGTCGAGGTCGAGCTGCGCTCCAAGGTCGAGCTCTACTACGGCGACGCGATCCGCGACCAGACGCGGTCGGTGCTGGCCGCGCTCGGCGTCGCCGGCGCCCGGGTGACGATCGACGACCGCGGCGCATTGCCCTTCGTCGTCGGCGCGCGCGTCGAGGCGGCCGCGCGCCGCGCCGGCCTGGTGGCGAACCGCACCGCGCCGCGCTTCGAGCCGCCGGACCGCGAGCCGACGGCGCGCGACCGCGTGCGGCGCTCGCGGCTCTACCTCCCGGGCAACGAGCCGAAGTACATGATCAACGCCGGCCTGCACGGGGCGGACGCGGTGATCCTCGACCTCGAGGATTCGGTCCACCCCGGCGAGAAGGACGCGGCGCGCCTGCTCGTCCGCGAAGCCCTCCGCGCGGTCGACTTCGGCGGCGCCGAGCGGATGCTGCGCATCAACCAAGGCGAGCTCGGCCTCGAAGACCTGACCGCCGTCGTCCCCGCCGCCCCCGACCTGGTGCTGATCCCGAAGGTGGAGGATCCGGACCACGTCGAGCGCGTCGACACGTGGATCACCGGCCTTCAGGAGGACCTGAAGCTCGATCGCGCCGTGTGGCTCATGCCCATCCTCGAGTCCGCGCTGGGCGTCGAGCGCGCCTTCGAGATCGCGCGCGCCTCCGACCGCGTCGTCGCGCTCACCCTGGGCCTCGAGGACCTCACCGCCGACCTCGGCGTGCCGAAGACCCGCGCCGGCGACGAGACGCTCTACGCGCGCACCCGCGTCGTCAACGCGGCCCGCGCCGCCGGCGTGCAGGCAATCGACTCGGTCTACGGCGACGTCGGCGACGCGGAGGGACTCGCGGACTGGTGCCGCCGCTCGCGCGCCCTCGGCTTCGAAGGCCTTGGCTGCATCCACCCCGGCCAGATCGCGACGATCCACGACGCCTTCGCGCCGTCGGAGGCCGAGATCGAAAAGGCCCGGCGCATCGTCGCGGCCTTCGAAGAGGCCGAGAGCAAGGGACTGGGCGTCGTCAGCCTCGGCTCCAAGATGATCGACCCGCCGGTGGTCGAGCGGGCGAAGAAGCTCGTCGCCCAAGCGCGCGCGATGGGCCGCCTGAGCGACTGACGCTTTTCGGAGAAACCGGCGTACCCGCGGAGGACGGCGGGACTGTGCAGGGCGGAAAGGAAACTCCCATGCACAACGCAGTCCGAACCCTTGCGGCGATCCTGCTCCTGACGGGAGCCGCCTGGTCGCAGCTCCAGGCCACGACCCAGTCCCCGGCCGTCCGCATCCCGTGGAAGGTGGTCGGCAACCCCGGCAACCCGGCGGACGTCTTCAGCGTCGGGAAGGTCGACTACCCGTACCTGATCGGCAGGTTCGAGGTGACCAACGCGCAGTACGCGCTCTTCCTGAGCTCGAAGGCGGCGCTCGGCGATCCGCTCGAGCTCTACAACCCCGAGATGACGAGCCACGGCGCCGGCGGCATCCAGCGCACGGGCTCGGGTGTGCCGGGTGCCCCCTACCGCTACGCCGCCAAGCCCGACATGGCCGCGAAGCCGGTCAACTTCGTCAGCTTCTTCGACGCCCTCCGCTTCGCGAACTGGGTACACAACGGCTTCGGCACGGGCGACACGGAATCGGGCTCCTACCTGCTGCTGGGCGGCACGCCGATTCCGCTCAACGGCGACAACGTCGCCCGCGGCTTCGGGGCGCGCGTCGTGCTCCCCACGGAGAACGAGTGGTACAAGGCGGCCTATTACGACCCGACCGCGTTCCCCAGCTACTGGCTCTTCGCGACCCGGAGCAACCAGATCCCCACGATCGCTACCGCCACGCCGACCGGGAGCATCGCCAACCCCGGCGTGAACGTCGTCAACTACTTCGGCGGCGTGAGCTGGGGCGGCGAGCTCGCCAACGTCACCACAGTGGGGAGCGCGGGTCCCGGCAGCGAGAGCTTCTACGGCTGCGCGGACATGAACGGCAACGTCGCCGAGTGGTCGGAGACGACGCAGCTCCACTCGGGATCGGTCTACCGGATCGCGCGCGGCGGCGACTTCATCTTCGACGAGTCCATCATGCAGAAGACCAACTGGGGCATCGTCCTGCCCTTCGTCGAGAAGGAGACGATCGGCATGCGCCTCGTGCTGCTCCTGGATTGAAAGCGGGCCGGGCGGCCCCAACCACCCGGCCCTCCGTCGAGCGCGTTGCCCGCTCGCGGGTTCCTAGCAGGGCACTGTCTTCATCGAGTTGTGCGGCGCTCCGTCGTTCTGCCACTCGTCGTCGCACTTGCAACTGAACCCTTCGACGGTGAAGATCCCGATCGTCACCGTCGTGCACTCGCACTCCTTCGCCTGAACCCAGATCAGGCTGTCCGGAACGCAGTCGGTCTCGGGCGACGCCCCGGCCGTGCCGCAGTCGGAGTGCGCTCCCAGGTGGTACTTGAAGGCCGGGCACGACTCGCCCGGCAGTCCGACCCAACCGATCCACGGGAGCGAAACCCCGTAGTCCCCACACGTGTCCTTGGTCTGCGACTCCCAGTCCGCCGGCGCCGTCGCAACGGCGGCGGTGTTCGAACACTTCTTCTGCGGTGTTCCGCCCGTTTGAGTCCATGCCGTCCCCCCCACAAGGGACGCGGCAAGCAAGGTCCAAAGCAATCGAGTCATGTCCTAACCTCCGGTCTTGGTGTCATCGAAGAGACGCTCGAAGCGCCCCGATCTCTTCTGTGCTGAGAGAGGAGCGACGCTCGAGGGCGTCCACCGCGTTCTCGCGAACGTAGCCGTGATGGTCCGCGGTCACCGCGATGTGCATCAGGAGGTTCACCGCTCGCTCCCGCTTTCTCTCGTCGAGGGTGTCCGCCAGGATGTTGCCGAGACAGGCGACGGCCCCCGCAGGAGACAATCCGCGCCGCGGATCGGCGTAGTTCCTGACGCCCTCTTCCAGCGCGTCCATCGCCGCCGAGCTCACCTCGCCGTCGGCGAAGTTGATGTAGGTCAGGAGCGCCGTCGACCGCACGTCCGGCGAGGGGTCGTTGGCCAGGACGTGGTCCAGCGTTCGAGCCTCGTCTCCGTCGGTGATCCCGCTGACGAGGACGGCCCGCGCCGCGGGATCCTCGTCCGCGGCGAGGAGCTCGTCGTACTTGGCCAAGATGGCCTGGCTGCCGCCTTCGCGGGAGTGCAGCCCCCGCAGAGCCGACGCCCTCACGTCGCCCAGGTAGGGCGTCAGGAAGTCCACCGCCGCCCGCGGCTCGTCGTGCATCGCGATCGCACCGTCCAAGGCGTGGCGCGTCTCGGCGGACACGCGCCCGTAATCCGCCTTGGCGGCCGCGAGCGCGATCTCCCGCAGCTCCTCGTGCGCGAGCATGCTGCGGATCGCGTCCGCGTAGGCCGGATCCGTCGGGTCCTCGAGCAACGGGGACAGCTCGGCAAAGGCCTGCTGGACGTCCATCGCGAGCCCCATGCTCCTCAACAGCTCGGAATAGAGCTCCGCGTGCTCGGGGTCGAGCTCTCGCAGGGCCAGCACGTCCCGGAAATACTCCGGCCCCACCCAAAGATCGCCGTTCGCGTTCCGGACGCGGGTCAGAAGCGCGAGGAATCTCTTCCGCGCCCGCTCCTCGAAGAACGGGAGAAGGCGCAGCACCTCCACCGTGAGCGCGTAACCGTCCACGGGAGATCCATGAAACAGGACCGGCGGCGTCTCGGGGTTGTTGTGCTTGATGATCGCGTACACGAGCGTGCAAGCGATCCCGATCTCGGCGTCCCACCGCGCGTCCTCCGCCGGCGGCCGCTCCGCAGCGGAGAACGACTCGACGAATTCCGTCACGAGCCCCTCCAGCTCGCCGGCGCGGACGATCTCCATCGCGCGCACGGTGTTCGCGTGCTCGTAGACGATCGGAATCGTCGCCCGCGAGATCGCGATCGGGTTGTTCTTCCGGGTGGCGTGGCTCACCCGGATCGCCTGCGCGATCAGGTCGAGGTCCGCCAGCGGCACGGCTCCGGCGAGCGGATCCTCCTCGGTCGGGGGATCGCCGACGCGGCTCCGGCGGCTCGCCGCGGCCACGGGCAGGACGATCTCCGGTACGACGGACGCGGCGACCTCCCCGTCCTGGACAGTGACGACCGAACGATCGCGCCGGAACGCGACCCACAGAACGACGAAGAAGAGCGCCGCCACGGCGAGGAAACCCAACGTTCTCATGGCAAGCTCCTTGGGGGAACGGCCACGCGCGCAGGATTCCGGGTTGCCCGTTTCGGTCGGCACGCGGGAACGACCGCTCCGGGGGGCCGGCGGTTGCGCTCCGCGTCCGGAATTCTCGCGCGAGGCGGGAAAAGAAGAGATAAGCGCCTGTCGGCGACAGACTTGAGACCGCAAGTCTAGAGAAGTTCGAGCGCTCGATTAAGCTCCTGGACATGACGATCCAGGCCGAGCTGATCGAGAACGCCGCCGGACGGCGCGTTCCCGCCGTGGTCAACGGAAGCGAAACCGTCCCCTACCAAGGCGTCGGAAAACACCAACCGCAGGGCCGCAAGTCCGGCCCGCCGATCCGAATCTCCTCCGACTACCCGGCGAACGGAGACAAGCGACTCCCCGATCTCGAGACCGCTCTTCGCGCCTGCGGGCTCGCCGACGGGATGACGATCTCCTCGCACCACCACCTCCGGAACGGCGACAAGGTCGCGCTGCAAGCGCTTGAGGCGGCGTCGCAACTCGGCGTGAAGAACCTGCGCTGGTTCCCGAGCGCGTCCTTCCCCTGCCACGCGCCGGTGGTCGATTTGATGGAAGCAGGCGTCGTCCATCACATCGAGGGAAGCATGAACGGTCCCCTCGGCGCCTATTGCTCCGAGGGGAAGATGCGCGGGCTCGGCGTCCTGCGCTCGCACGGCGGGCGCTGGCAGGCGATCTCGGACGGCGAGGTGCACATCGACGTGGCCGTCATCGCCGCGCCGATCGCCGACGCCTTCGGCAACTGCAACGGGGCGCACGGGCCGTCGGCCTGCGGCTCGCTGGGGTTCGCGCTCGCCGATTCGATCCACGCGGACCGCGTGATCGTCGTCACCGACAACCTCGTGCCGTTTCCCTGCATCCCTTGGCAGATCCAGGGCAACAACGTCGACTTCGTCGTCGAGGTCGAGTCGATCGGCGACCCATCCAAGATCGTCTCCGGCACGACGCAGATCACGCGCAGCCCCGACCGTCTGAAGATCGCCGAGTACGTCGCGTGCTTCCTCCGCGACGCGGGCATCATGCGCGACGGATTCTCGTTCCAAGCGGGCGCCGGGGGCATCGCCCTCGCCTTCGCCGCGTTCCTGCGCGAGATGATGCGCGAAGCGGGCATCAAGGCGCGCTTCATCCGCGGCGGCTCGACCCAGGTCCTGGTCGACATGCTGAACGAGGGGTTGACCGACTACATCCTCGACGGGCAGACCTTCGACCTCGCCGGCGTCGAGTCGATCGGCTCCGACGCGCGGCACGTGCCAACCTCGCCCTTCACCTCCTACAACTTCAACGGCAAGGGCAACTTCGCGACGATGGTCGACGCGGTCGTGCTCGGCGCGACCGAGGTCGACGTCGGCTTCAACGCCAACGTCGTCACGCACTCCGACGGCCGCCTCCTGCACGGAATCGGCGGCTGGCAGAACTGCCTCTTCGCCGGTTGCACGATCCTCGCCGTGCCGGCGATGCGCGACCGCCTGCCGGTGATCGTCGAGGAGGTCACCACGCTGACCGGCCCGGGCGAGCTGATCGACGTCATCGCCACCGAGCGCGGCATCGCGATCAACCCGCGCCGCACCGACCTGATCGACGCGACGCGGGACTCGGACCTCCCGATCCGCCCGATCGAGGAGCTGCAGGCCGAGATCGAGTCGATCTGCGGCGGCAAGCCGCAGCGTCCGAAGCTCACGCGGGAGCCCGTGGCGGCGATCAAGTGGGTCGATGGGACCGTGATCGATACCGCGTGGCGAGTCGCGGGGTGAGACCGCGGAGGGGAACGGAGATCGCGGAGCCCGGAGTTTAACACGGAGAGGAACGGAGTTATCGGAGGAACACGGAGATCGGAATTTG
>JANQEJ010000047.1 GCA_028278425.1 Planctomycetota bacterium | reverse complement strand
TGCGCAGCGGGTCGCCGGCGTGGCGCGGCGGCCCGAGCAGCTCCTCGAGCTCTTCGGTGTAGAGGCGGTCGGCGTCGAAGGTGAAGTGGAACGGGTCCTGGTCGAGGGAGAACAGGCCGCCTTCGGCGGGAACGAGCTTCCCGAGCGCGTCGGCGAACCGCGGCTCTCCGAAGGTCGCGAGCGTCTCGATCGAGCCCTCGTCCTCGCCGGGGACGAACCCGAGGAACTGGGTGATCGCGGACGCGAACAGGCCGAGCGAGTGCGGGAAGCTGACCTCGGCGGTCAGCTGGAGCTCGCTGCCACGCCCCTGGCCGAGCGTCGTCGTCGCCCACTCGCCCGCGTCGTCGACGGTGAGGAGCGCCGCTTCGTCGAACGGCGACGTCAGGTACGCGTTGGCTGCCAGCGAGAGCTCGTGCTCGCAGAAGAGGATGCGGTCCACCGGGATCCCGAGCTCCGTCGAGATGCGGGTCTTGAGCCACAGACGGTCACCGAGCCAGAGGAACAGGCTCTTGGCGAAGCTCTTCGACGACTTGGGGAAGGCGCGCAGGTGGAGCGCCACCACGCGCTCGAACTTCCGCAGCGGCTTCTCGTAGAAGACGACCCGGTCGAGATCGCGCGGCTGCAACCCGGCCTGGAACAGGCTGGAGCGGATCGCGCGCGTCGGGAACGCCGGATCGAGCGACAGCCGGGTGAAGCGCCCTTCCTGGGCGGCGGCGACCGGCTGGCCGTCGACGAGGACGACCGCTGCGGCGTCGCGGTGGAACGCCGAGATGCCGAGGATGCGCATCAGTACTGGCTACGCGGGTCGATCGCCGCGGGGTCGAGCTCGCGGAACGCCGGACGCTCCTTGCTCTTGCGCGCGATCAAGCCGAAGGGGGCGAGCACGGTCCAGTAGAGGACGAACAGGACGGCCTGGGAGAACCCGGCGCCCGAGCGGATGCCGAGCCGCTTCCACGCGCCGAGGAAGCGCGAGCTGCGCGCCGAACGGAGCGCCTCCTTCACCTCTTTGTCCCGGCCCTCCGCGCTCCACTTGTCGAGGAACTTCTTCGTGTACGACATGTGGTACTTCTCGTCCTTGAGGATCTCCTCGAAGGTCGAGGCCACGGCGGGGTCGTCCGCGTTCGCCTCGCGGTAGAGGTCGAAGATCTCCGCGGCCCGGCACTCGGCGACGTGCACCATCGCGACGTACGCGAGCTCGCCCATCTCGTCGCACAGCCCCGCGTGGAAGAACCCGTGGGCGTCCACCTCGGACTTGCGACCCCGGGAGAGGTCGTACGACTGGTCGGACTCGTCGGCGTCGCGCGCTCCCAGCCCGGCCCGCGAGCGGACCTCGGCGGCGCGGGTCCGGAAGAGCTCGGCGTGGCGCCGCTCGTCGTCGGCGTGCCGCTCGAGGTGCATCCGCAGGTCGGGGTCGGTCACGCGGCGCGCGGCGACCTCGAGGTCCTTGCCGCCGTCCTCCTCGGTCTCGGCGAAGCTCTCGAGCGTGCGCAGCTTGCGCGTCGGGTCGGACCAGACGGCGCGGTTGCGGTAGAGGGCGATCGATCGGCGGAGGCTCATCGGGCGGAGGGTAGGGCGGTGCGAGGAGAGGCCACGTCAAAGCTAGGGGTGACCCTGAGATCGGGCAACCCGCCCCAGGTGGCAATCTCGAAGGTGGTACGGCCTGTCGCGATTCGAGTCGAAGGTGGATCCTCCGGTCCACGCTTCCTATACCCCTACGCCGCTGCAACGGACATGGAATCCCCTCCTCCCGCCAACCGCCTCCCCGTCGGCGTCCTCGGCGCGACCGGCCTCGTCGGTCAGCGCTTCGTGGCGCTCCTCGACGACCACCCCTGGTTCCGGGTCGCGTCCCTGATGGCGTCGGAGCGGAGCTTGGGCCGGGCCTACGGAGAGGTCGTGGACTGGGTCCAACCAAGTGCGCTGCCGGAGTCGATCGCGCGGCTGCCCGTCGAAGCGTGTCAGCCGGCCGGGGGGCCGTCCCTGGTCTTCTCGGCGCTGGACGCCGAGGTGGCGGGCCCGATCGAGCGGTCGTTCGCGGACGCCGGCGCGACCGTGGTGACGAACGCGAAGAGCCACCGGATGGAGCCCGACGTGCCGCTCGTCGTGCCCGAGGTCAACGCGGACCACCTCGCGCTCGCCGGGGACGATCCGCG
>JANQEJ010000014.1 GCA_028278425.1 Planctomycetota bacterium | reverse complement strand
CGCGATCCTGATGACCGGCTTCGGCGGGACCTTCGCGAGCTTCAAGGTCCCCGGCATCTTTCCCGTGACGAGCCTCGCCGGGCTCACCCATCTGCCCGGCACGGGGATCTTCTCCATCAGCAGCGGGAACGTCGACGGCGGGCAGATCTATCACATCCTGAGCAACGGCGCCTTCGTCGGCGTCGGCCCCACGGGCTACGCGTCCTGCCCGGCGCTCGTGTGGGGCGGTCCCGCCGGGCCGCTCTTCGGCGTCGTCGAGTCACTGGGCTCCATCGGCAACTCGCTGGCTTACATCAACCCCTTCACGGGCGCCGCGACCGAGCTGGATCCGTTCGGCGGTTTCGGCAGCGGCATCACCGGCGTCGACGCCATCGCCATCGATCCGACGACGGGCACGATGTACGGCTCCACCGGGTTCGACTACGACGGCTCCCCCGGCGACGTCATCACCATCGACACGACGACCGGGAAGGCCACCGACACCGGGATCGACATCCTGGACGCCTCGGGCAATCCGCCGATCTGTACGGTCGCCGGCATGTGCTTCGACCTCCAGGGCACGATGTACGTGTCGATCGGGTGCGGTCAGCTCGTCGGCGGCCTCGGCGGCGACGTTTACTCGGTCGACACCACGACGTTCACGGCGACCCTGCTCGGCAACGTCACCGGCGGGCAGTCCGTGAGCGACCTCGAGGCGATCTTCTAACCCGCCTCCGAGGCCGAGCCGAACCGCGCCTCGAGCAGCTTCTCCACCCACTTGCCGAGCATGTCGGCCTCGACGTTCACCCGCTGGCCGACCCGGGCGGTGCCGAGGTTGGTCTCCTTCAGCGTGACCGGGATCACCGCCACGTCGAAGCGGCGGTCGCGCGGCTCGACCACGGTCAGGCTGATCCCGTCGAGGCCGATGCTGCCCTTCTCGATCAGGTAGCGCTCCAGCCCCGGGTCCACCTCGAAGGTGAAGAGCCGCCCCCCGTCGCCGGAGTCCTCGATCGCGACGATCGTCGCGCCGCCGTCGACGTGGCCCGACACGAGGTGGCCGCCGAGCCGGTCGCTGAGCCGGACCGAGCGCTCCAGGTTGATCGGGAGCCCCGGCTTGAGCTCCTGGAACCAGGTCCGCGCGAGGGTCTCGGCCGACAGGTCGAAGGCCATCTCCCCGCCGGGGTTCACCTCGGCCACGGTCAGGCAGCACCCCGAGCAGGCGACGCTGTCGCCCGGAGCGACCTCCCAGGGGCGGTCCCCCGGGGCCGGCAGGACGAGGCGGGCACCGTCGCCCCGCTCCTCGACCTGGCGCACCGGGACGCAGGCTTCGATCAGGCCGCTGAACACGGCCGGAAGACTACCCAACGGAACCCCCGAAACCTTGACCCGGCCTCCGTTTAGGTCTACCCTTCTCGGCCCTTTCTCGGGGGGAGGCCCCTGTGTTCTTCGCCATCCTGACCCTGTTTCCCGAGGCCCTGGAGCCCTACACGCGCTCCAGCATCCTCGGCATCGCGCAGGCGAAAGGGCTGGTGGAGATCGCGTTGGTCGACTTCCGGGACTTCACTCGGGATCGGCACCGCACCGTCGACGATCGACCGTTCGGCGGAGGTCCGGGGATGGTCCTGAAGCCCGAACCGATCCTCGACTGCGTCGAGTGGTTGGAGCGGCGCCACGGACCGTTCCGAAAACTCCTGCTCACGCCCGCGGGCGAGCCCTTCCGTCAGGAAACGGCACGCAAGCTGGTGGAGGAGGAGCGGATCCTCCTCCTCTGCGGACGGTACGAAGGCATCGACGAGCGGGTCCGCGAAGAGCTGGAGTGGGATGAAATCTCGATGGGCGACTTCGTCCTGGCGGGTGGCGAGCTTCCCGCGCTTGCCGTGACCGAGGCGGTCAGCCGCCTGGTCCCGGGGGTGCTGGGGGACGACCGCTCGGCCGAGTCGGAGTCGTTCGAAGGCGGGGGCGGTCTCGACCACCCCCACTACACGCGGCCCCGCGTCTTCCGCGGACGCGCCGTGCCCGAGGTGCTCGTGAGCGGTGATCACGGCGCCATCGAGGCGTGGCGCGCCGGCGAGGCGCGCGACCGCACGCGGGCGCGGCGCCCGGACCTGATCCCCGAAGAGCTGAAAGCGGAGAACGAACGATGAGCCTGATGGACGACCTTTCCAGGGAACTGGGCAAGCGGCGCCTGCCCGCCGTCCACGTCGGGGACACCGTCGAGGTCCACTACAAGATCAAGGAGGGCGAGAAGGAGCGCATCCAGCTCTTCGTCGGCACCGTCCTCGCGATCACCGGGCGCGGCGTGGCGAAGTCGATCACCGTCCGGCGCATCGTCCAGGGCGAGGGCGTCGAGCGGACCTTCCCCCTGCACAGCCCGCGCGTGCAGGACGTGAAGATCAAGCGCCGCGGCGACGTCCGGCGCGCCAAGCTCTACTACCTCCGCGACCGGGTGGGCAAGCGCACCCGCGTCACCGAGCTGCTCGGCGAGAAGGTGCGCCGCGACCGCGAGCGCGAAGAGGCCGAGCGCCAGGCCGCCGCGGCCGAGGAGGCCGCCGAAGACGAGCAGAAGAACGCCGATGACGCCCCCTCCGACGCCGACGCGGAGCCCGAGGCGGTCGAGGTCTGATCGATGGTCGACAACGTCTCCCGCAAGGTCACGTTCGTCGCGATCGTGCTCCTGGTCTCGCTCGGGTTCCTTCTGCTCAAGGACCAGCCCTTCCGCATGGGGCTCGACCTGCAGGGCGGCACGCGGCTCGTCTACCGCTTCGACTTCGAACAGGCCCTCAAGGACGACCAGATCACCCAGCAGGAGTACGACGACCCGCAGACGCTCCTCGACCAGATCAACAACATCATCCGCAACCGCGTCGACCCGACCGGTCTGCGCGAGGCGTCGATCCGGCGGGAGGGAGCGGACCGCATCGTCGTCGAGCTGCCCGGCTCGCCGGACATCTCGGGCGTGCAGGCGGCCTCCACCCTGGGCGCGGCGCTGACGGACAGCTACCAGGTCGTGCTCGACCTCGCGGAGGACAACGTGGAGGCGGCGACCGCCTTCCCCGAGACGGGCGGCACGGTTCAGATCGGCAACGAGAAGATCCACTACAACAAGCGCGAGGGCACGAAGCTCTGGGACCTCGAGCGCGGCTACTACTCCACGCCCCAGGCGGAGCACCAGGTCGGCGACGCGGTGGAGCTCTCGAGCGACGACGCCATCCGCGAGCTCATCGAGAACCTGGGCGAGCTCGAGTTTCTGATCCAGGCCGACGAGAGCGACTTCCCCGCCGGCATCGGGACGGACATGGCGTCCGAGATCGCCAAGCTCGACGCCTGGGTCGCCGCCAACCCGGGGGTCGGGATCGTCAACTTCAACGAGGTCGCCGAGGAGAACGGCGGCCCGCACCCGAGCATCAAGTGGCTGCCGCAGACCCCGAAGGACGAGGAGCAGGAGGCCCAGACGGAGCGCCAGCGCTCCCTGCCCCTCCGCAAGCCCCTGGACGAAAACGAGACCTTCGCCGGCAACGACGTGGCCAAGGTCTACCCCGCCTCGGACAGCTTCGGCTACCCCGCGGCCGGCTTCGAGATGAAGCCGTCGCGCAAGGGTGACTTCGCCCGCTTCACCGGCCGCAACATCGATCGGACGCTGGTGATCACGCTGAACGACTCGATCGAGTCCGTGGCGAGGATCAAGTCGCGGCTGCCCGGCGGCGGCATCATCGAGGGCCGTTTCACGCAGCAGGAGGTCCGGGACCTGATCACGGTGATCCGTTCCGGCTCGCTGCCGATCAAACCCGAGCTCGAGCACGAGGAAGTCGTCGGCCCGACGCTCGGCAAGAAGTACGTCGACCGCGGGATGTACAGCGGCCTCGTCGGCGTCCTCGCGGTGCTCGTGTTCATGGTGTTCTATTACCGCCGCCTCGGCACGTTCGCGGCGGTGGCCCTCGCGTGCAGCATGACGATGCTGATGGGCGGCCTGGCGTTCCTCCAGGCGACGCTGACGCTGCCGGGCATCGCGGGGATCATCCTCACCGTCGGCATGGCGGTCGACGCGAACATCCTGATCTTCGACCGGATCCGAGAGGAGCTGGACAAGGGCCAGAACGTCAAACAAGCCGCGAAGACCGGCTTCGAGAAGGCGTTCAGCGCGATCTTCGACGCGAACATCACGACGCTGCTCACCGCGATCATCCTCTGGAAGGTCGGTACCGGCCCCGTCCGAGGATTCGCCGTCACGCTCTCGATCGGGATCGTCGGCTCGATGATCTCGGCTCTGATCATCACGCGCCTCCTGGTGCACTGGTCGCTCGAGCGCGGCGTCAAGGCCTTCCCGATGGGCACGTGGCTGGTGAAGGCGAACTACAACTTCCTCAGCAAGGCGAAGATCTGCGCGGCGGTCTCGGCGGTTCTCGTCGTCCTCGGTCTCGGCTTCTTCATCATCACCCCCAGCCAGGACAAGCTCGGCATCGACTTCCTCGGCGGCGGCGAGGTTCAGTTCAACACCGAGGTCGCACAGGACATCGACGTCATCCGCTCGCGGGTGCAGGACATCCCGGGCGAGATCGGCGCGTCGGCGACGGTGAAGCCGGTGACCGATTCGAGCGCCGGCGGCGACACCTACACCGCCTTCCGCGCCACCTTCAAGGTCGACCAGGACAAGAAGGAGCAGGGAAACGTCAGCAAGATCCTCGAGAGCGAGATCCGCGCCAACCTGGGCGACCTGCTCCAGAAGGGGCCCGTCGAGGTCTCCGAGCCGCGGCTCGACGGCGCCTTCGCCGACTGGGACGTGACGCTCTACTTCGTGGACGAGCACCCGGTGGCGGACATCCACCAGCAGCTCACCGAACAGGGGCTCCAAGAGCCCGCGCTGACCGCCCGGGCCGACCGGCCGAGCGTCTACTCGGGCACGCTCCGCTCGACGTCGGGGCTCGCCATGTCGGTGGTCAAGAGCACCATCCAGAACGCGTTCAACAACGCCAAGGACACGAACGGCGCCGCCTTCAATCTCTCGCTGCCGGTGCCGAGCTCCTCGGTCGTCGGCGAGCAGGTCGTCGGCGAGCTGCGCAACAAGGCGATCATCGCCCTCGTGGTGAGCCTGTTCGTCGTCGTGCTCTACATCCGCGTCCGCTTCGCGGAGTACAGCTACGGCTTCGCCGCCGTGGCCGCGCTCGCGCACGACGTCCTGATCACCCTCGGCGTCCTGACGCTGGTCAACAAGCTGGGGCTGATCAACACCGAGATCAACCTGCCGATGATCGCGGCCTTCCTGACGATCATCGGCTACTCGCTGAACGACACGATCGTCATCTTCGACCGCGTGCGGGAGAACCTGCCGCGGATGAAGAAGCCGCTGGCCGAGGTCCTCAACATCTCGGTCAACCAGACCCTGTCGAGAACGCTGCTCACGTCGATGACGACGCTGCTCGCGGTGTTCCTCCTCTTCGCCTTCAACTTCGGAACCGGCAACACGCTCGAGGGCTTCTGCTTCGCGATGATCTGCGGCGTGCTCACCGGCACCTACTCGACGATCTTCATCGCCAACCCGGTGCTCCTGTGGCTCGAGACCCGCGCCGCCAAGAAGGGCGGCGGGCTCCAGGCGCACGTCGTCGCGTCGGCGGGCGAGAAGAAGGGCAAGAAGGGCGAGGCCAAAGCTCTCACCGCGTAAGGGCGCTAGCGCAGCTCGCCATCGACGAACCGCGTCCAGATCCAGCGGTCACACGGGAACTCCTCGCCCGTCAGCGCGGCGAGCGTCTCGTGAACCGCCCAGCGCACCTCCGCGTCGTCGGCGTTGAGCGCGACCACGAGGCCCGGCACCGCGGCCGCCGCGTCGAGCTCGCGCAAGACCGCGCACGAGGCTCGGGCCACGCCGGAGGATTGATCGGGCAGCGCGTCGGCCAGCGCGACCGCCACCTCGTCGCGGAAGAGCCGATGGCGGCTCAGCGTGCGCAAGGCTTCGAGCGCCAGCGCGGCGTCCTCGCCGGAGAGCTCGGCGACGAGCCCGTGGAAGGCCTCCTCGTGCCACTTCGTCTCGGCTTCGTACCAGGCCCACCACGCCTCCGGTTCGGCCGGCTCCGCGGTCCCCGCCATGCGCGCGAGGGACCAGGCCGCAGCGCGGCGGACCCTGGCCTCGCGGTCGTCGAGGAGGTCGACCAGGTCGGGCGCGGCGTCGGCGTCGTTGACGCGGCCGGCCGCGACCGCGGCGGCCGCGCGCAGCGAGGCCGCTTCCGCCGTCAGGAGCTTGCGAAGGCGGCGGCGGGGGTCGTAGCGCGCGTCCCAGGGTCGCGCCGACCGGAGAGCTGCGACGCGCTCGACCACGCTCACGTCCAGGTCGGCGTCCCGGCCGAGAAGGGCGAGGAGGGCGTCGATCCCCTCGCTGCGTCCGGTCGCGGCGATCGCGTCGACCGCGACGCCGAGCGGCATCCCCTCCAGCTCGGCGAGGAGCTCGCCCAGCGCGCTCCAGGCCTCCCGGTCGTCGACGAGGATCGCTTCGAAGGCCCGCTCGAAGTGAGCGCGGACGTAACGCTGGCCGAGCTGCGGACCGTCGAGGGCGCGGAGCACCTCGACGAGCGGCGGAAGGCCTTCGGCCGAGCCGACGAGCCCGAGCACCCGCACACCGGCGAGCCGTACGCCGAGCTCGGTTTCGGCGCGCACGCGCACGCCGACGTGGCGGACCACGCTGGACGCCGGGAGCAGCACCAGCGCCGCCTCCCCCACCGCGCCGAAGCGGTCCGGCGGGACCCGCCAGGCGTCCGGCTCGGAGAAGAGCTCGGGATCGATGGCGTCGTACACCTCGCCCGTCACGAGCGTGAACAGGACCGGGACGGATTCGCGGCCGAGGCCGGCCAGCTCGAAGGCCACGTCGTCCTCCGTCCGCGCGTCGTCGGAGCGCTGCCGCAGCACCGCGCTGACGTCCTCGATCCGATCTCCGGCCGCCGCGGCCGGAGCGGCGAGCAGCGCGGCGACGAGAGCGGTTCTCACGGCACCGGCACCCTGCGCCACGACACGACGCGGAAGGAGTTGCCTTCGGCTCCGCTCTGCGGCGGCAGGGCGGGCATCTGAAGCGCGCCCGTGGCGATGCGGTCGTCGAAGTCGACCGTCAGCTTGGTGTGGCTGCTGCCCCAGTCGCGCTCGATCAGGACCTGGTTGCCGGCGGTCATGTTGCCCTTGAGGTACACCTCGCTGGAGCCGGACGCGTCCAGGTTGACGTCGTAGAAGTTGTTCTCGGCGTACATGAAGGCGTGCATCTGCTGCAGCGTGCCGAAGACCGGGTCGCCGAAGTAGATGTTGCCGCTGTCCTCCACCTCGGAGTCCTTCATCGCGATGAAGGCGAGGCCGTCCTTGTTGTCGTCCTCGTAGAAGAAGTTGTCGCCGAAGTAGATGTTGCCCTTGGCGACGATCGTGATCTGCACGCCGTTCGGCTCGTTGTGCTTGATCCCGAGGGAGAAGCTCTGCTTGTTGTGCAGCCAGAGGTTGCCGTCGATGAAGAAGACCTTCTTGTTGCTGTTCGGGCCGGGCTCGCCGCTGATCCCCGAGAAGCTCGAGCGGAAGGCGTCGCTGCCGTCCTGATCCCAGTCCGCGCGAACCGGCTCGTACGGATCCTCGAGAAAGTAGTCGTCCTTGACGGTCGAGCTCTTCTCGCTCCAGCGGTTGGACGGATTCTTCCGGAACACGTGGGCCGGGTCCGATTCGGGGAGCTGCAACGCCCAGCCGCCGGCGTTGTCCCACTGCCACGTGGCCGACTCGAAGTTGGCCGCCACGTCGAAGTCCGCCGTCGTCTCGTAGTTCATCATGGCGAGGTCGGGAATCGCCTGGTAGGAGCCCTCCTCGCCGTACGCGCCTTCGATGTCGCCCTTGGCGCGGATGACGCCGTCGACGTCGGCGTCGCCGTCGACGACCACGTCCTGCCCGCTGTAGACGTTGCCGTGGACCTCGTCGGCCTGGCCTCCCGATCCTCCGAGCTCGAGCTCGTACAACGGGTCGTCGGAGCTGTTGCCCGCGAAGATCGCGTTGTTGTAGATGCCGGCCCCCGAGGTGTCGATCACGGCCTCGACCGCGCTCTTGTTGCGCCGCACCGTGCCGACCGAGAGCACCGTGTAGGTGCCGTCGCCGTTGTCGGTGACGTCGGCCCAGTAGCTGCCGCCGGAGAACTCGATCTGGTTCTCCTCGCTCCCCACGTCGCCCTTGACGGCGGCGTGCAGGTTCGTGACCGCGTGCGACACGCCCGAGCTCGCGGCGTAGAGCGAGTGGTTCCGCTCCACCGTCGCCTTCTGCTCGCCCTTGTTGCGCGTCGACACCAGGAGAACGGCGCCGGAGATGCCGAGCATCGCGATCACCAGGAACAGGACCGCTACCGACGCGCTGCCTCGCTTCTCGTTCGTCATTCGCATTCCCCGCATCAGTTCCGCACCCGAACGGAGGTCTGGACGGTCCGCTCGAGGCGTATCCCGCCCTCGCCCATCGCCTCCAGCGTGAGCCGAATCGTTAGCACGTCGCCCTGCACTTCGAACGAGAGTCCCCGCTCGTCGATCAGGCCGTTTCCGTTGTCGTCGACGCCGTTGGGCTCCTCGCCGCCCAGGTACTCGGCGACGTCGTGGCAGATCACCTTGCGCCGCTCGTCCAGGGCGCCGGGATTCTCGATGCGCACGACCCGGCGCTCGTCCACCAGACCGTTTCCGTCGTCGTCGAGCCCGTTGTCGAGCTCGGTGTTCTCCATCTCTAGCGCGATCCGCATCTGCGGTCCAAAGGTCACGGTCCCGTTGAATCCGTCGGCCCGGCGGTAGTCGAGCGTCGCGCTCCCCAGCGGCGCGAGGGGTTCCGGCGTCAACCCCGCGCGACCGGCGTCCGCGAACTCGCGCACGATCAACTGGATCGCCCGGTGCGCGCGCTGGTCCACGTCGGCCCGCGCCGCGCCCTGCTCGTACGTGGAAGAGGCCCTCATCGCCAGGGAGGCCGCCGCCGCGATCACGGCGAAGAGCAGCCCGGTGGAGATCATGACCTCGATGAGGGTCATGCCCGCGGTGGTGCTCTTCCCGGTGCGCGCCCTCATTGCACCATCAGCAAGTGGACCTGGTGGGAGCGATCGCCCGACGGGCCCGTCCATTCGATCCGGACGGTCACCGGCAATAACACGTAGTCGCCGGAGTGGTCCTGCACGTCCTGGATGCCGTCGCCGCTCAGGTCGCGCGGCATCCCGAGGTTGGCGTCGACGACGTCCTCCCGGAGCTCTCCGTCGATCGTCGGAAACAGGATCTTCCCGGCCATCCCGTCCTCGTCGTCCTTCTGCACGTTCAGCCGCGGCACCGCGAAGTCGGGCTGCGCGCTGTGGACGGCGAAGCGCTGGTCGAACGGGGTCGCCTGGATCTGCTCGACCATCGCGCGCGCGGCTTCGTCGGCGGCCGCGGTCTCCTCGTTGACGCGGTTCAGCCGGAGGCCGTGCGTCACCGCGCCGGTCAAGCCGCCGGCCGCCATCGTGAGGAGCAGCATGGCCACGACGACGTCGGCGAGCGTGAACCCCGCGGTTCGGTCAATCCTCCCTCGCAAGGGAGCGCGTGTAGGCAAGAGTTTCATGGTCGTTGGGCGGCCGGAGCGCTCCCGAGTTCCGGCGACCTGTTGCAGAGCTACTTCGGGTTTCCGTGTAGGGGAAGCTGAGCGAAAGCGCCCGAAGTTGTGGACGGGCGGGCGGGCCCTCAGCCCTCTTCCGCTCGCAGGAAGGGCTCCGCGGCCGGCTCGCGGATCACGAACCGCGTCCCGGGGGAGGCGGACCGGCGCAGGTTGCCCAGGGCCCACTCGGAGAGCTTGAGGGCGAGGACCAGCTCGGAACCATCCAGAACCTGCTCCTCCAGGACCACGCCCGCCGCGCGGGCGGCGGCGGCCGTGCGGCCGTCCTCGATGGGAACGTGCAACTCGACCACGGGGGAGCGCCGATCGAGTCGCGCTCCGACCGCCGCGGCCAGGCGGTCGAGGCCCTGGCCCGTGACGGCGGAGACGTGGACGGCCTCCACCCGGCGGTCCTCGACCAGGAGGTGCAGGCGGATCGGGTCCTCGACCCGGTCCACCTTGTTGAACACCAGCAGCTCGGCGTGGCGCTCCGTGAGACCGGCGAGAACCTCCTCGACCGCGCGCATCTGACTTGCGGCGTCGGGGTGCGACGCATCGACGACGTGCAGCAGGAGGTCGACCGCCAGCGCCTCCTCGAGAGTCGCGTGGAACGACGCCACCAGGTGGTGCGGCAGGCGCTGGAGAAATCCCACGGTGTCGGAGAGCAGCACGAGGCGGCCGTCGGGCAGCGTCCACTGCCGCGTCCGCGTGTCCAGGGTGGCGAAGGGCATGTCGGCGACGAACTCCTCCGCGCCGGTCAGGCGGTTCAGCAGCGTGGACTTGCCCGCGTTCGTGTAGCCGACCAGCCCGACGGTGAAACGCTCGGACCGGGTACTCACCTGGCGTTGCTTGCGGCGCTCGATCTCGTCGAGGTCGCGACGCAGGTCGCGGATCCGCTTGGCGATGATGCGGCGGTCGGTCTCGAGCTGCGTCTCGCCCGGCCCCCGCGTGCCGATCGCGCCCTCGGTGCGCTCGAGGTGCGTCCACATGTGGCGCAGGCGCGGCCGCAGGTACTCCATCTGCGCCAGCTCGACCTGGAGCCTCGCCTGACGCGTCTTCGCGCGGTTCGCGAAGATGTCGAGGATCAGCTCGGAGCGGTCGATCACGCGCACGTTCCAGGCCTTCTCGAGGTTGCGCATCTGCGCCGGCGTGAGGTCGTTGTCGACGACGACCGCGTCGGGATGCTCGACCTGGATCGCTTCGCGTACCTCTTCCACCTTTCCCTTGCCCATGAGCGTCGACGGATGCGGGCGCTGGCGGCGCTGCACGATCGAGGGGCCGACGCAGACGGCGCCGGCGGCTTCGACGAGCCCGCGCGCTTCGTTGAGCGGGCCGCCGTGCTCGCCGGGCTGCCCGGGAAAGAGGACGCCGGTGACGACGACGCGCTCCTGCGGCGCTTGCGTCGGACGCGGGTCCTTCGCCATCAGGCTGTGACGGGCTGGGTCATCGGCACGCGGGCGATCTCGACCCCGGCGACGCGGTCGCCCTCGATCCGCGGCCGGATCTCGGTGTGGGCCCGCCAGGCGGCCTCCTGCTCGGGAAAGTCGGAGCGGAAGTGGACCCCGCGCGACTCCTCCCTCGCGCGCGCGCCGAACGCCGCGAGGCGGGCGACGGTGAGCATGTTGACGAGCTCCCAGGTCACGGGCTCGGGAGGCGCCAGGTCGTGCACCGCGCGGGACCAGAGGTCGATCTTCGCGAGCGCGTCCTCCATCAAGCGCCGGGTCCGCTGGACGCCGAGCTGGTTCCACATCAGGGACTTCAGGGAGTAGGTCACGTCCTGAATGTTGACCTGAATCCCGCTGGGCGGCGGCGCCGGCTCCTGCGTGTCGCCGGCGGCGAGCTCGTGGGTCGCGCCGCGGGCGTCGAGCGCTCCGGCGGCGGCGTGCTCGCCCGCGCGCCAGCCCAGAACCAGGGCCTCGAGCAGGGAGTTCGAGCCGATGCGATTCGCGCCGTGGAGGCCCGTGCTCGCGCACTCGCCGACCGCGCGCAGCCCGGGGACGTTGGTGCGTCCCTCGACGTCGACGGCGAGCCCGCCGATCATGTAATGCGCGCCCGGCCGCACGGGTACCGGGTCTCTCGCGATGTCGATTCCGAAGTAACGGCAGATGCGGCTGATGCCGGGGAAGCGCTCGTGGGGATCGCCCGACACGCCGGAGAGATCGAGCGAGACGCTCGTGTCGCCGGTGGCGACCATGCGGTCGAAGACGGCGCGGCTGACGACGTCGCGCGGGGCGAGCTCGGCGTCGCGGTGGTACTCCGGCATGAAGCGTTCGCCGTGGCGGTCGCGCAGCACGCCGCCGGCGCCGCGCACGATCTCGCTGATCAGCACGCGCGCCGCGCCCGCGATGTAGAGACACGTCGGGTGGAACTGAAAGAACTCCATGTCGCGCACGACGGCTCCCGCTCGGAACCCCAGCGCGACCCCGTCGCCCGTGGCGACCGGCGGATTGGTCGTCTCGCGGTACACCTGTCCGGCGCCGCCGGTGGCGAGCACGACCTCCGCCGCCTCGAAGGCAACGAGCTCGCCGCCGTCGCGGGTGGCGACGAGCCCGGCGGCGCGGCCGTCCCCGGCGGTCAGGAGGTCGAGCGAGAAGGTGTTCGGGAACGCGGTGATCGACGGGTGGCGCTCGAGCGCGCCCGTGATCGTGCTCTGGATCTCGACGCCGGTGGAGTCCCCGCCGGCGTGCAGAATCCGGCGGTGGCTGTGGCCGCCCTCGCGCGTGAGGTCGAACCCGCCGCTCGCGTCGCGGTCGAACTGCGCACCCCAGCTCACGAGGCGATCCATCGCGGCCGGCGCCGCGCGCACGACCGCCTCCACGACGCCGGGCTCGGACAGTCCGCAGCCCACCGCGAGCGTGTCGGCCACGTGCGCGCCGAAGGAGTCGTCCGGGTCCAGCACGGCCGCTACGCCGCCCTGGGCGTAGACGGTGTTGGACTCCCGCAGGTCGGCCTTCGTCAGCACGGCCACGTCGGCACCGCCCTCCGCCGCCGCCAGCGCGGCCGCTCCCCCGGAAGCGCCCCCGCCGACGACCAGCACGTCGAAGCGATAGCGCGGTACCCGGCGCGGATCGAAGGCGAGCAGACGGCGGTTGAGGTCGAGGTCGATCCGTTCGTTCACGTGAGCGGGCTCAGGTGGCCCGAGCGCGCATTCTAGCCCTTGGCGGGCGGATTTTTTCGGGAGTGTAGACTTGGCTCAATCCTGGGGCGAGGTCCCTGGGGCTCTCTGAAAACGAGGTGATCCAGCCCTCAGGGCCCGGGGCGGGGTCCGGGAATCTCCGGGAACGAGCGGGAAATTTTCCCGCTGCTCCGGCTCCTATGCGGCGTACAGTATTCCTGTAGGGACACCCGATAGGGTGCCCCTTAGGGCCTCCAGGGACGGGGGCTCGCTAGGAGAAGCCGACTGCAACCCCGAAGGAAGACGACGATGACGCCGCGGCCGAAACGGACCAGAAAGGCCCGAGAAGGGCCCTAGACGGCCACATAGAGCAAGGTGCGCCCGGCCGGAGTCGAACCGGCACGCTCGGTGAGGAGCACTCGATTCCAAGTCGAGCGTGGCTACCAGTTTCACCACGGGCGCGCTTGATGTGTGGAGGCGGGGGGAATCGAACCCCCGAGGCGCAGGTGCGAAGCCAGGCCCGAGGAACCATCCTCACGCCCCCTCACGCACGACAGGCTGGCATTTGGATCTCTCGGGATCCAGGTGCCAGCCGTCTTTCTATTTGCATCAACTCTTCAACTCGAGCCCTCCTTCGCCTACCGTTTGGGTAGTGGGCGACGAGAAGAAGAAGCCGGGTCCCGAGCCCGAGCGCGTCAAGATCGACGGCGACTGGACCGACGCCATGAAGAAGGCGATGGAGAAGGAACCGCCGCCCGGCGGATGGCCGGATCGCGGGCGCGAGCGGCGCGAGAAGGACGACGAGCCCGCCGAAGACTAGGCGGGGCGCTTCTTCGGGGCGCGGTACATGAGCCGCTTCCCCTGGGCTTTCTGGATCGCCGCCATCGTGCGCTCCCCGTCCTCCATGTCCCGGGTGTTCCAGCGAAACTCGAATTCCGAGACGTAGCGGTGTAGGTGGCGTTTGGAGACCGAATGGAAGGTCCCGATGAGGCCCCGCTTGAACAGGGAGAAGAAGGACTCGGCCGTGTTGGAGTGCGCGAGCCCCCGGACGTACTCGCCCTTTGAATGGGTCACGGTGAAGTGTCCGCCCGCGAAACGCCGCCCGACGGCTGGGTAGCCCTTGTTCTCGTCAGTCATCAGCGTCGAGCTGGCTGGGTCCACGTTCTCGACGATGGCGCTCTGGAGCGTGCCGGAATCGACCCGCTCGATGGGCATGGCGCGGGCGTCGCCCTTGCGCTCGACCAGCACCATGACGGGGACCTTCCGCTCGGCGTAGCGCCCGCGGTTTCGCTTGTGCCGGTGGCGGGGCTTGCCGCCGACCCAGGTCTCGTCGGCCTCGACCACGCCCTTGAGCTTCGGCGGGGTGTCGCGGTCGTCAGCCATCGCCCAGCGGATGCGGTGCATCATGAACAGCGCGGACTCGTAGGAGAGCCCGGTCTGGCGCTTGATCTGGAGCGCGGAAACGCCCTTCTTGGAGGCGCAGGCGGCCCAGAAGGCGTAGCACCAATGCCGGAGCGGGATCTTGGAGTCCTCGAAGACGGTCCCCACGCGGACGGTGAACTGTCGATTGCACTTCTTCCCATCCGTCCCCTTGGCCTTGCAGCGCCACAGGTAGCGCGGCCCGCGCTCCTTGGTCTTCCGGTTGAGCATCGGGTAGGTGGAGCCGATGGAGCCGCAGGTGGGGCAGGCGGGGGCGTCTTTGCCCCAGCGCATCTCCTCCAGGAAGGCAACGGCGGCGTCCTCGTCGGCGCAGGCGAGTGGGAGCTTGGCGACGATTCGGGACTTGGCTTGGGCGGGGCGTCCTTGCTTTCTTGCCATGCCCTTATCATGCAACATGGCTCAATAGCCGTCAAGGGCTATTCCCGCAGGATTGAGCGAAGCCGACAGTCCCGGATTTTTTGGGAGTTAGGGTCTTGTTCGGGCCGGCCCTGCCGATATACGATTAGGGCGTTGTTAGGGTCTTCGGCGGACGGCATCTCCCCCACCCCCCGAAGTCGTCCGTCGAGCCCTAACTCCCCGACCTTCCTGCAACCGACCCTCCCCCCCGACGAACCCACGCGGCACCATGGCACCTCTTCTCCAACACGCCCGTCAGGACGCCCTCTCCTACGTCTTCTTCGCCGCCCTGATCGCCACCACCTTCTTCGTCTAACGCATGCCCGCCCAGGTCCCGCTCACCCGGCGACAGCGCGAAATCCTCGACTTCTACCAGGCCTACCACGGCGAGCATGGGATCAGCCCGACGCTCGAGGAGGTCGCCCAGAACTTCGGGATCAACAAGGTCACGATCTTCGGGCATGTGAAGGAGCTCGAGCGCAAGGGTGTCCTGCTGCGGGCCAAGAAAGGCATCAGTCGCGGACTCTTCCCCGCCGAGCCGGCAAGGCCGGCCGGCGAAGCCGCGGCCGGGTTGCCGGTGCTCGGCACGATCGCGGCGGGCGCGCCGATCGAGACGCTGGAAGAGCCGGAGACGCTGGACTTCGACGAGCTCGCGCCTCCAGGCAAGGACGTCTACGTCCTGCGCGTCAAGGGCAGCTCCATGGTCGAGGACGCGATCCAGGACGGTGACCTGGTCGTGGTGGAGCGGCGCAACAACGCCTTCAACGGCCAGACGGTCGTGGCCGTGCTGCCCGACGAGGAAGCTACGCTCAAGCGCTATTACGAGGAGCCGGATGGCAGGGTCCGGCTCCAGCCCGCCAACGCGTCGATGGAACCGATCTTCGTGCGCGAGGTCGAGATCCGCGGCGTCGTCATTGGAGTGATTCGCCGGTACTGAGAGGAGGCAGGGGTGTCGCACTCCCCCCTGCTCTCCTCGTTCCGGAGGCATTCGTAGCCGTTACCGATGCTGCGATCCTCTGCTCCTCTCGGCGGTCCTTTCTTTCCGGGCTAAGCAGCCCGTCCGTCGTCCTCCCGTTTCTTCTTCAGCTCGTCGAAGTCCGCCAAGAGCTGATCGAGGCCCTCGCGCGTCAACGTCCCCTTCTTCACAAGGACCTCGCCGAGCGGAAGGGTCGCCTTCGCCTGAAGCTGGATCAAGTCATCCATCTCCTCCTCCGACACGAGCCCCATCTCGATGGCGATGTCGCCGAAGTAGCGGCGCGTGTTGCGCTGCTTGTTGATGACGCGGTAGACGTCCCACGGGCTCATGTAGCCTTCCCGCACCGCGAGCTCTCCGAGAAAGGGACGGTCGCGCACCTGATCGCCGAGGGCCTCGAGCAACGTCTCCTCGTCGACCAGACAGCGCAGCAACAAGTATTCACCGAAGAGCATGAGGGCACGTCTCCTGCTCCGCGGTCGGCTGGCGAACAGCAACCCCTTGAGCGTCGCGCGCGTACGGCGAGAGCGCTTTCCCGCACCCGAGATCCTGTGGCGCGGCGGCTCCGAAGTTGTGCGCGGGCGGCCCTGGTCCCGCGCCCCGGGACCCCGCGTCCAGGCGCTCCGAAATGAAAAGAGCCCCGGCGGGCCTGAGCCCGCCGGGGCTGAGAAAACCCGGCGATACCTACTTTCTCGCGCGAAGCAATATCATCGGCGGTACCTGCTTGACGACCGTGTTCGGGATGGAAACGGGTATGGCCAGGTACCTGTGGTCACCGGGAATGCCTCTCGATCGCCGCGTCCGGAACCGGCGGATCGAGCTGAAGGACAGGTGAATCGGGAACAAGGACTCTCCACGCGCGAGACGCGAGAGCAACCGTTTCCCGCGCCGCTCGCTCCCGCCGAAGCGGGCCGAACAACGTGGGAAAAGGTGGTTAAGCCAATCGTCCGATTAGTACCGGTAAGCTGAACGCATTGCTGCGCTTACACCGCCGGCCTATCAACCTGGTCGTCTTCCAGGGGACTAATGGGGATGGCTCGTCTTGGAGAAGGCTTCGCGCTTAGATGCTTTCAGCGCTTATCCGTTCCGACCTTAGCTACCCAGCGGTACCACTAGCGTGATAACTGGCGCACCAGAGGGTCGTCCTCCCCAATCCTCTCGTACTAGGGGAAAACCTCCGCAACCATCCTACACCCACACCAGATAGGGACCGACCTGTCTCACGACGGTCTAAACCCAGCTCACGTGCCGCTTTAATTGGCGAACAGCCAAACCCTTGGGACCTCCTTCAGCCCCAGGATGCGACGAGCCGACATCGAGGTGCCAAACCTCCCCGTCGATATGAACTCTTGGGGGAGATCAGCCTGTTATCCCCGGAGTACCTTTTGTCTGATAAGTGACGGCCCTTCCACTCGGAATCCGCCAGATCACTAGGGCCCACTTTCGTGCCTGCTCGAGCTATATCTCTTGCAGTCAAGCGCACTTCTACCCTTACGCTCTACGCGCGATTGCTAACCGCGCTGAGTGCACCATCGCGCTCCTCCGTTACCTTTTAGGAGGAGACCGCCCCAGCCAAACTACCCACCTGACACTGTCCGCGACCCGGATTCACGGTGCCGCGTTAGAGACCTATCATGCTGAGAGTGGTATTTCACCAGTGACTCCACCAACCCCTAAAGGCCGGCTTCGACGTCTCCCACCTATCCTACGCACAACAGGACAAGCCCCAATATCAGGCTGTAGTAAAGGTTCACGGGGTCTTTCCGTCTTGATGCGGGAACGTGGCATCTTCACCACGACTACAATTTCGCCGAGCCTGCTGTTGAGACAGTGCCCCAGTCGTTACGCCTTTCATGCGGGTCGGAACTTACCCGACAAGGAACTTCGCTACCTTAGGACCGTCATAGTTACGGCCGCCATTCACCAGGGCTTCGATTC
>JANQEJ010000324.1 GCA_028278425.1 Planctomycetota bacterium | reverse complement strand
CGCCAGATCGGTAGCGCGGGGCGCCTCCCCTCCCCGCGGCCGCACGCCGGTGCGCGGCGCCGCGGCGCCGCCTCGCTCCGCGTCCTCGGTCGCGCCCGGCCCGCTCCAGGCGAACCAGACGACGGCGGCGAGCACGACGACGATCCCACCGCCCACGACGACGCTTTTCGGCACCATCCCTCCAGGGTACCCGCGGCCCCCGCGCTGTTCGCGGCGACCGAGATTTCCGACAACGTTTGAACGTCCCGATACCCCGCGCGACCAGGGGGGTGGCGGTTCGAAACCTGAAACCCGGCGACACCCGCGAGCGCGTGCTGGACGACCTTCTGGTCCTGCGCGTGCAGCAGGGCAGCCGCCGGGCGTTCGAGCAGCTCGCCCAGCGCTGGCAGGAACGGCTGTGGCGTCACGCGTACCGGCTGACCGGACGCGAGGACGCCGCCTGGGACCTCGTGCAGGAGAGCTGGATGGCCGTGACGCGCGGCATCCGGAAGCTCCGCGACCCGGGCGCGTTCCGGCGTTGGGCGTACACGATCGTCACCCGCGCGGCCACGAACCGGCTGCGCCGCACGGGATCGGAAGAACAGGTCGCTCCGGAAGCGCTCGACGCGCTGCCGGAAGACGACGGCGAACGAACGGAACGCGAGGAGGCCGTGGCGTGGCTGCGCGCCGCGCTCGCCCGGTTGCCGGGCGAGCAGCGCGCGCTGGTCTCGCTGCGCTACCTCGAGCACTTCGAGCTCTGGGAGCTCGCCGAGGTCTTCGGCATCCCCGAGGGCACGGTGAAGTCCCGCCTCCACCACGCGCGCAAGCAACTGAAAGAGATCCTGGAAAGGACGGAACGATGAACGAGTTCACCGAGATGATCAAAGAGGCCTTCGTCGGCGACGAGCCCTTCGATCCCTCCCCGGGGCGCGAGGCGCTGCAAGCGTCGGTCGACAAGTTCGAGCGCCGCGACCGCGTCGTGCGGTTCATGTCCTGGTTCGCCGTCGCGTTCATGGGCGCGGTCGCCTTCTGGGCGGGCTGGAGCTTTTGGAAGTCGGAGAGCACGAAGATGCTGATCCTCTACGCCACGATCTTCCTGTGGGCGATGATCGGCATCGGCTGGGCGAAGATGTTCCTCTTCCAGATGCAGTCGAGCATCGCGTTGATGAAGGAGATCAAGCGATCCCAGTTGATGTGGGTCGGCCGCGATCCTTCCGAGTGGGATTCGTCCCGATGAGGGAGACGATCTCCGGGCCGACCGTAGAGCCCGTCAGGGCGGGGGCAGTGTGAGAGCACCGGATGCCACAGTGGAGATCCCTCATCAGGGGTCTTGAGCTCGAAGTTGGTCGTCTTTAGCTCCGAGCAGTGGCTAGTCGAAAGCCAGGCGCGTCGGTTCCCAAGTCTTGCGCCGTTGGTCAGGCGACGAGCTTCCGTAGAGAAACGTCAGCTTGATCCTCCCGTCCTTGTCGGCCGGCCCATCATGGATGGCAAGCCGCTCACCGAACGCCGCTATGGTCTGCTCGTAGATTTCCCCGACGCGTCGTCCGAGGAAAGAAGGATCCTCGAGTTCCTCAGTAGAGGCAGTTAGGTCGTACTGCAATGGTTCCTCGAGAGTTCCGTGCACCTCGGTTGGGCGCCAACTCATCCATACGACGTTGCCAGCGAAGCTGAGACCGAAGCGCAGCGCGACTTCCCCCCAGATGTCGAAGGCGGCGTAGACTTCGCGCACAGCAACGAGAAAGAGGGCGCTGAAGCTGGCCAGTGCAAAGTGGTCGAGCCGTGGCAACGGTGTCTTGGGGGAGGAGCCCAACTGGGCGCTGACCTCATCTGGAATAGCTGCGAGGGGTTCGGTGAGAAGGAGAAGGCCGTGATCGGTGAGCAAGAACGTCTCGGTGCTAGGTGAGTCTCCCCACCGCCGCGCCCCCATTGCGACTACTCGCCGGAATCGACACTCGTGATGGTCGCCCACGACTGACCGCTGCATTTGCATCCAGTCCATTTTGAGAGCCGGATTTCGTAAGAGGTCGTCCATGCGGTTTAGACCATCCCTTGGCTTCGCCCAAATGCGCCGGGGCCAGTGGAGTGGAGTTGCCGCGAGCCACAAGCAGCCGAGCTCATGTGCAACAGTTGCCTTCTCGGCAGCTCGCCCAAGCGCTTCTTCGGTGGCAAGGAGGGAGCTAACTCGCTCGCGGTAGGCGCGCTCAACTTCAGCCTCCCCCATCCGCTCCTTTCGGTCACCGAGTCGAAGCCAGTATTCGATGGGCTGTCTCTTGTGGACTACTGCGTGTGGCCGAAGCGGCGACGGAGGGATTTCTAGAAGAATGAGCCCCGTCGTGCCGTTCGGAGAGTCCGCGAGGGTATGCCATCTGAGTCCGGGAACTGCTGGCTGGACGAGCGTGTTCAGCGACTGCTGGAGGCTGTCGCGCTGCTCGAGAGCGAGAGGTGTGACCGCCACTGCCCTACCTCCGGTCTCGTCTACTCCGAAGAGCAATACACCTCCGCCCCGATTGGCGAACGAGCACACATCGCGAGCAAGTTCGGGTCTCTCTGTGGAGACCGCCTTCTTAAAATCAAGGTATTCAGACTCTTCGAGTGCGTCGGGCGTTCCAAGGCATAGGGCTCCGCAGACGGAGTCGTAGGTCAGACTCTGCGGATCGAGACCGAGGGCTCGTCGAATCATGACGGGCGCCCCTCCAGGGGTGCCCCGGGAGCGTACTTCGCCCGCAACCAAGGTGCGAGACCCTACTCAAGGAGTGTCGAGGTAGCTCGATACCATGAGTCTCTGCTCGCTGACTCTCGCTAGCTGTTCGCTCTCCGTGTGGCGCAAGAAGGCCTCGGACCGAATCAGTGAAAGTCCCGACTCCTCGCCGTCAGGTCGTGCATCGCGCCATCCAGGCTCTCGATCTTCGAGACGTGGAGGTGCACTACTTCGCCCGCGCGCTCGATGCGGCCGTGGGCGAGGACGGCGGAGGCGTGGCGGGCGGCTTCGCGGTCGCGCTCGAAGATCTCGGGGTGGACGATCAGGTTGGAGATGCCGGTTTCGTCCTCGAGCGTCATGAAGATGATGCCCTTGGCGGTGCCGGGGCGCTGGCGGACGAGGACCAGGCCGGCGGTCGACGCGGATCGGCCGTGCGGGAAGAGCGACTCGTCGCGGAAGCGGGCGGCGGGAGCGACCTCCAGGCGGTCGAGCTGCTCGCGCACGAACGACATCGGGTGCGCCTTCAGCGAGAGCGTCGTCGCCGCGTAGTCGTGCAGCACCCGCTTGAACAACGGAACCTCGGGCAGGCGCGGCGCTTTGGACGGCCGGGTCGCAGGCGGCAGGAGCGGACCGCCGTCGTCGCGCAGCGCGCGCACCTCCCACAGCGCGCGCTGGCGGTCGAGGCCCATCGAAGAGAAGGCGTCGGCGTAGGCGAGGCGGCGGAAGGACGCGGCGCGCGCGCCGCTCGCGGCGTGGAGCGTCTCGATGCCGGCAAAGGGACCGTAGCGCCGCACCGCGTCCGCCACCGCGTCGGCGTCGGGCTGGCCCAGGCCCTTCACCAGCCGTGAGCCGAGCCGCAAAGCCCAGCCGCCGTCGCCCGGCTCGAGCGTGCAGTCCCACGTGCTCTTGTTGACGTCCACCGGCCGCACGTCGACGCCGTGCTCGCGCGCGTCGCGCACGATCTGCGCCGGCGCGTAGAAGCCCATCGGCTGGCTGTTGATCAGCGAAGCGGCGAACGCGGCGGGATGGTGCTTCTTCAACCACGCGGAGACGTACACGATCAGCGCGAAGCTCGCGGCGTGCGACTCGGGGAAGCCGTACTCGCCGAAGCCCATGATCTGGTCGAAGAGGCGTTTCGCGAAGTCGGCGGAGTAACCGTTGCGCACGAGGCCGTGCATCAGCCCGCGGCAGAGCTCTTCCAACCGCTCGCTCTTGCGCTTCCACGCCGCCATCGCGCGGCGCAGCTCGTCCGCCTCGCCGGGCGAGAAGCCGCCGCCGACCACGGCGAGCGCCATCGCCTGCTCCTGGAAGAGCGGTACGCCGAGCGTCTTGCCGAGCACGCGGCGGACCTCCTCGCTCGGGTACGTCACCGCCTCCTCGCCGTTCCGCCGCCGCAGGTACGGGTGGACCATGTCGCCCTGGATCGGCCCGGGGCGGACGATCGCCACCTCGATCACGAGGTCGTAGAACTCGCGCGGGCGCAGCCGCGGGAGCATCGACATCTGCGCGCGCGACTCGATCTGGAACACGCCGACCGTGTCCGCCGCGCAGATCATGTCGTAGACGGCGGGATCCTCCGCCGGGATCGTGTGCAGGTCGAGCCCGAGGTTCTCGTGACGGTTGAGGAGCTCAAAGGCCTTGCGCACGCAGGTCAGCATGCCGAGGCCGAGCACGTCGACCTTGAGCATCCCCATCGCGTCGATGTCGTCCTTGTCCCACTCGATCACCGTGCGGTCGGGCATCGCGGCGTTCTCGATCGGGACGAGCTCGCACAAGGGGCCCTGCGTGATCACGAACCCGCCGACGTGCTGCGAGAGGTGGCGCGGGAAGCCGAGGATCTGCTGCACGAGCGCGACGAAGCGCTTCATCGTCGGATCCTTCGGGTCGAGGCCCATCGCGCGCAGGCGGTCCTCCCCCACGTCCGAGTGCCACCAATCGAGGTCCTTCGCGAGCTGGTCGATGCAGTCGAGCGAGAACCCGAGCGCCTTGCCGACGTCGCGCACCGCGCTGCGCCCGCGGTAGGAGATCACCTCCGCGGTCAGCGCCGCGCGCTCGCGGCCGTACTTCCCGTAGATGTACTGGATGACCTCCTCACGCCGCTCGTGCTCGAAATCGATGTCGATGTCCGGCGGCTCGTTGCGCTCCTTGCTGACGAAGCGTTCGAACAGGAGGTCGATGCGGTCGGGGTCGACCGCGGTCACGCCGAGGCAGTAGCAGACCGCGGAGTTCGCCGCCGCTCCGCGGCCCTGGCAAAGGATCCCGCGGGAACGCGCGAAGACGACGAGGTCGTGCACCGTCAGGAAGTACGGCGCGTAGTCGAGCTGGTCGATCAGCTTGAGCTCGTGCTCGATCTTCCGCTGCACCCCGGCGGGCACGCCCGCGGGGTAGCGCTCGGCCGCGCCTTCCCGCGTGAGCTCGATCAGGTGTCGCATCGGCGTCCGGCCGCGGGGGCAGATCTCATCTGGATACTGATACGAGAGCTCGTCGAGTCGGAAGGTCGCGCGCTCCGCGACCGCGACCGTGCGCTCGATCGCTTCGGGGTAGTCCGCGTAGAGCCGCGCGAGCTCCGCGGCCGGCTTCGGGTAGCGCTCGGCGTTGGGAAAGAGCCGCAGCCCCGCCTCGTCGATCGTGCAGCGCTCGCGGATGCAGGTCAGAACGTCCTGGAGCGCGCGCCGCTCCGGCGCGTGGTAGTGCACGTCGCCGGTCGCCACCAGCGGAACCGCGGCGCGCTCCCCGATCCGCGCGAGGCGCGCGAGCCAGCCGCGGTCGTCCGGCCCGAAGTAGAGCGGCGCCGCGAGCGAGAGCCGGTCGTCGGCGAACACGCTCGCGAGCCGGTGCACCATCCCCGCGAACGCGTCGTCGAGCGCCGAGAGCTCCCCGTGCGCGTACGGCGGCGCGACGACGGCGAGCAGGCCCGCCTCGTGCTCGAAGAGGTCGTCGACGGAGAGGTGGCACTCGCCCTTCGCCGCGCGGCGCTTGCCGACGGTCAAAAGCCGGCAGAGCCGCCCGTAGGCCGCGCGGTCGGTCGGGTAGACGAGCACCGACGCCGGCTCGCTCGCGAAGACGAGCCGGCAGCCGACGACGAGCGGGATGCCCGCCTCGTCGGCGGCCACGTGCGCGCGGACGATGCCGGCGAAGGTGTTCGTGTCGGTGACCGCAATCGCGCGGTAGCCGAGCTCCGCCGCGGTCTGCACGAGCTCCTCGGGATGGCTCGCGCCGGTCAGGAAGGTGAAGTTCGAGACGGCGTGGAGCTCGGCGTACGGTGCCGCAGCAATTCGTCTACGATTTCGCTCTTCGCCCCCGGCGAAACGTGGCGATTCGGCGGCGGAATCGTAGACGAATTGCTGCGGCACCGTACGCCTCCAGAACTTCGCGTGCGGGTGCTCCGGCACCGCCTCAACTCCACTCTCCGTGCACGAACCAGCGCTCGCTCGCGTCGCGCGCGAGCCAGAGCCAGCGGCCGTCCTCGTCCTCGACGCGGAAGAAGTCGCGCGCGGACGCGACGCCGTCGATCCACCAGGCCGGCTCGATCCGCTCGGGCCCGAAGCGTTGCACGAGCCGGCACGTCCGGCCGCGCCAGCGCAGGAGATCCGCGTCGACCGCGGCCGGGTCGGGCGGCGTGAAGAGCCGCGACGGGCGCGCGAGCGGCGCGATCCGCGGCGTGCCCGTGCGGCGGCGCGCGACCTCCTGACACGGCCGCGCGCGGAAGGCCTCCTCGGGAAGGTGCGACTCGACGACGTCCAGATCGAGGATTCGCTCGCGTCCGAGGCGGCCGGACAGGGTGTCGAGAAGCTCGCCGAGCGCGCGCTCGTGCGCGCGCTCGCCGTTCTCCCACGGCTCGACCTGGCGGCCCGGCTCAGCGGCGGTGAGCGGTGCGCGGAGCTCGACGCGCTCGACGCCGAAGCCGAGCTGCGCGCGCTCGATGCGCGGCAGGAGCAACGACCGGAGGTGCGCGAAGTCGCGGTTCGGGCGGCTCAGCATCACGACCTCGCGCACCGGCGGCGCCTGCGCGCACTGCAGCTCGCACTCCAGGCGCAACGCGCCCTCCCCGCGGCGTTCGAGCTCCTCGGTGAGCTCCCCGAGGAGCCGCTCCAGCTCGGCGATCGTCGCTTGGAGCTCGACCGGAGCTTCGAGCTCGAACGCCGCGCAGGGCGGGAACGTCGGACGCAGCGGCTCCAACGGCTCGAGCGCCGCGCCCAGCGCCTGGTCGAGCCGCAGGAGGAGCTCGCCGCCGAAGCGCGCGGGCAGGTCGTCGCGCTCGAGCTCGTAGAGATGGGCCACGGTCTCGATGCCGAGCTCGACGAGCCCCTCGACGGTCTCCGGCTCGAGCCGCAGCGCTTCGATCGAGAGCGGCGCGAGCGCGTTCCGCTCCCCACCCAAGGGAACCGAAACGAGTTGCCTGTAACGCGCCACCGCCCAGGCGCAGCCGATCGTGCTCGCCACCGCCGCGCGGGCGCGGAAGCCGAGCTTCTCGAAGGCGTCAACGATCGCGCCGGCGAGCTTCTCCTCGCCGCCGAAGAGCCGCTCGCTGCCGCCGACGTCGAAGAGCAATCCGTCCGGCGGGTCGAGCGCCACGCGCGGCGAGAAGCGGATCGCCCACTGGCCGAGCTCCTCGAGGGTTGTCGTACGGTGCCGCAGCCATTCGTCTACGTTTCCGCCACCGAACCGTCGCGTTTTGCCGGAATCGAAGGGCGGAAACGTAGACGAATGG
>JANQEJ010000292.1 GCA_028278425.1 Planctomycetota bacterium | reverse complement strand
AGCCTTCGGCCTGACCGCCCGAATCCGGCGATTCCACGAGACCGAAGTCGTCTCGATCGGCCTCCCAGAAATCGGCCTTTGTCGGCCGGGCCTCTAGCGCTTCCTCGCGACGACGTGGAAGAGATGCCAGTCCTTCTCGCCTCCGAGCGCCGTGGCGCGCCGTTCCCCTTCCGCCGCAGTCGGCGCGAGCGGGTGGAACGCTCCCACATCGCGATGCCGACGCCGCGCTTGGAATACGCCAACCAAGAGGCGAGCGCATAGACGGCGAAGAAGACGGGTACGTGGATCCAGAGCTTCGGCCGCCGGAGGAGGTGGGAGAAGAGCGTTCCGTAGCGGCTCTCGTCGCGGGTCGCGAGCTCCGGGAAGCGATCGGCGAGCTCCCGGTTCCCGCGGCACCAGCGGCTGCGCACCCGAAGGAGCTCCCTGAGCCCCTCGGGCATGAAGACCTCGAAGCAGGCTTCTTCCGCGACGGCGCGCTCATCGCGATCGAAGTGCAGGCGGGCGAACTTGTCGTCGGAGATGATCGGCGGAAAGGCGCCCCAACGCTCTCGGCCGGCGCGGGAAACGGCGTAGAAGCCGCAGCCGAGCCCGCCCCTCTCCACGTAGGGCAACCCGCTCCAGATCCGCGCGTAGCCCCGCGTGACGAGCGACTTCGCCGGCGCGACGCAAAGCCGCGGCGCGCAGAAGCCCACCTGCGGCTTCGTCTCGAAGACTCGAACGACTTCGGAGACGCCGTTGGGAGAGAGCTCCACGTCTCCGTCGAGATAGACGCGGATCTCGCCGGTGGCCAGGCGATCGCCCTCGTTGAGGGCCGCCGCCTTTCCGGCCTGCTCGAGCTCGGCGACGCGAAGCTGGAAGCCCCTCTCGTCGAGCCGTTCGCGCCACGCGCGGGCCGTTTCCGCCGTGCGGTCCCGGCAACCGTTCGCGACGACCAGGATCTCGAGCGCTCCGCGGAAGTCCTGCAACGCCAGCGACTCGAGGCACCGCGGCAGGACGCGCTCCTCGTCGCGGGCCGGAATGACGATCGAGACCGCCGGGCGGGACTCGGCGTTGCGAGCCATGGCAGGAAAGAATTCGACCGGAAGGCGGGCGAACCTGAGGGGAAGCGGGTCCACCGCCCCGGAGAGAGGTCAACCGCGCAGCGTCTCCAGCGGCCTGGTCTGCAGCGCGCGCTGGCTCGCCGCCAGACCGCTCGCCGCCGCCATGGCCGCCGTCGCGAGCGCGGCCAGGGGAAGAGCGGTCAGGGGAACCTCCGTTTCCAGCTCGAGGACGTACTCGAGGAACGCGTTGGCCAGAACGAGCGCGCCCGCCGCACCGACGAGGCCGGCGGCGAGGCCGATCAGCGAGTACTCGACCGCGAAGAGCCGCATCACGCCGGCCCGCGTGATGCCGAGGGTCTTGAGCAGCGCCGCCTCGCGCGAGCGGCGCAGGGCGGTGGCCCCGATCGCGCCCGAGAGAATGACGAGACCCGTCGCGATCGTGAAGCTGCCGAGGGCGCGCACGCCGAGGGCGATCCGGTCGAGCACCGCCGCGAGCTTCTCGAGGATCGGGCGGATGCGCAGCAGGGTGACGTTCGGGTAGTCGCGCGCGATGCGGTTCTGGAGCGTCACCTCGGCCTCCGGCGGCTCGAGGCGCGCAGCGGCGAGGCGCATGTGCGGCGCTTCCTCCAGCACGCCGGGCTCGACGAGGAGGAAAAAGTTGATCGCGAAGCTCGCCCAGTCGACGGAGCGCAGGCTCGTCACGAGGAGCTCGACCGGCACGCCCTGCACGTCGAAGGCGAGCGAGTCGCCGACTGTCACGCCGAGCTCCTCGGCGTAACCTTCCTCGAGGCTGACCTCCTTCCGCTCCGGGTCGCTCCACAGGGTTCCGGCGACGAGGGTGTTGCCGCGCGGGAGCTCGGCCTGCCACGTCAGGCGCTGCTCGCGCGTCAGCGCCCAGCCGCTGCGCGAGCCGCGACCGCGCTCCGAGCGGCGCCGGTGCATCACTTCTTCCACCGTCTCGCCGCCGATCGCGCGCAGGCGCGCCATCACCACCGGGACACCGTCGATCGAGAGCGCGCCCTCGTCCTCGAGCGCGGAGCGCACGCCCTCCCACTGGTCGCGCTGGACGTCGACGAGGAAGACGCTCGGCGCATCCTCCGGCAACGCGTCGCGCAGCGCGCGGCCCAGCTCGCGCTCGACCAGGAGCATCGACAGCACGACCATCACCCCGAGGCCGAGCGCGACCACGGCGCCCGTCGTCCCCTGGTTCGGCCGCGCGAGCGCGGCGAGGCCGTGGTGGAGCGTCGGGCCGAGCCGGCCGCGCGGGAGGCGCGCGGAGACGGTGATCGCGAGCCGAGCGCCGCCCCACAGCAGCAGCGTGAGCACGAGCAAGCCGCCCGAGAAGATCGCCGCGTGCAGCCACTCGCCGCCCTGGGCGCGCGCGCTCAGCAGCACGCCGAGGCCGAGCAGCACCGGCGCGCCGAACCGCACGACCCGCGGCGCCGGCAGCGGAACGGCTTCCGCGCGAAGGACCGTCGCCGGCGGCACGCGCCAGACCGCCGTCAACGGCGGCAGGCAGAACGCGACCGCCACCAGGAGTCCCAGCCCGACGCCGCGCACCACCGCCCACGGCTGCAGGAGCGCGCCACCGGTTCCCTGGAACAGATCCGGCGCGAGCGCCCGCACCGCGAACGGCAGGAGCGCCCCGAGCACGCCGCCGATCAGACAACCCAGGAGCGCGAGCACCGCGATGTTGCCGAGGTACAGCGCCGCGATCTCGCGCGCGCGGAAGCCTAGGCAGCGCATCACGCCGACCGCCTGCGTACGCCCGGCGAGCCAGGCGCGCACGATCTGCGATACGCCGATGCCGCCGAGCAGGAGCGAGAGCAACGCGACGAGACCGAGGTAGTCCTCGACGCGGCCGAGCGCGCGGCGCACCGTCGGCTGTGCCTCGGTGTGCGTCGAGATGCGCAGCCACGACGGATCCGGCACGGCGTCGCGGATGCCGTCCTCGAGCTCCTCGAGCTCGTCGTGCGTGCGGTCGCCCTCGAGGCGGTAGAGCGCGCGGTGCTGCACGCGGTTGCGCGTGCCGGTCAGGTTCGTCCGGGCGAAGCCGTCGGCGCTGAGGAAGACGCGCGGACCGAGGCTCAACGCGAAGTCGAGGCGGTCCGGTTCGTCGATCACCGCCGCCGCGACGCGGAAGTCGACGCCGCCGATCGAGACGCTGTCCCCCACCGCGAGGCGGAGACCGCCCAGCGCGTCGGGCGCGAGCCAGGCCTCGTCGGCGGCGAGGTTCGCGGTCGAGGACGGCGGGTCGAGCACCAGCTCGCCGTAGAAGGGATACGCGCCGTCGACGACCTTGAGCTCGACGAGGCGCGAGTCGTCGCCGCCGGACGACGCCATCGCCGCGAGCTCGGTCACGTTCGTGCGCTCGTGCGGAATCTCGGCGAAGAAATCGACCAGCTCGTCGGGCAGCGGCCGGCGCGCCGACACGCGGACGTCCGCCGCCAGGAGGTCGCGAGACTCCGCGCGAAGACTCGACTCGACCGCGGCCACCAGGGCGGACACCCCGACCACCGCCGCGACGCCGATCGCGAGGCAGCCCGCGAAGAAGACCAGCCGCCCGCGGGCGGCGCGGATCTCGCGCGCGATGGATGCGAGAACGGCGCTCGCCTTCAAGCGGGCACCTCGCGCCGTTCGTCGCGGACGATCCGCCCGCCGGCGAGGTGTACCTCGCGGTCGGCGCGCGACGCGACCTGCGGATCGTGGGTCACGAGCACCAGGGTCGTCCCGCTGCGCGCGCGCATGTCGAGCAGGAGCGCCAAGATCCGGGCGCCCGTCTCCGCGTCCAGGTTTCCCGTCGGCTCGTCCGCCAGGAGCAGATCGGGGCCCGGCGCGAAGGCGCGGGCGAGGGCGACGCGCTGCTGCTCGCCGCCGGAGAGCTGCGAGGGGTAGTGGTGGACGCGCTCGGCCAGCCCCACCTCGGCCAGCGTCGCTTCGGCGCGGGCGCGGGCGTCGGGGACGCCGCAGAGCTCGAGCGGAAGCAGCACGTTCTCGCGCGCGGTCAGGTTGGCCAGAAGCTGGAAGGACTGGAACACGAAGCCGACGCGGCGGCGGCGCAGGCGGGCGAGCTCGTCCTCGCTCAGCGCCTCGAGCGCCCGGCCGCCGAGCCGCACGCTGCCCGACGTGGGGCGATCCAACCCGGCCATCAGGCCGAGCAGCGTCGACTTGCCGCTGCCCGACGGACCCAGGATGGCCACGAGCTCCCCCGGGGCGATCGCGAGGTCGATCCCGTCGAGGACGGTCAGGGGCCGGCCGCCGGAGTCGAGCACCTTGCTGACGCCGCGGCACTCGAGCTGGGGCTCGTTCGATGTTTGGGACTCGTTCATGGGGCGCTCAGAGGCTAGTACATTCCTCGCCGTGTTCACCCCGCGCTTTCGTCCCCTCTCGCCGTTGACGTTGATCTTGCTCGCCGCCTGCGGCGGCGCGTCGGACCCCGACGTTGCCGGCGGTCCCGGTTTCGAGCTCGACGCGACCGACGCCCTCGCCGACGACGCGGCGCCGCCCCCGGTCGAGGTGCCCGCGGGCTCGCCGGCGGTGCTCTTCCTCAGCGACAGCATCGGCGCGGGGCTGCACCTGGCCGAGCACCAGGCCTTCCCCGCCGTCGTCCAACGCCGGCTGGCCGCTTCGGGCCGCCCGTTCGAGCTGATCAACGCGAGCGAGAGCGGCCGCACGACCGCCGGCGGCGTGGGCGCGCTCGACTGGACGCTGCGCCGGGAGCCGGACGTGGTCGTGATCGCCCTGGGAGGAAACGACGGCCTGCGCGGCGTCGCGCTCGAGGAGGTCGAGCAGAACCTGCGGGCGATGATCGAGCGCTCCCGCGCGGCCGGCGCGCGCGTCGTCCTGCTCGGCGTGCGCATCCCGGAGAACTACGGCGCCTACGCCGAGGACTTCGCCGCGCTCTACCCGAAGCTGGCCGAGGAGTACGCCACGGGCTTCGTCCCCTTCTATATGGAAGGGGTCGGCCTCGTCCCCGAGCTGAACCTGGCCGACGGCCTGCACCCCTCGCCGGAGGGCCACGAGCGGATCGCCGACCGCGTCGAGGGGGAAGTGAAGGAGGCGCTGGAGGCTCTGGCCGAACCCGGCGCCTCCCGCTAACACCGGTGCGGATACCGTATGGCGCGTGAGCTGTTCGACCGGCCCGCCGGGCGCGTCCCGTTTCCACACCACCCGCTGGAGCGTCGTGCTCGCGGCCGGGGGCTCGCCCGCCGCCCTCGAGGAGCTCTGCGCCACCTACTGGCGTCCGGTCTACGGGTTCATCCGCCGTCGCGGCCACGGCGCGGACGAAGCGCGGGATTTGACCCAGGGCTTCTTCGCCGGGTTCCTGGAACGCCGCGACGTCGAGGGGCTGGATCCGTCACGCGGACGCTTTCGTTCCTACCTCCTGGGAGCCGTCAAGCACTTCCTCGCCAACGAGAAGGAGCGCGCGCGCGCGCTCAAGCGGGGCGGTGGAGCCCATCCAATCTCACTTCCCTTGGGCGACGACCGGGATCTCACCCTCGAGCCGGCGGACACGCGCACGCCCGAGGGCGACTTCGAGCGTCAATGGGCGCTCGCACTGCTGCGCCGCGCGTTGGAACGACTGCGGACCGAGCAGGAAGCCAAGGGACGGCGCGAGCTCTTCGAGCGCCTGAAGCCGGCGCTCGCCGGTGAGAACGTCGACGGCGGCTACGCGGCCGTGGCCGGCGAGCTCGGCCTGACGACCGTCGCCGTCAAAGTGGCCGCGCACCGCCTCAAGAAACGCTACGGCGAGCTCCTTCTGGAAGAGGTCGCGCGCACGGTGGAGCTGCCCCAGGAGATCGAGGATGAGCTCCAGCACCTCTTCCAGGCCTTGGAGGGTTGAGCTCCAGCTTTCTCGTAACCTCCGCGCGCGCTTCCGTCTGGGGATGACAGAGGAACCACCGTTCCACCCGTCCACGGGAGCCGTCCCCATGAGCCCTACCGCAGCCCTCCGCCCCGCGTCCGACCACCCCACCGCGTCGGCCGTCGCCCGGTTCGCATCGTGCGCGTTGCTGGCCCTCGCGCCCGCGGCCGAAGCCGCAACCGTTCAAGACGCGGATCCGGGAGCTCTGGCGAGCGTCACGGCATCCCTCGAGCGGGAGATCGAGAAGATCCTGGACGAGACCGGGATCCCGTCCATCTCTCTCGCGCTCATCCGGGACGGCGAGGTGGTCTGGGCCGGCGCCTTCGGGTACGCCAACGTCGGGGCCCGCGTTCCGGCGACGGTGGACACGTACTACAGCACGGGCTCGACGTTCAAGTTCGTGACGGCCGCGGCCGTCATGCACCTCGTGGAGCGCGGCAAGCTCACCCTCGACACCTCCGTCAACGAGATCGTCGGCCCCGAGCTCGCCGTCGAGAACGCGGGCGACGTCACCGTACGCCATCTCCTGAGCCACCACTCGGGGCTCGACGCGTATGCCACCGCCCGGCGCATCAACCTGGAGGGACCCGTGAGCTCCGTGCCGCTGTGGAGCCGGCGACCGCACATCACGCCCGAGGAGCTGCTCGCCAACACGCGGCGCATCGGACCGCCCGGCGTCGAATTCGAGTACAGCAACGACGGCTACGCCATCGCGGGCTACATCGTCGAAGAGCTCTCGCGCCGGTCCTTCGACCGGTACGTCGCCGAACACGTGCTCCAACCCCTGGGCGTCGACATCGACCGGCCCTCCGTGCCGAGCCCGGAGGTGGTCGAGCGCATGGCGCTCCCCTACGTGCTCTCCGACGATGCACCCACGCCCGTCGCCCAGATCCGATACGACTTTTCCTCGCCGGGCGACGTCTACCTCAGGGCCTCGGACATGGCCCGCTTCGTCGCGGCCCAGCTCAACGGCGGGGAGTATCGGGGCGAGCGGATCCTGAGCTCGGCTTCCACGGACGAGATGCGCCGCCAGCAATTCGACGATCGATCCTACGGGCTGGGCGTGGGACTGGCGGACTTCCAAGGCCACGCGATCATCCATCACAGCGGCGGCATCCCTGGATACCACGCCCGGATGGTCGCGGAGCCCTCCACCCGGCAAGGCGTGTACGTCATGTCGAACGCCGGCAACTCCCCCGCCGTCGGCGAGCTGGCCCGCTACGCGATGCAGCTCCTTTGGGGCGACGTCGTCGATCCGTTGCCGAGCTTCGCCACGAGCTCCGGAGTCACGCCAAGCTCCGACCAGCCGGCGAAACGAGGGCGGTAGCAAGCCGAGGGAGCTCACGGACGTCTTTCTCGTAACCTGTGGGCGCGGTTCCGTCTGTAGTGGATGAACAGGGCACGCCGCCATGTCCGACGACGCCAAGGAAGGAATCGAGGGCCTCGAGCCCAGGGAGCTTCTCCGCGCCACCCTCGGCGACGTATCCGATGATCCCGGGGCCGCCGAGCGAGAGGCCGAGGAGGAGCGCCGCGTCCGCGCCGAGATCCACGAACGCCTCCCCGACCTGGAGCTCAAAGAGCTACTGGGACGCGGGGGGATGGGCTACGTCTACCGCGCGCGCCAGAGGAAGCTCGACCGCGAGGTGGCGCTCAAGGTGGTCGCGCCCGAAGCGGAGCAGCAGGCCGACTTCGCCGAGCGCTTCGCCCGCGAGGCCCAGGCCCTTGCGCGCCTGAACCACCCCAACATCGTCGCGGTCTACGACTACGGTCAGGACGGGTCCTTCTGCTGGCTCCTGATGGAGTACGTCGACGGCTCGAGCCTGCGCGACGTCATCCGCGCTGGAAAGCTCGAACCGGTGGAGGCCCTCGCCCTGGTTCCGAAGATCTGCGACGCGCTGCAATTCGCCCACGACCGCGGCGTCGTTCACCGCGACGTGAAACCGGAGAACATCCTCCTGGACGGGGAGGGCGGCGTGAAGATCGCCGACTTCGGGCTCGCGAAGCTGGTGGGAACGCCGACCGCCCTCGTCAACCTCACCGGCAGCCAGCAGGTGCTCGGGACGTTTCGCTACATGGCCCCGGAGCAGCTCGACCGCCCGCTCGCCGTCGATCACCGCGCCGACATCTACTCGCTCGGCGTCGTGTTCTACGAGATGCTGACGGGCGAGATCCCCATGGGGCGCTTCGACGCGCCGTCGCTGCGCTCGGCGGCGTCCCCGGAGGTGGACGACGTGGTACTGCGCGCCCTCGAGAAGGAGCCCGAGCGTCGCTACCAGCGCGCCTCGGAGGTGACGTCGGATCTGGAGTCGCTGGAACGCGGTGAACGTCCACCGCCGGCGGACTCCAGACCGACCGAAGGAGAACCCGCTCCGAAGCTCTCCATCCTCGCCGTCGTATCCGCCGCAATCGTCGGGGTGTGGTTGCTTCCGTTCCTCACCGCGGTCGTCCTGCTTCTCGCCAAGGTGTCGGAAGAAACCCCTCCCTCCGGCGAGCTCCGCCCGAGCATCGCCTTGATGATCGCGTTGATTTTCGGCGTCCTCTGCCTGGCCCTGATGATCACCGGCAGCGCACTGGGATTCCGTGCACTGGACGGGATCCGCCGCGCCTGGCCGCGCCTGTATGGCGCCGGATGGGCCGTGCTCGGGGCGTGGGCGGGAATCCTCCTCGTCGCGAACACGGTGATTCTGGCCGTGACCGTAGGTTCCTCGAACGTCGTCGATCCGCGCGCTCCGTTGGGCGCGATGCTTCCGCTCCTCGCGATCGACGTCGGTTTCCTGGTTTGGTACCGCCGTCGCTTCCTGAAACGCTGCGGGGCGGAGTAGGCGGCGCCGGGGTTGCGGCGGAACCGCACGACCGCCACGATGGTTCGAAACGACCGTCCTCGCTCGCTCCCAAGGAGGTCCCCGATGTCGCGTCGCTCGTCGCCCCTTGCCCACGGTGCCACTCTCCTTGTCCTGGGCGCGGTTCTGCTTTCCGCGTGCGAGTCCTCAGCCGTCGACGTCAAGCGAGACCCGAGCTTCACGCGGGAGGAGATGCGCGCCGGCGGGCTGCTCGTCGGAGGCGTAGCCTCCGCGCTGTCCGACCTCTCGGCGGAGGAAGGCACTCGGTATGCCGCTCTGCTCGAGGAGGAGATCGCGTCGGCGTGGACCGAGGACGACGCGGTCACGGCGTCCGAGGCCGCGCTGCGGCTCCGGCCCGTCGGCGACGCGTGTCTGGCGGAGCTCGGCGCGCGAGGCGAGCTCTCCGCCGAGCGGCTCGCCGCCCTGGGCGAAGGCAACTCCGATAGTCGCTACCTGCTCCTGGCCAGCATCTACGGCGACGAGCTCGACTACGACGAGTTCGTCTCGGAAGCCCAGGAGGTCAGCGGGCTGGAGGCGCTCGTGAATCGAAACCGGGCGCAGCAGGAAGACATGCTCGTCACCAAGACGATCCGGTCGGTGAAGGTCGCCTTCCTGATCTACGACCTTCGCTCGGGCGGAACGGTCATGGCCGCTCGGATCGCAACCGCCGACTCCACCGCCAACCGGGAACCGCTCAACGTCGTGAGCGAGGCAGCCCGCGGGCTCTACGACACCTTCGACGCCTTCGGCTTCGAAGGAGAGGGCGAGCGGAAGGTCGTGGGCGAACCGCCTCCCCCGCCCGCACGCGAGCAGCTCCTGCGCAAGGCCTTCGCGGAGTTTGCGGCGGAGCTGCCGTGATCCTCGAGCCGCTCCGGCGTCACCTACCGCACTGCTCGGTCGCGCTCATCGAACCGTCGAGGTACGTCGAGGAGATCGACGTCGCCAACAGGCTCGAAGTCATCGCCGCGGAACCCACCGCCGGTACCACCGCGGTCGGCGCGACCGTCGAGAAGGCGGGAACTCCCATCCCCGGGACGGAGCACGGCCCGAGCTGTCCGTTCTCGGTCAGCTTGAGGACCCACAGGTCGCTCGGTGCCGGAGCGAACGACTGCGTGTCCCCGGTCACGACGAGACGCCCCGTCTGCGTCCGGCTCAGCGACACGCTCCGATCCGGTCCGGATCCGCCGTAGGTCTTCTCCCAGACGACGGCGCCGTCGCCGTCCAGCTCGAGCAGCCAGACGCCGCCGATCGTGGTTCCCGCGAGAATCCAGCCCCCCTCGTCGGTGGGAAGGACGTCCGCGAAGCCGTCGTTGAGCGGCCCCCCGTAGGTGTTCTGCCAGAGCAGGTCACCGAAGGCGTCCGTGCGGGCGATCCAGGCGTCGGTGCCGCCCGCGCCGAGCGAGGTGGTCGAGCCGACGATCAGGAAGCCCCCGTCGGGGTTCGCCTGCACGGCCACGGCTTCGTCGACTCCGGCGCCGAGGTCGTAGAACCGCTGCCACTGGACGTTGCCGGCGCCGTCGAGCTTCAGAAGGAACGGATCGCCCTTCAGCCCTCCGACGTCCGAGTAGGCGTTCCCGGCCACGACGTAGCCGCCGTCGTCGGTCGGCGCCGCGCAGCAACCGTAGTCCCGGTCTCCGATCCCGGCGTAGGTGGTCGAGTGCACGAGCTCGCCGTCCGCGTCGATCCGCAGGAGCCAGACCTCGAACTGCAGCCCGAGCCGGTGCGTGGCCGTCAGGAGCCAGCCTCCGTCCGGCAGCGGAACCACGGAGCCCTGTTCGCCGGGTCCGTATTTCCGCTCCCACTGCACGTCGCCGGCGAGGTCGAGCTTCACCAGCCAAAGCGCGGCGGGAGGAGCGTCGCTGGTTTCGCCGACCAGGAGGCAGCCGCCGGAGTCGTCGCAGGCCATGGATTCGACGAGGTCGATTCCCGCGCTCCCGAAGACGCGCGTCCAGAGCAGGTTGCCGCGGGCATCCACCTTCGTGAGCAGCGCATCGAGGAAGACGGCCTGGTCGGTGAAGCCCGCGACGAAGATAGCGCCGTCCGGGGCCACGGCACCCGTGAGCGCGTTCTCCAGGAACGGGCTTCCAAACGACCGAGCCCAGGT
>JANQEJ010000225.1 GCA_028278425.1 Planctomycetota bacterium | reverse complement strand
CGCGGCACTCGAGCGCGGCCCCGGAGCGCTGCCGACCATCACCGCCACCAAGTCCCTGATCGGACACGCGCTCGGCGCCGCCGGCGCAATCGAGTCGGTGGCCTGCGTGCTGATGCTGCGCGGCGGCTTCGTGCACGCGTCGCTCAACTGCGAAGACGTCCACCCGGAAATCGAGGAGTACGCCGGGGCGATCCCCCACGAGACGCTGGATGCGCCGGACCTCGACGTGATCGTCAAGGCGGGCTTCGGCTTCGGCGACGTGAACGCCTGCCTCGCGTTCCGGAAGTGGCACGGCGAGTGACCACCCCCCGCAAGAAGTGAAACCAGAACAGACAAGGAGACCGACCGATGGACCAGGCCGAAGTGTTCGAGCAGGTGGTGAAGATCCTGACGCCCTACGTGAAGAACCCGGAGGCGCTCGACGCCGTCGCCAAGGAGACCCACATCCTCGACGACCTCAAGGTGAATTCCGCCCGTCTGGTGGACGTGGTCCTCGAGTTCGAGGACGCCTTCGACATCGAGATCGCCGACGACGACGTGGACTCGGTGGAGACGGTGGGCGACGCCGTCGCGCTGATCGAGTCGAAGCTCTCCTAGTGACGAGCGGCGACGCCGCACCCCCCTCTCTCTCCGTCCGGCTGCACCTCGCGCTCCAGCGCGAGGTGGGCCGGCTGCTGTCGCCCCTGACGGCGCCGGCGGTGGCGGGACTGCTCCGCTTCGGACTGGGGCTGCGGGTGGCGGGCCTCGCGGAGACGCGCCGCGTCTACCGTCGGCTCCGCCGGGAGAGCGGGGCGCCGCTGCTCGTCTGCGCCAACCACCTGACCATGATCGACTCCGCGCTGATCGCCTGGGCGCTGGGCTCGCCGGCCTTCTACGTGAGCCACTTCTCCGCGCTGCCGTGGAACGTGCCGGAGCGGCGGATCTTCGCCGCGAGGCCGTGGCAACGCGCGCTCGCCTACGTGCTCAAGTGCCTGCCGATCCGGCGCGGCGGACCGCGCCAGGAGGTGGCCGACACCCTCCGCCGGCTGGCCTGGCTGCTCGGGCGCGGTGAGGTCGCGCTGGTGTTTCCGGAGGGAGGGCGCAGCC
>JANQEJ010000210.1 GCA_028278425.1 Planctomycetota bacterium | reverse complement strand
TGAGCATCTCCGCCATGGGCCGGCGGAACGAGCGCACCGACGGTCGCGGCTCGCCGAAGCCGCCCCACTCCATCTCGAAGGTCGTGATCTCGAAGTAGTTCACGTCCGGGTCGAGCTTGCTGCGGATCAGGTTGAAGTCGCCGGCGGGATGGCCGCACGAGAACACGAGCACGCCGCCGGGCCGGAGCACGCGCGCGAACTCGGCGAACAGCGGTCCCCATTCGGCGATGTAATCCAGCATCAGCGCGCAGAGGACGAGGTCGAAGCTCGCGTCTTCCGCGAACTCGAGCGGCCGCTCCAGGTCGGCGCGCAGCACGGTCGCGCGGTCGCCCACGCGTTCGCTCGCGATCTCCACCATCTCCGGCGTGACGTCGACGGCGACGACCTCCGCGCCGCGGTCGAGCATGCGCGCGCTGCGGTTCAACCTGCTGATCCCGCGCGATAGGCGCCCGAGCTTCAAGCGCGCGCTGATCGTGTCGAGCGCGCACAACATGGCCTCGTACGTCCTGCCGGCCAAGACGGGCGAGGCCTCCTTCGTCGTGTACCTGCGCATGCAGTGCGGCGTGCCGACCGCGACCGGGCTCGCCTCGCTGCTCGTGGCGCGGCTGCTCGACGGCGCGACGCTTTGCCTCGGGCTCTCCCTCGCGTGCATCTGGCTCGCCCGGTCGGGCAACTACGACTACCTGGAGTGGCTCGGCTCGGCGGGACTGCTCCTCATCGCGCTCTGCGTCCTCTTCATCGGCTTGAGCCTGCGCGGCGACCTCCTGGTGCGGATGATCGCCTGGTGCGCGCGCTGGCTGAAGCTGCACCAATGGCGCTTCGGCGAGGGGCTCCTGAAGAAGGCCAACCAGCTCGCGCTCGCGCTCCGCGGCGCCGGCAAGGGCGGGCGGCTCTACCTCGCCGCGCTGGTGACGATCCCCGTGTGGATCCTCGTGTTCGGCTTCTACGCCGTGTTGTCGCAGGCGATGGGTTTGCCCGAGCACTTCACGTTCGCCGAGGCGACCTTCGGCTCGAGCCTGGCGGTGATGTTCAACCTCTTGCCCGTCAACGGCATGGCCGGCGTCGGCACGCAGGAGCTCGGCTGGGTCACCGGCTTCAGCGAGTTCCTCGGCGTCGACGAGAGCCTCGCGCTCTCGACCGGCATCGGCTGCCATCTCGTGCAGCTCTTCAACGTGGTGTCGCTCGGCATCCTCGCGCACCTTGCGATGGGGGTGATGCCGCGGCTGCGCTTCGACCCGATCGAGGAGCAGCTTCCGCAGTGACCGTGGCGCGCACCAACGCACAGGCCCAGATCGACCTGCACCGGAAGCTCGCGCCGCGCTACGCGTACCGCTACAGCTTCGAGTTCTCGCGCCTCTTCCAGCAGGACTGGCACGCCGAGATGATCTCGCACGTTCCGGCGAGCGCCGGCGAGATCCTCGACATCGGCTGCGGCACCGGCTTCTTCCTGGCGGAGCTCGAGGAGAAGCACCCGGGCTCCGTCGGCCTCGACATCAGCCACGAGATGCTCAAGGTCTCGGACGAGTACGTCCCCGGCGCGCGGCTCGTCACCGGCGACGCGGAGAAGATGCCGTTTCGGGACCGCCGCTTTGACGCGGTGTTCTGCAAGGGGAGCCTGCACCACACGCGCGACCACGTCGGCTTTCTCGCGAACTGCAAGCGACTCCTGCGCGAGGACGGCGTCCTGATCATGAGCGAGCCCTGCAACGACAACCCGATCATCCGCGTCGCGCGAAAGCTCCTCTACAAGAAGAGCCAGCACTTCGACGAGGGGGACGAGGGGTTCACGAAGAAGGGGATCCTGCGCCTGTGCGACGAAGCGGGGTTCGAGGTGACCCGGGTGAAGAAGTACGGCGTCCTGGCCTACACCTTCGCCGGCTTCCCCGACCATCTCGGCGTGCTGCGCTTCGTACCGGGAAGCGCGCTGCTCACGCGGCTCTTCATCCGGATCGATCGGATGCTCTGCGCGATCCCCGGGCTCTCGCTGCTCGGCTTCCACGTCGTCGTCGTGGGGAAGCCGCGCGGCTGACCTACCAACCGGGCGGCATCCAGGGTTCGAGCTCGAAGGAGCGGATCTTCGCGGCCGCTTCCGCGGACAGCGGGTACTCCCAGTGCTCGAGGAAGCGCGTCAGGTCGCGCCCGACGATCGCGCTGAAGCGGATGGCGAAGCCGTCGGTGTGGCCGCCGTACTCCTCGCGCGGGAAGTCGGGCGAGTAGTAGCTCGCGAAGGTGCGCTTCATCGCGTCCCAGCCGAACTCGAGCACGAGCTGCCTGTAGAGCTGGAGCTTCTCCCAATCGCCCACGTCGTCCCAGCGGAAGTCGACGAGGTCCGCGTGGGTGTAGTAGTCCTCCTCGAAGCTCTTGGTCTCGTGCTCGCCGCCGTCGTGGACGTAGAAGTTCTTCGTGTACAGCGGGAAGAGGTTGACCCCCACCTCGGTCAGGTCGCCGCCGATCCAGTCGTTCGTCTGGAACTGGTGGCCCAGCTCGTGGCCGATCGTCCAGTAGTCGTCCTCGCCGCTGTCCGTGGTCAAAGCCATCGCCAGCATGTCGGTGGGGAGGTTGAGTCGGTCGACCCAGTGCTCGACGTGGCCCGTCGCCGCGACCGGGGTCGCGTTCGCGTAGCCGCTGCCCACCTGCGGGTCGAAGATCCAGTGGCTCTCGAAGCGGCGCGGCGCGGGCTCCTGCGCGAGTTCGGCGTGGCTCGCGTGGAAGCCGCTCCAGAACTCGAGGATCGCGTCCGGGTCCTCGACCTTGGCGGCCTCCGACGTCGGAACGACGAAGCGCACGTGGCCGCGCGCCTGCAGGATCGCCTGCGGCGCGCCCGCGCCGAGATCGAGCTTCCAGTCGCCAGCGTTGGTTTCGCCAAGCGTGTAGACCGCCATGGCGATGGCGCCTTGGACCCGGACTTTCACGTCGCGGCTCGGCTCGGGGATGCCGAGGTAGATCGGGCCGCCAAATGGGTTGGACACCCGGACAAAGCCCTCTCGGACCTCGAGGCCGCGTTGCACTCGAGGCGCGCGCTCCCATTCGTCGAGGTCGTCGATCGTCCGGAGATCGTCATGGCTGTCTCCCACGGCGACCCACAGGCCGCGGTCCGACGGATCCGTGACGAAGCTCAGCGTGACGACCTCCCCCGGCGGCGCGTAGAGGCCGAGCGGCCGCGCGCCCGTCCAGGACGCGTCGACCTCGACGACACGATCGATCCGCTCGGCGTCGGGCGCCGGCAGCCCCGGGAACGTCGCCGCCCACGGATGCGCGGCCGGCCACGCGCGCGGCTCCAAGAGAAACGCGACGTCGGCGGCGAGGCGTGCCCGCGGGTCGCTCGATGCCACCGGGAGCTCCGGGGTCTCGGCGAGCAGCCGCTTCAAGGCACGCTCGATCTCGTGGTCGCGGCCGAGCCCGTCCACCGACGCGAAGACGCTGGTGAGCCGGGCCATGTCCCACGCCTCGAGGGACTCGCCTTCGAGATACGCGTCCCACAGCGAGGCGCTGGAGGCGAACGGCCCGAACGAGACGCGCGCGCTCGCGAGGTCGGGCTCCTCGTCGCCGTTCCAGCGGATGCCCGCGCCGTCGACGATCCGGTTGGCGGGGAACCGCGCCGGATCGTCCCCTTCCCAGTGGTAAGAGGAGCCGCCGATGAGGAGTCCGCCGCCGCGTTCCACGAAAGCCCGCAGGGACGCGATGTCGTCGTCGCGGACGTGCGTGGAGTCCCACTCGTTGACCAGGACGACTGCGACGTCGACCTCGGCGAGAGCGGCCGCGCTCCAGTCGCGCAGCTCGTGGGGATCGCGGCGCTCGAGGATCGAGGCGACGCGCACTTCGCTCCACCCTTCGAAGAGTGACGCGGCGGCAGGGTTGTCCGCCAGCACGCGCGGCTCCCGATCGTCTTCCAACACGCTCGCCCAGCGCGCGGCGTTCCGCACGAGCGCGTCGTTGCCCGCGATGCCGACGAAGGTCGACTCCTCGTCCGCGCCGAAGAAGTCCTGCCCGCCGAAGGCCACGACGCGGCCGCGGCCGAGCTTCGACGCCGCCACGAAGACGCCCGCGTCGCTCGCCAGGATGGGAAACGCGTGCTCGTTCCACCCGAGCTCCAGGATGCCGCAGCTTCCCTCGGTCAGGACGACCGGGATCGGGCGCTCGCCGACGCCGCGGGTGATCGCCTCGAAGTCCTCGCGGAACGGATCTTCCTGCCAGGGAGTCGGCAGGACGCCGGCAAGGCCCAAGGCCACGGCGCAAAGGAAGCTTCGCATCGGCCCTCCCATAGCAGTCGCCCCCCGCTGGACGCCGGTCGCGCGCGGACGTAGCGATAGAATCGCTTTTTCCTGAACCGGTTCGCCTCCGGCCGACCATTCCCCGACAGCCATGGGCAAGGAAGCGGAACTCACCGAGCACGGCGGGCAGCTCCGCCGCATCGCGCGCGGCCTCCTCTACGACGAGGACAGCGCCGACGACGCGGTGCAGGACGCCTGGATCGCCGCGCTCCAGAACCGGCCCCGGCCGGGCTGGGATCCGCGGGCGTGGCTCTCCGGGGTCGTGAGGAACCTCGCGCGGAACCGCCAACGGCGCGACGAGCGCCGGCGCGACCGCGAGCGCGAGGCGGCACGCGGCGAGACCGTGCCGGCGGCGGTGGACGCGGCGGCGCGCCTCGAGGCGACGCGCCGCGTCGTCGACGCCGTGCAGGACCTGGAGGAGCCCTACCGCACGGTGATCCTGCTCCGCTTCTTCGACGATCTGGCTCCGTGCGACGTCGCGAAACGGCAGGGAGTTCCGGTGGAGACGGTGCGCACCCAGGTGCGCCGCGGCCTCGAGCGGCTGCGGCGGCGCCTGGATGCGCGCGCCGCCGGAGACCGAGGGCTGTTCCTCGCCGCCCTCGTGCCGCTCGCCGGACCCACGCCCTGGCCGATCACGATCGGGCTCCCCACCGGGAGCTGGCAGGCCGCAGCGAAGTGGAGCGGGGTTCTCGCCATGGGTACGAATGCAAAGGTCGCCGTCGCCGTGGGAGCCGCGGCGCTTCTCTCGGTCGCCGCGGTCCGCATCTTCGGCGGCGGCGCGGAGCCCGAAGCGGCGATCGAGCCGCCCGTCGAGGAGGTGGCGGTGGCGCCGCCGGTCGAGGTCGCGCCGACGGAGGAAAGAGACGCGGTCGCTCCGGTCTCGGCGCCCGACTCCGGGCGCGCGCTCGTCGACTTGACCTCCTCCGCCGCCGCGTCCACCCGCACGTGGATCGTCCGCGGGGAGGTGTTCCGCGGCACCGACGAGGTCTATCCGAACGTGACCGTGCTCGCGCGGCTCATCGCCACGGGCGAGGAGCCGGTGGAGCTCGCGTCGCAGCGGATCGTGACCGGCGAGGCGGGCAAGTTCGCGTGGGCGATCGAGCCGCCGGCGGACAGCGTCCACGTCTCGGTCGTGCCCAATCTCCCCGATCACATCGTCTACGGCGACCGGGCGCTGGTCCTGGCGGGCGACCCGGCGCCGACGGGGCTCGTGATGCGCGCCTACCCGCTCGACCTCGACGTCGAGGGCCGCGTGGTCGACGGCGACGGGAATCCGATCGCGGGGGCGCGGGTCGGGACCTACCAGGACCGCGAGCAGACGACCACCGACGCCGGCGGCGTCTACACCGTGCGCGCGTCGTCCGTCCTCTCGAGCATCACGCTCTACGCCAAGGCGAAGGGCTACGCGGAGAACCGCACGTACGTCGTCCCGCTCGGGCCGGGCGAGGCGGCGGCGGAGGACGTCGTGCTCCTGCCGGACCTGCGCGTCGTCGGACGGGTCGTCGACGAGGCGGGCCGTCCGATCGAGGGCGCGACGATCTCGAACTCGCCGCTCCAGGGCGTGAGCACCACGAGCGACGAGGACGGCCGGTACATGCTCGCCAACCTCGATCCCGACAAGCGCGCGCTGCACGTCTACGTGTCGAAGGAGGGCTACGTCCTGGTCGAGGAGGCGATCGAGGACGCCGAGCCCGGCGAGCTCACGCTCGACGTCACGCTCCCGCGCGGCACGCCGGTCACCGGCCGCGTCGTCGATCACCTCGGCAACCCAAGAGAGGGCGTGCAGCTCACGATCGGCTACTCCCCGGACGCGTGGCCGCAGCTCGGCGCGACCTCCGCGAAGGACGGCGCGTTCGGCTTCGACGCGGTCGGCGAGGGCGAGCACAACCTCTGGGCGGCGCGCGCCGGGCTCGCGACGTGGCGCGAGACGATCGCGGTTCCGCCGTCGGGAGGCGCGCCGGTGGCGGCCGAGGTCGTGATGCACGCCGGCCGCGTGCTCGCCGGCGTCGTGGTCGACCGCGACGGAGACCCGATCCCGCGCGTGATGGTCTACGCCCAACAGGGGAACGGCTGGGAGAACGACTACGTCTGCGACCGCGTCTACACCGACGACGACGGAGCCTTCCGCCTCGACCAGATTCCGGAGGCGAAGATCACGCTCGGCTTCCTGAAGAAGGGCTACTCGCGCCACGAGATGGAGCTGACCGAGCTCGACGACCGCGAGCTCGTCATCCAGCTCGAGTCGGCCGGGCGCATCGCCGGCCGCGTCGTCGACGGCGTGACGGGCGAGCCGCTGCAGTCGTTCCACATCCGGCTGGTCACGCCGTGGCTCGACGAGGGCGAGAAGCGCGTCGGCGGCTACTGGGCGGGCTGGGCCGGGGACGGGCTGCCCTTCGTCGACACCGACGGCTACTGGGACACGGTGCGCGAGCGCTTCCAGCTCGGCGCGGTCGCCGGCGTCGAAGCGGTGGCCGAGGGCTACGCGCCGACGCGGCTCGACCACGTCGTGGTGACCGCCGACCCCGACCCCGACGCGCTCGTGCTGCGGATGTACAAGGGCTCGGCCGTCGTCGGCCGGGTCGTCGAGGAGGGCTCCGGCCTGCCCGTGGAGGGCGCGCACGTGCGGCGCTTCACCCGCACGGACCGGATCCGGTTCGACGCGTACGAGCCCGACTGGGACGAGGCGCCGTTCCTCGAGGCGACGACGGGCGCCGACGGGTGGTTTCGGCTCGACGACGTGCCCGCCGGCGAGATGCGGCTCGGCGCCAAGCACGCGGAATGGCGGACCGCCGTCGACGGTCCCTTCGACGTGGCGCCCGGCGGCGCGCGCGTCGAGCGCGTGATCGAGCTCGTCCGCGGCGGGACGGTCACCGGCACGCTGCTCAGCGCCACCGGCGAGCCGCGCGGCGGCGAGACGATCAAGCTCGATCGCTTCCGCACGAGGGACGACAAGGAGGAGAGCGTCTCCAAGTCGACCGAGACCGGCGCCGACGGGCGCTTCCGCTTCGACGGGCTGCCCGACGGGCGGTACCAGCTCAGCCACAGCGTGGCGTACGGCGACGACCTGAACGTGTACGAGCTCCTGCGCGCGGCCTGCGTCGAGAACGGCGGAACGACGGACGTCGAGATGCGGCCGCGGGGCACGGCGACGGTCTACGGCACGGTGCAGAGCGAGGTCGAGATCCCCGGCGACGTGAAGACGGTTTGGCTGTCTCCGGTTTGGCGCGAGGACGCCCCGCGCGACCACCAGACGGAACGCAGCCGCGCCGCGCGCCTGGTCGACGGTCGGTTCACGCTCGAGCACCTCGAGGCGGGCGAGTACCTGGTGTCGGCGTCGAGCTACGTCTGGGGCGGCGAGCGGCGCGAGGGCAGAGCGCGGTTCACCGTCGGCGAGGCCGACGTGATCGACGTGGTGATCGTCCTCGAGAAGCGATAGAGCGAAGCCGCGGTCACCGCGCCGTCCCACTTCGGTTCTCCTCCGCGCTAGACTGGGTCTCGTCCAGGCGGTCGCTGCCGCCGCCCCGCCGTCCCCGGGAAGCCTCGCGCATGGAAGAGACCAAAGACACCGTCCTCTACCAGGACCAGGATCCGCTCGTCACCGTCGCGATCCCGAACGTCCGCCCCGAGTTCTTCCTGGCGATCGCCGAGCCCAACAAGCCGATCTCCGAGCGGACGCTGCTCGCGGAGACGGTTCTCGTCGGCCGTTCCTCGGAGTGCGACGTCGTGGTCGAGCATCCGACCGTCTCGCGCCGGCACCTGGAGCTCGTGAAGCGGGACGGTCGCTACCACGCCAAGAACCTGAGCCAGGCCAACGGAATCTTCGTCAACGGCAAGCGCGTCGAGGACGCGGCGCTCGAGGCGGACGACAGGATCACGATCGGCGAGGTCAACCTCACCTTCCGCTCGGTCCACAAGAAGAAGACGGAGCGCCGCGGCTGGTTCGGGACGATCTTCGACGGCGTTGGCTCGTTCAAGCGCGCCGCCGCGCTGATGCTCGAGCGCAACAAGCTCCGGAAGGAGGTCGGCGAGATCGACGCCGAGGCGGCGCGGGTCGAGGCGCGGATGGGAGGGGAGCTGATCGAGCTCGACGACGCGCAGATCCCCTCCGACTGCATGGAGAGCGTCACCGCGATCCGCGCCGAGAAGACCCGCATCGCGGGCGAGAAGGAGGCGCTCGCGGGCCTGAACGCCGAGCTCGAAGGCCACCGCGCCAAGGTCGAGGAGGTAAAGCAAAGGCACGGGCCGGGCCTCGCCGCCCTCAAGTCCGACGTCGCCGGGGCGGAGAAGGAACAGAAGCAACTCGGCCGCGACGCGCAGCAGTCGGGCAAGGAGGTCGCGCGCCTGCGCAAGGAGGTCGAGCGCCGCAAGGCCGATCCGGAGAAGGCCGCCACCGCCGGCGAGGTGGAGTCGGCGCTGCGGGAGAAGGAGCCCGAGCACCAGGTTGCGCTGGCCTCCAAGGAGGCGGCGGACAAGCGCGTGGCGGACCTGCGCGCGTCCTGCGCGGAGGCGCAGCGGATCGCCCGCGAGGAGCTCCTGCCGCACGAGGAAGCGGCCGCCGACGCCGACCGGCGCGTCAAGGCGAAGGAGAAGTCGATCCGCCAGGCGGAGGCGGAGCTCGCCCCCCGCGTCCGCGAGCTCGGCGCGACTCTGCGCGCGAGCGACGCGGCGGTTCCCGCGCTCGAAGCGAGCTTGAACGAGCGCAACGAGCTCTCGGCCCGCCGCGACGGAGCGGTCCAGCGGCAGGAGGCGATCTCCTCGACCCTCGCCGGCGGCTCATCGCTGCGCAGGAAGGCCGCGGGGATGTCCGCGGTGACGCTGATCGGCTTCCTGTTGGTCGTGTGGATCGGCTTCCAGCTCCCCGGCGCCTTCGCTGGACCGAACCTCGACACCGAGTACGTGGCCGACCGCGTCGCCATGGTCGGCATCATCGCGGAGGCGCGGGGCAGCGCCGGCTCGATCTTCATCCCGGGCGGGCACGGCACGGGCTTCGCCTGGTCCGAGCCCGGCTATCTCGTGACGAACCACCACGTCGCGGTCTCGGGCCGCGCGGAAGCGGAGCAGGGGCTCCGCTCAAGGGGCGTGAACGCGGAGATGGAGATCTACGTCTTCTTCTCCGAGGAAGAGTTCTACAAGGCCGAGGTCGTCTTCTCCGACGCGGAGCGCGACCTGGCGGTCCTCAAGCTCATCGGCGACGGCTGGGAGGACGAGCGCGGCGGCTGGCCCTACCTCTCGGTGGCCGACGCCGTGGAGGGGGAAACCGTCTACGCCTGCGGCTTCCCGGGCGCCGCGATCATCGACGAGGGCGACAAGGACCTGGACGATCCGACCGACGGCTTCGAGTCGGCCGCCTTCCAGGTGAGCTGGTCCGCCGGAATCGTCAGCAAGATCCGCGACGACGGCGGCCTCGTCGAGAACGCTGGTCTGATCCAGACCGACGCCGCCATCAACCAGGGCAACAGCGGCGGCCCGCTCGTCAACGGCGACAACGAGGTGATCGGCGTCAACACCTTCATCGTCCGCGACGGCAGCTCGCAGGGTGTGAACTTCTCGATCCTGCTGTCCGACGTGCGCGACCTGATCGAGCACGAGATCGAGCGGGATCTCGATTAGCGTACGGCACCGTACGCTAATCGCGCCGGCCCTCGACGCCTTCGATCTCGATCCCGGCGCGGCCTAGGAGCTCGGCTGTCACGCCCGGTCCTTCGACCAGCTTCCCGGCGACGTGCGTGTTGCGCACGCCGCAGGAGGGGGAGCGCTCCTTGAGGAAGGCGCGTTCGATCCCGTTCGCGCGGCAGGTCTCCAGCGCCTTCCGCGCGCCCGCGAGGAAGCCGGCGGTCACGTCCGCTCCCGACTCGGTCACCATCCGCGCCTCGCCGTCGCACACGGCCGCGGCGCTACCCGTTTCGATCCACGCCGCCGGTCGCGGCGTGCCGAGCCCGCCCTCTTCCTCCGGGCAGAAGGGGACGGCGTCGAGGCCGCGCGCGGCGAGGGCGCGCTCGAGCTCGCCGTCCTTGTTGTGGCGTCCGTCGTAGCGGCAGGCGCGGCCGAGCAGGCACGCGCTGACCAGGACGGGGGATCGCTCGGGTGTGGGCACGGGCTAGAATTCTGCCATGAGCCAGACACCGAAGGTCCTCGTGCCCCTCGCGGAGGGCTTCGAAGAGGTGGAGGCCGTCGCGGTCATCGACGTCCTGCGCCGCGCCGACGTGGAGGTCTTCGTGGCCGGGCTCGCGCCCGGGCCGGTCGCGGGCTCCCACGGGATCGAGCTCTCGACCGACGGGACGATCGACGAGGTGGACGCCGCCGGGCTCGCCGCGATCGTGCTGCCGGGCGGGATGCCCGGCACGACCCATCTCATGGAGGACGAGCGCGTGCTCGGCCTCGTTCGCGCGCTGCACGCGGCCGGGCGTCCGACCGCCGCCATCTGCGCCGCGCCGATGGTGCTCGCGGCGGCGGGCGTCGCCGACGGCGTCGCGGTGACGTCCCACCCCAGCGTGCGCGACAAGCTGGGCGCGGCCGAGGTCGTCGACGCTCCGCGCGTGGTCCGCTCCGGGCACGTCTGGACGAGCCAGGGTCCCGGGACGGCCCTCGAGTTCGCCCTGGCGCTCGTGGAGGAGCTCCGCGGGGCGGAGGAGGCGGCCCGCCTGCGCGCGGCCATGCTCGTCTGAACCGACAGCGGGCCCCCCGCGTTGACAGCTCAAAGGGGGGCTCCCTATCCTCTTCGCCCCCAAAACCGGCAGGCGTAACCGTTCGCGTCGCCGCGGGTAGCTGTTCTTCCCCCCACCTCCTGGAAACGATGCGCACCGCCTCTTCTCTCGTCGCCGCCGCCCTCGGCACCGTGGTCCTGTCGATCCCGGCCGCGGCGGACAAGATCGTCAAGACCGACGGCAAGACGATCGACGAAATCACGATCGTCGAGGAGACCCTCGCCCAGGTCATCTACAAGCGGGGCAACAGCCAACAGAGCGTCCCGTCCGGGGACGTGCTCTCGGTCCACTTCGACAAGAAGCCCCGCCTCGTGGACGAGGCCGACCAGGCGCTGGTGGACGGCGACCCCGTCGGGGCCCTCTTCGACTTCAACCAGTACGTCGACGGCCAGATCAAAAAGCCCACGGAGCGCAAGAAGTGGGCGCCGGGCTACTCCGCCTACCGGGCGATCCAGATCGCCCAGCTTCTCGACGACCTGGGAGCCGTGATCAAGAACTCCGACCGGATGATCACGAACTTCACGGACTCGCGGTACCTGCCGATGGCCTACCTCGCGAAGGCCAGCGCCCAGTTCCGCAGCGGCAAGCCGGGCGCGGCCCAGGGGATCTACAAGAACCTGGAGGCCCTGGTCGAGTCCAAGTCCCTCTCGAAGCGCTGGGCCCTCGAGGCTCAGCTCGGTCTGATCCTGACCGATTCGACGACGAAGGGTTCGGACAAGCGCGACAAGCTGGCCCAGCTCGCCTCGGACGCCGCGCAGTTCCCCACGGTCAAGAACCGCGCGCGCCTCGCCGAGGGTGAGACGTACGTCGCGGAGGCCGAGGGAGCGTCCGAGGGCAAGGCGATGCCCCTCCTCGCCGAGGCGGAGAAGATCTTCAGGGGCATCCTCACCGGGCACAAGGCGGACGACGAAACGCTGGCGGGAGCCTACGCGGGCCTCGGCGACGCGCTGATCCAGCAGGGCATCCGCAAGAAGGACAACGACCTCATCCGGAAGGGGCTGATGTCCTACCTGCGCGTCATCGTCAACTACAAGGACCACAGCCAGTACGTCTCCAAGTCGATGTTCTGGTCGATGCGCGCCTTCAAGTTCCTCGAGGACAACGAGCGCTACCGCGAGATGAAGTTCAAGCTGAAGCAGCGCTACCCGGATTCGAACTGGGCCTCGATGGCCGAAAACTACTAGCGCTTTCGAATCCGGGGAATCGAGAGCACGCCGGGCGGCTCTTCCCAGCGCGGGGGAGCCGCCCGGTTGCGTTTCGCGGCATCGCAAGGCGGCGCGTCGGCGCGGATTCCGCTTCTCGACCCACGCCGTTTGCGGCCCGGATCGGTCCACACGCGGTTCCGATCACCACCGTTCCTCGCCGGCCTGATCTCCTCCCGCGCGGCCGGCGCGACGTGCGCCGCCCGGTGAGACGCAGCGACGGGAGGAGATCGTGGAAGCGGGACTCGAACGACGGACGTGGGAGGGATTGGAGGGGTTGCGGCCGTTCCTTCGGAGGTGTCTCGCGCGGCGGTGTAGGAACGACGCCGAGGTCGAGGACGTGGTCCAGGAGACGTGCCTGCGCGCGGCGCGCTACCGCGGCTCGCTCGACGACGGCCGCAGCCTGCGCCCCTGGGCCTTGCGCATCGCGTTCAACGTGCTCGCGGACCGCGCGGGGCGACCTTGGAGCGCGCGGCGCAGCGACCTCGCTTACGAGGGCGGGATCGAGGAGATCGCCTGCGCCGACCTGGGCCCGGCGGCGCGGGAGGAGGCCGACCCGGAGTACCGGGTCGGCAACTGGCTCTTCGACAAGGGCGAGGCGCTGCGTCACCTGCGCGGAGCCCTCGGCGGTCTGCGGGAGGAAGACCGCGAGCTCCTGCGCGCGCACTACGCGGGCGCGGGGAGCTGTCGCGAAACGGCGCACGCGTTCGACCTGCCGGTCGACCTCGTCAAGGTGCGGCTCTACCGCGCGCGCCGGCGGTTGCTCCGGGCGATGCGCCGGCGGATGACCCGGGGCGGGCGGCTCTGGGTCGACGGAAGCGGGCGGGTGAGGGACGTCGGCGAAGCCCTGGAGGAGAGCGCGTGAGCCTCGCGGCCGTCCTTCTTTTGGTGGCCCTCGCCGCCGCCCCGAACGCCGAGGTTCCTCGGCTCGCGAGCGGGAAGGCGCAGCTCGACTTCGCCCGGGCGCGCAAGCTGGAGATGCGGGGTTTGGAGGGCTCCGCGCGCAGCCGGGCGCGCGCGAAGGCGGTGGAGGCCTACCGCGCCGTGCGCGCGCATCACCCCGAGGCGCGCGCCGCCGGCGCCGAGGCGGCCTTTCGCGCCGGCGAGCTCCTGCGCGCCGGCGGCGACCTCGGACAGGGTCTGGAGGAATTCGAGGTCGCGCGCGAGCTCGGGCGGGGCACCGTGTTTCACGCGCGCGCCCTGCTCGAAATCGGACACGTTCACCGCCGCTCCCTGCGTCGACGAGAGGCGCTGGACGCCTACCTGGCGGTCATCGCGAAGAGCGACGCGTGCGCGTGCTACCGCGACGAGGCTTCCCTTTGGGCCGGCCGCGTTTGGGCGAGCGAAGGACGCGACGCGGACGCGCGGCGCGCCTGGAACCGCGTCGCCGACGAAGCCGAAGATCCCGTGGACCGCGTCCGCGCCTTCGACGAGCTCGCCTTGTTGCGCCTCGCGCGCGGTGACCCCGAGGGCGCCGCGGGCGAGCTCAACCGTTGTCGTCTCGCGCTTTCCGAGGTCGCGCTCGAGCTTACGGAGCAAGGGGAGAGGGTACGCGGAGCGATGGAACGCATGCGCGTCATCGCTGCGCTCCAACGTGTTGTGGAAGAGCGCGAGACACGCGATCACGCTCCAAAAACGCGTGTGCAAAGCGACGTGTCGCGAAAAAAAAGTCGAATTGCCCCACCGGTATTGCTTGACATCGCACGACCAAAGTTCATATCGCATGCCTCTGTACCGGTAACAACCGGTGGGCGAGGGTCGCCTCGACCCTCGGCTAACGGCTTGTGACACGACATCAACGGGCGGTTCGCTCCTTCGGGAGCGAGCCGCTCTGTTCTTGTTGGCGGCCTTCCTCGGTGTTCGTCGCTGCGACCGCCGGTAGCATGACGGCGCGATGCGCGTGCCGATGAAGTTCGGACTCGAGCGCCTGGAGCTCAGCCTCCCCGACGCGATGTTCGGCGGACACTGGCACCTCGGCGAAGGGGTCGGCTCACCCGCGAAGGGACCCGAGGCGCTCCAAATCGCCGTGGAAGAGCTTGCGCGCTCCGGACTTCCCGAGGCGGTCCGCGGCCGGCGTGCCGGACTTCTTCTCGCGGACGGCACGCGGCACTGGAGTCCGGAACGCCTGGTTCCGCCGCTCCTGGGTCTCCTGGAGGACGCGAGCGGAATCCTCGCGTTCCTCTGCACCGGCACCCATGATCCGGAGACGCCGGAGAACCGCGCGCTCGCGGAGCGCGTGCGGGCGCTCCTCGCCGCGTCCGACGTTCCCGCGGAGCTGGTCGTCAACGACTGCCGCCGCGACGCCTACGTCGCTCTCGGAACCACGTCGCGCGGCACGCGCGCGGAGATTCACGCCCGCTCCGCGGAGTGCGACGCGTTCCTCTGCGCGGCGGACATGAAGAACCACTACTTCGCGGGCTATTCGAACCCGCTGAAGTACCTCGTGCCGGGCATCGCTTCGTTCGAGACCGCGCGCGGGAACCACTCGCTCGCGCTGGAGGAGGGATCGACCTTCGGCCGCCACCCGTGGCACCCCGATCCCGAGCGGCGCGCGAACCCGCTGGCCGAGGACATGCTGGAGGCGGTCGAGCTCGTCCTGGCCGGCCGGCCCGACTTCGCGCTGATCCTCTTCACCGCCGGCGACGACGTCCTCTGGGCCACCGGCGGCCGCGCGGCCGAGGCGGCGGCGCGCGGCATGGAGGAGGTCGACCGCCGCGCCGGCTTGCGCGTCGCGCCGATGCGCTACCTCGTCGTCTCCCCGGGCGGCTCTCCCCACGACGAGAGCCTCTACACCGCCCAGCGCGCCCTGGAGCTCTCCCGCGCCGCCGTGCTCGACGGCGGCGAGGTGCTGTTCCTCGCCCGCTGCGCGAACGGCATCGGGCCGCCTTCCGCCCGCGAGAACTTCTTCGACCCGATGGCCCGTCCGCTGGCCGAGATCGTCGCGCCGCCGCGCTCGGAGTACGCGATGTACTCCCACAAGCCGGTCAAGTTCGCCCGCTACCTGGAACGCCTCAACGCGCTGCACGTCCTCTCCGACCTGCCGGACGCCGAGCTCGAGCGCGTCCACATGCGCCCGGCACGCGACGCGCAGGCCGTGGTCTCGGGTTGGGTCGAGAAGGCCGACCCGGAGGACCGGATCGGCTTCGTGGACGACGCGTCGAAGTTCGCGGTGTATGCGGGCTAGGAGTTGCTGGTTGCGTCTTTGCCCGGAAGAAGAAAAACGCAGAGGAGCGGAGGTCGGCAGAGACTCGCAGAGGCGTGGACGGCTTCGCCGCCCACGCGAATTCAATCGACTGGTTCCAGCGTTTCGGCGCTCTGTGGCTTTGAGGCGCAGAGGCGGGTCGGCTTCGCCTCCCCGCGAT
>JANQEJ010000203.1 GCA_028278425.1 Planctomycetota bacterium | reverse complement strand
GCTCCTCGCGCAGCTCTTCGCGCCCGGAGGAGATCAAGCCGACGAAGGCCACGAGGTATTGGCCCTCATTGGAGAAGTCCGGCATCGCCCGGTGGACGGCGACCAGCTTCTCCAGGGACTCGCGCATCGCGAGCTCGCGCGCGTCCACCCCGCTGTCGAGGTCGATGCCCTCGTCCGCTCCGGGATCCTTGAAGGAGGCGCCCGTCCCCTTGCAGGAGGCGGCGAAGGGCAGGAGCAGGGCGAGCGTGAGGAAGAGCTTCATGGAGATCCTCTATCGGTTCGGTTGGGGTGCAGCTAGAGGCGCGCGCGCGCCTGTTCCAGGATTTTCTTCGCTTCGTGGCCGGGGGCCCCCAGGGCGAACCCGGGGAGCTCGGTGCGGATGATAACGTCGGCATCTTCTTCCACCTGCCGCCCGCTGGTGTCGATCACGGAGACCTCCCCGAGAAGCCCGTGGGAGTTCACCGCGGCGACCCGGCCGTCGCGCAGGAACACGGGACCGCCGCTGTTTCCCTGACGCGTGGGGCAGGTGTACATGTAGGTGTCGCGGAACTTATTGCCATCGCGCTCGACCTTCTCGTCCATGGAGCTCAGATGGCCCGGCGAGAAGATCCAGCCCGAGAGCCGCTTGGGATGCCCGATCGTCGCCACCTCGGCGCCCACGCGAACGTCGTCCGGCTCGGCGAACTCGAAGATGTGGGCGTTCTTGGGCGTCTGGTCGACCTTCATCACGGCCACGTCCCAGAACTCCACGGAGAGAACCGTCCGGGCGGTCTGGACCGTGCCGTCCTTGTTGACCGCGTTCGCGGTCCCGCCGAGCCCGTCCGCCACGTGCCAGTTGGTCATGATCAGGCCGTCGTCGGAGACGTAGAAGCCCGTTCCGTGCCCCCTGTCCGACTGGAGGAGGCAGACGCCGTCGTCGAGCTGGTCGACCGTTTCCGACCAGTCTCCGTCGTAGGCCTTGCTCGTCTTGACGTCGCTGACGGGCGGGAGCTTCTGCAGCGCGCCGCGGCTCAGGTCCTCGACGTCGAGCGCCGCCCGCAGGTCGTCCGCGTACTTGTCGGCGAGCCGCTGGTGGGCCGAAGCGGCGAGCTGCCCCTCGACCAGGTCGTACACCTCGGCGCGCAGGACGTAGTTCGTGCCGAACCGATCGATCCGCGGCGCGATGACGAGCGTGATGCCGCTCTCCTTCATCGCCTGGCGGGCGACCAGGCTGCGGGCCAGGCCGCCGAGCGCCAGCTCGCCCTCGATGAGCTGGGTATCGGACCACTTCGTGAAGCCCACGTCGTTGACGCGCACCTCGTTTCCCTCCAGGAGGGGCCGGAGGGTCTCCGCCAGCGTGGACGAGATCGCCTGGCCGAAGCGGACCGCGGGCCCGGCCATCAGGCCCTCGCGCAGCTCGGTGAGGTAGGCGCGCGCCTGTTGGAGGTTCGGGAACTCGATCTCGTTGATCACGAGCGGAGCGTCGTCGTCGAGCTCCTTCCCGGTCGCGTTGGCGTCGTCCAGCCGGCGCGTGTACTCCGCCGCGAAGGCGGCCTGGGCGCTCCGAACCCGCGCCACGGAGCGCACGAAGAGCGCCGTGTCCGTGGGCGGAATGTAGATCACGCCTTCGATCTTCTTGTCGTCGATGCGGTTGAAGCACTGCTTGGCCAGGGACTCGCAGAGAATCTTGATCTCGCGGTCGAAGGATGGGGTCTCCTCCGGGACCCGCCACGCCGTCCCCGCTTCCCAGAGCGAGCGCTGCTTGTGCCACCGGAAGGGCTCCGCGGCGGCCGGATGATCGCTGGGGATCTCCCACTGCTTGCGCGACACGACCGCCCCGTTGACGAAGTCGTACGCGAAGAGGTCCACGCTGAGCACGTGTCGCGCGATGCGTCCGACGTTGTCGTCGCGCCGGATCTTCCCGAACACGACGACGTCGAGGCCCAGCCGGTCGCCGTGCTGGACGACGGCCTCGAGCGTGAAGAGGGCCGTGCGTTCGACGTTCGTCCGGCTCACCTCGACGCCCATGGCGGTCGTTTGCAGCGCCCGGTACCCGAGCGCGTTCAGCCCGAGGGCCGCCTCGTCCGCGATGCGTTCGCCGAGCACCGAGATGCTCGGGTCCCCCTTGCGCAGGTCGTAGGTGACCAGCGGCAAGCACCCCATGCTGACCGCCTTGGGCGACTGCGCGGCCAAACTGGCGCAGAACTCCGAGATCGGCCCTTGGAGGAAATCGCCGTGGCGCGCGACGGGCTGGCTCGGCTGCTGATGAGGCGGCTGCTGGACCGGCTCGCTCACCGGCGGCGGTTGCTGCACGGGCATCGGCTGGCCGGGCGGCGGACGGTCGAGGTCGTCGGCCTTGGGGTGGTACTGCGGCTTGCTGGTGAAGCAGGAAGCGACGGCGAGCGCGAGGCCAGCGGCCACACTGATCCGGATCCTCATGATGTCTCTCTCCTAGAGCGGGACGGCGGATGGGATCGTCCTTATAGGTCGGCGCTGGGCCTCCCGCAAGCTATGGCCGCAGCGCGCAGCGAAACCCCACGAATTCGAAGGAGGAGCCCGGTCCCGCGGGGCGGCGGTACCACGTTCGATGGGTCAGAGCCGGCGCGGGATCCTCGTAGTTCCCTCCGCGGTACACGTGTCCCGCGCTCCCCGTCGCGGCGACCGGATCGATCGCGTTCGGTTTGAGCGCGGCGTACGAGCGGGACCAGGGATCGCGGCACCATTCGCTCACGTTGCCGGCCACCTCGGTCGCCCCGCACCACGACGCTCCGCCCGAGAACGAGCCGGCGGCGACCGTGCCGGCGCCCTTCGCGTTGCAGAGGGTCTCCACGAAGTCGTCGCCCCAGGGATAGAGCGAGTCGTCGGCGCCGGAGGCGAGGTACTCCCACTGAGCCTCGCTCGGGAGCTGGAGCCCGTTGCCGGCACACCAGGCGTAGGCATCGGCCCAGGACACGTCGACGACGGGATGGTCTTCACCCGCGGCGGTTCCGGCGGTCCCCCCGCCGCGCTGCCACTGCGCGTGGGTGACCTCGGTGACCGCGGCGTAGAACCCGGTGATGCGAACGCTCCGCACCGTCATCGGATCCCATTCGAGGTTGAGCTGGAGGCCCGCGGCGCGGTCGCCGAGCTGGAAGGAGCCGCCGGGTACGTAGACGAGCTCGACCCCCGTCGCGACGTGGCGGATCCGCCGCGGGAAGCGGCGGTCGCCGTCGGCCACGGTCTCGGGGTCGACGAGCTCGAACGCGTCGCGCGCCGCGTCGGGGAAGCTGGCCCAGCTCGTCTCCACCCGCCACGCGAGCGTGTCCCCGCCCGCGTTTCCGGCCAGGTCGGTCGCCCGCCACGCGACCTCCCAGGCGCCTTCCGCGGACGGGACGGAGAGCGCGCCGAAGGCGGCCATGCCCTCCTCGACGATCTGCAGCTCGACGGAGTCGAGGTGGGCGCTCGCGACCGGTTCGCTGAAGCGGAGGCGGATCACCGTCTCGACGTCCGCGCGGACGACCTCGTCGCGCAACGGATCCACGGACGCGAGCTCCGGCCCGAGCGTGTCGCGCAGGATCGCGATCGTGCTCGTCACGCTGTTGCCCGCCATGTCCCGGGCGACGATGTCGAAGCGGTTCTCGCCCTCGCTTTCGAGCGCGACGCCGGCGGCGCGCCAGCGGCCGTCGCCGGCCGGCGTCAGCTCGCGGTCATCGAGCTGCACGCCCCGGAGGTGGGGCTCGTCGACGGCGACCAGGATGTCGGCAGTCGTGGCGCTGAGGGCGGCCCCTTCGGCCGGCTCCACCAGCGCGATCACCGGCGGCGCCGTGTCGCGGACGATCTCGAACCGCATCGGCTCGTCGAGCCCTTCCGTCGTGATCGCCATGACCGCTCGCTCGGCCGGGTCGAGCTCGAAGTTCCCGCTGAACGTCCCGTCCTCGGCGATCATGAAGTCGCGTACGCTCGACCCCTGCGAGACCGTCACCACGTTGCCGGCCGCGTTGTCGACGCGTCCCTTCAGGCGGATCTCCCGTCCGTTCGTGAAGAGCCGCCGCCCGCTTCCGTCCGCCTGATGGAAGTCCGCGTCGATCAGGACGCGGACCGCGGAGCTCTCGTCCGGCCGCAGAACGTACAGGAGGACGAGAAGCAGCCCGACGACGAAGATCGCGATGACCGCCGTCAAGACGCTGACGATCGCCAGGATGAGCTTCGTCCTGCCGGGCCGCTTCCTCTCGACCGGTCTGAGGGGCAGCGTGTCGATCGGCGCGGTGACGTCGAGGCCGTCCTCGCCGATCAGCACCTCCCCGTCCTCGCCCGCGGCGTGACGGCCCAGGATCTCGATCATGTCCTCCAGGCCCGCGCGCCGCTCGACCTTCTTCTCGATCATCCGCGCGATCCCGTCCGCGACGTCCTTCGGGACCGCGGGGTTGAGGTCGCTCAGGGGCGGCGCGCTCCGCGACTCGTCCGCGTGCCACGCCGCCCAGGCGGTGACGCCGGACTCCGCCGCGAACACGTCGCGGAACGCCTCGCGGAACTGTTCCTTTCCCGCGTAGAGCTCGTAGAAGGTGAAGCCGAGGGCGTAGACGTCGGAGGTCTGCGTCAGACGCCCCCTCAGAAGCTCCGGCGCCATGTTGCGCGCGGTCCCGCAGATCTGCGACGCGTGCTCGTCGGCCGCGATGCGCGACAGACCGAAGTCCGTGAGCTTGAGAACGCCCTCGGGGGTGTGGAGGTAGTTGTTGGCCTTCACGTCTCCGTGCAGAAGGTCTTCGCGGTGGACCGCCTGAAGGCCGGTGCACGCCTGCAGGAAGAGCGAGTTGACCTGCCCGATCGCCGGAGCGCCCGGAGCGCCGGCGGGCATGACGCCGATCATCTCGGAGAGCGATCGGCCGCCCTCGACGAACTCCATGACGACGTAGAGGCTGCCCTCGTGCTCGACGATGTCGTAGACCTCCACGACGTGGCGCTTGTCGCGCACGTTCGCCTGAAGGATGGCCTCGCGCCGGAGCCGGTCGAACTTGAGCTCCTGCCCGCCGACGACGTTGTTCATCCGCTTGATCGCGACGACGCGCCCGTCGAAGCGATCGTCGGTCCCGCGGAACACCTGCCCCATCCCGCCTCGGCCGACGAGGTCCCCGAGCCGGTAGCGTCCTCCGATCTCATTCATGGGCGAGCGACGGGTCTTCCTTCCACGATCTCGTCGGCAAGCGCGTCAGCCGCGGGTCTTCCGGCTATCCTACTCCACCGGCGCGCGATTTCCCGCCGCGCCGGGCCTCCGTTATTCTTGCATCCATGTCCTCTTCCCTACCGCCCGAAGCGCTCCGCTGGCGGTGCGACCCCGCCGAGCTCGACTTTGAAACCACCGCTGAGGTCGAGTCCGTCGCCGGCGTCGTCGGACAACCGTCGGCGCTCGAGGCGTTGCGCTTCGGGATCGAGTGCGACGCCCCGGGGCAGAACGTCTTCGTCCGCGGGTTGACCGGGACCGGTCGCATGACGATGGTCCGTCGGCTGCTCGACGAGCTGCTCCCGACGTGCACGCTCAAGCAGGACCGCTGTTACGTGCACAACTTCTCGCAATCGGACCGGCCGCGCCTGATCACGCTTCCGCCCGGCCAGGGGCGAAAGTTCCGCCTGCGCGTGCGCCAGCTCGCCGACTTCGTCCGCAGCGGGCTGGGCGAGGCGCTCTCCAGCGACACGGTCAAGGAACGGCGCGAGGCGATCGAGGCCGCGGCGAAGGCGCGCATGGACGCGATCACGCAGCCGTTCGAGGACGACCTGCGCGCCGCGCGCATGGCCCTCGTGCAGCGCCAGGCGGGGCCCGCGCTGCAGACCGCGATCCTCCCCGTCGTCAACGGGAAGCCGGTCGCGCCCGAGGAGTTCGAGAGCCTTCATCGCCAGGGCAAGATCAGCGACGCCGACCACGCTGCCTGGCGCGAGAAGTCGCCCGAGTTCGCGAAGCGGCTCGTGGAGGTGACGCAAAAGGTCCAGAAGGACCGCGCCGAGACCGGGCAGCAATTGCAGACGCTGGTCGAGGGCACCGCCCGCGCGATCCTTGACGAGCAGGTCATCGGGATTCGGGCGGCGTTCCCCGGCGACGACGTCGGCGCGTTCCTGGAAGAGCTGGTCGACGACGTGATCGACCGGATTTCGGCACCGGCCGTCGAGGGCGAGGACCCGATCCGGCTCTACGGCGTCAACCTCCTGCTCGAGCGCGAGGAGGATCCCACCTGTCCGATCGTGATCGAGAACACGCCGACGCTCACCAACCTGCTCGGCTCGGTCGATCGCGAGTGGAGCCAGCGGGGGCCGATGCCGAGCGACTACACGATGATCCGCGCCGGCTCGCTCCTGCGCGCGGACGGCGGCTACCTGATCCTCGACGCCCGCGACGTGTTGAGCGAGCCCGGCGCGTGGAAGGTCCTGATGCGCACGCTCCGCACGGGCAAGCTGGAGATCGTCCCGCAGGAGATGGGCTTCCCGTTCCTGCAGCAATCGGTCAAGCCCGAGCCGATCTCCGTCAAGCTGCGCGTCATCCTGGTCGGCGACGGCGGGATCTATCACCTCCTCGACCAGAACGACCCCGACTTCGGGCATCTCTTCAAGGTCCTGGCGGACTTCGACAGCGAGATCGACCGCGGGCCGGAGGGCGTCAGCCAGTACGCCGGCGTGCTCGCCCGCATCGCCGACGAGGAGGGGCTCCTTCCGTTCCACAAGAGCGCCGTCTGCGCGCTCGCCGAGCACGGCGCGCGCATCGCCTCGCGCAGCGGCAAGCTGACCGCGCGCTTCGCGCGCATCGGGGACATCGCGCGCGAGGCGCAGTTCCTCGCCAACCGCCGCGAGGGCGACGTCGTCACCGGCGACGACGTCCGGGAGACCGTCAAGCGCACGCGGCAGCGCGCCGACCTCCCCTCGCGCCGCTTCCAGAAGTTCCTGAAGGAGGGCACGATCTACGTGCAGACGAAGGGCGAGGTCGTCGGCCAGATCAACGGCCTCGCGGTGATGCAGGCGGGCATGCTCACCTACGGTTTCCCCGCGCGGATCACCGCGACGATCGGCCCGGGCAGCGCGGGCGTGATCGACATCGAGGGACGCGCCTCGCTCTCGGGACAGATCCACACCAAGGGCTTCCACATCCTCGGCGGCCTGCTGCGCCACCTGCTGCACACCGAGCACGCGCTGGCCTTCAGCGCCTCGCTCGCCTTCGAGCAGAGCTACGGCGGCATCGACGGCGACTCCGCGTCCGGCGCCGAGATCTGCTGCCTCCTGAGCGCGCTCACCGACGTTCCGATCCGCCAGAACCTCGCGATCACCGGCGCCATCGACCAGCACGGCCGCATCCAGGCGATCGGCGGCGTGAACGAGAAGATCGAGGGCTTCTTCGACACCTGCCGCGGAACGGAGCTCACCGGCGACCAGGGCGTGATCATCCCGCAGTCCAACGCCGGCGACCTGATGCTCCGCGAGGACGTCGTCGCCGCGTGCGCGGAGGGGAGCTTCCACGTCTACTCCGTCTCCAACGTCCTGGAGGCGCTCGAGCTGCTCACCGGCATGCCCGCCGGCGAGCGCGGCCCGGAGGGCTACCCCGAGGGAACGCTGCTCTACCTCGCGGTGGAGAAGGCGATGGAATACTGGGAGAAGACGCTCCTGAGCCCGGCGGCGCTCTACGGAGGCGACGAAGCGGAGGAGGAATCCGAAGAGTCCGACGACTAGATCGTAGGATGGTGGACCCGGCCTCCCGCGGAGAACGATGCCGATGTCCAACCGCGCGCTGCCCGTCCTGCTCGTGCTCCTCTTGCTCGTCGCCGCCGGCGCGATCTGGCTCGTGCTCGGCGATTCCGGAGGAGAGTCGACCGCCCGCGCCGACGGCGCCCAGCCCGTCGCCAGCCCCGTTGCGAAGCCGGGCGCGAAACCCGACGCGCCCGATCGGGCGCCGGCGAAGCTCGCCTCGGCGCCCGCGGCGCCGGAGGAAGAGGCGAGCGAGCCGGTGGCGACGGTCGGGGAGCGCCGCGAGGCGACGGGCGCGTACGAGGCGGAGCTCGCCGCCGGGCACTGGGTCGAGGGGCGCGTGGTCTTCCCCGAGGGAACGCCGCTCGCGGAGCGGGTCTTCGTCGTCGCCAAGGGCAAGGACTTCGAGCACGGCGACGACCACAAGGTCGAGGTCGCGCCCGACGGCGCGTTCCGGGTCGCCTTCTCCGAGCGCACGAAGACCGGCCGGCTCGACATCGACGCGAGCTACCTGCACCTGGAGAAGCCGCTCAAGCTCAAGACGAAAAGCATCGGGAGCGAGGCGATCGTGCTCGAGCCCCTGCTCGGCGGCCGCATCGTCGGAACCGTCACGCCTCCCGAGGGTTCGAACGGCGGCGAGATCGTCGGCGCCGACGTCGCCGGCTACGGCGTCGACAAGACCGCGAACACGTGGCGCCGCCTGGTGTCGAAGAAGGTCCAGGTGGCCGACGACCTGACCTACGAGATCAACGGCCTGCCCGCGCACCTGACCTACGAGGTGCAGATCGACCTCGCGCCCTTCGAAGCGGAGGAGGTCGACGAGCTCTCGATCGAAGCCGGCGAGGATCGCGTGATCGACCTCGTGCTCGAGCACGGCGTGACGCTGGCCGGCCGCGTCGTCGATCCCCAGGGCGAACCCGTCGCCGGGGTGGAAGTCCAGGCCTCGGTGAAGAACCGCGGGCGCTCGTGGGGCCCCAGCCATCGCCGGAGCCGGATGACCAAGGCGGACGGGACCTTCCGGCTCGAGGGCATCGCGCCGGGGAACATGACTTTGTCGGCGGACGCCAAGGGCTACGAGAAGCACGAGACGAACCTCGAGAACCTCGAGCGCGGCCACGTCGACGAGTCGTTCGTGCTCGTCCTCGAGCGCGGCAACGCGATCGCCGGGACCGTGCTCTGGCCGGACGGCACGCCCGCCGCCGGCGCCTTCGTGGACGCCGAGGCCGAGGAATCGGACCGCGGCTGGCGCGACCCCCGGAAGTCGACCTTCAAGACCGATTCCGACGGACGGTTCGAGATCACGGGGCTCGACGAGGGGAGCTACCGGCTCGACGCGCGCGGCACGCGCAAGGAGAAGGTGACGGTGATCAGCAAGATCACCGGCAAGGAGAAGGAGAAGACGAAGCGCACCACCTGGCGCGCCGCCGAGAGCCGCGTCGAGAGCGGCACCTCCGGGCTCGTGCTGACGCTCGGCCCGGGCCTCGACGTCCCCGGACGCGTGGTCGACGACGTCGGCGCGCCGGTGAAGGAGTTCAAGCTGACGGCGCAGCGGGTCGTCGAGAACTACTCCTGGAACCCGAAGAACCGGCGCCAGAAGCGGTTCGAGGCGGCGGACGGGACGTTCGAGCTCGCGCTCGAAGAGGGGCGCTGGACCATCGTCGCGGAGGCGGAGGGGCATTCGCTCTCCGAGGAGCACCAGGTCCAGCTCCCGGGGCCGAAGGACCCGCTGGTGATCACGCTGCCGCGCGCCGCGCGGCTCAGCGGCTTCGTCCGCGCCCCGAACGGCGCGCCGGTCGCGAACGCCAAGGTCGAGGTGGAGGCGGAGCGAAGGTTCCGCAACTACTGGGGCTGGCGCCCCGACACGGACCGGGACGTGCAAACGGACGAGAACGGCTACTTCCTCGTCGAGGAAGCCCCGACCGGCCCTGTCGAGATCGTCGCCACGGCGAACGGCTACGCCGCCAGCGAAGAGCTCTCGCTCGAGCTCGCCCCCGGCTCGGTCGCGGACCGCGTCGAGCTCGCGTTGCGCGTCGGCGGCCGCATCACCGGCGAGCTCCTCGCCACCGACGGCAAGCCGGCGGCGCGGCGCACGGTCCAGGTCTGGGGTCGGGGCATCGGCCGCCGGACCTCGACCCAAACGGACGCCGAAGGCACCTTCTTCTTCGAGCACCTCCCGCCCGGCGAGTACACCGTGTCGGCGCCCGGGAGCGACGAAGAGGCCAAGGCGCTGGGACAGGCCGGGGAGGATCTCGACATCCTCGAACGGCGCGCGGAGGTGGAGGTCGCCGACGGGCGGACCGCGCACGTGGTGCTCGCGCCGCCGCAACTCAACCCCGTGCGGATCCACGGAACGGTGCTCGCGGGCGACGAGCCCATGGCGGGCGTCCACATCTGGCTGCGCCTGCAGGACGAGGGCTCGCAGAGCTCGGTCGACGCCGAGACGGACTCCGACGGCAACTACAGCGCGATCGTCTCGCAGCCCGGGACCTACTCGATCCAGCTCTGGCAGCCGCGGGGCGGTACGAACTTCTCCCTCGAGGAGGTCATCCCGGAGACCGACGAGTACCGCGTCGACATCGCCTACCCCGTCGGGCGCATCTCGGGCCGCGTGTTCGGTCCCGACGGCCCCGTCGCGGCGATCCAGGTGAGCGCGTCCCGCCGATCCGAGGAAGGCGAGCACGGCTGGGGCCACTCCTCCGACGTCACCGACGACGACGGGTATTACGAGCTGCGCTCGATCCCCGCGGGGACGTGGACGGTCGAGGCGGGCGGCCCGCACGGTCGCTGGGTGAACACCGCCGAGGGCTTCGCGCGCAACTCCGTCGAGAACGTCGTCGTCGCCGCGAACGCCCACGTCACCGGCGTCGACCTGCACCTCGAGGCCGCCGGCTCCATCGGGGGACGCGTGTTCCACGCCGACGGCTCCGCCGCTTCCGAGGCGCGCGTGTACGTGCGCGACCCCCAGGGCCAATCGGTCTCGCGGGGCTGGGTGCGCACCGACGCGGGCGGCCGCTACGAGGTCCAAGGCCTGCCGCCCGGCGACTACACGGTCGGCGCCTTCAAGGACGGCCTCGCCACGGCGAAGCTGGAGCGCGTTCAGGTGCGCGTCCAAGAGGAAACGCGGGTCGACCTGGAGCTCGGCCCCGCGACGCTCCTGCGCGTCGTCGTCCAGAACGAGGCGGGCGAGCAGGTCTCGGCCGGCGTTCAAGTGGTGGACGAGACGGGTCGCGACTACAGCACGCACTTCAAGTGGACCGGCAAGGACGATCCGACGCGGCACTTCAACGCGCTGCCGCCCGGCAACTACACGGTCACGGCGACGGACGGCGGCAAGTCCGCGAAGGGCACCGTTCAGCTCAACGGCGAAGAGGTGCGCGACCTCAATCTGACGCTTCTGTGAGCAGCCACTCCGCCAGGACCTTGCGCTCCGCGTAGGTCAGGTTGCCGTAGGACGACATCTCGCCGGAATACTCCGACCGCATCTTCCGCAGCCGGGGCGTTCGGTCGATCCAGCTTTTCGGGTCGGCGAGGTACTGGATCAGGTTCGCGCGCGTCCAGTGCTCCGCCAGGTTGGTGAGCGGCGGCCCCTGCGTCTTCCCTCGCCGGTCCTCGCCGTGGCAGTTGGCGCAGTTCTGGTACTCGTAGATCATCGGCCCGCTCGCGCCGGGCGGAGGATCGCGCGGGAGCATGCAGGCGGCGCCGAGCGCCCCGATCCCGACCGTGGCGACGGTCGCGAGCCCGCGCCTCAACACCACGAGTTGTTGAGGACCTCGCCCATGCCTCCGGCGCCGGGGACGATGTAGCCGAGGTCGTTGAGCCCGCGCTCCTCGTCCCAGTGCGTGCCGGGCTGCGCGGCCAGCGCGCGCGGAGGCGACATGCCGCGGTCGAGGCGCGCGGTGTAGACCAGGACGTTGTCGAAGCGCGACAGAACGCACCGCAGAAACTCCGGCGTCGCGATCATCGGCATCGCGACGATCAGCTTCGGCTTGCCGTAGTGCTCCAGGTAGTGGCCGATCGCGCGGACGGACGTCGAGCCGGTCGCGCCCATCGGATCCGGCATGAGCAGGATCGAGCCCTCGACCGAGCCGCCGATCTTGCTCCCGGTCAGGTCCACGCCGGTCACGTGGCCGTGCTCGTCCGCGAGGCGCTGCATGCTGAGATGGTCGAGCCGCACGTTCTCCGCCGGCAGGACCGAGGTGAGCATCTCGAACACCGTCTGCGAGGGCACGATCCCGCCGCGCACCACGTCGACGATGACGGCACGGGTGGCCGAATCCACGATCGGCCCGCGGTAGATCCCCTCGTCGGGATGGAAGTCGACCATCCGGGTGGGCGTCTCCGCCTCGGTGCGCGGGAACTCGTTGCCGCAGACCGTGATCAGGAGCGCGCGGTAGATCGTGCGCACCAGCGCGGGCAGCTCCGGGTGGGTGACCTCCTTGCTCGAGAGCCGCGCCAGGAGCGTCAGGAGGTGCGTGTTGTTCAGGATGTGGACGCGGTCGCCGTAGCGGTGCGCGACCTCCCAGCCGCCGAAGATCGTCCCGTCTTGTTGGGGCACGCGCTCAGCCCCCCGCGGCGCGGATGCCGGCGGCCAGCGCGTCGACCATCCGCGGCACCGCCGCCTTGGGCGTAGCGCAGATCGCCACGCGCACCGCGCCCGGGAGCGGGACGACGAACACGCCGTCGCCCTTCATGTGCTCGACGGTGCCGTGCGGATCGCGCGTGAAGACCGCCACGAAGAAACCGCCCTCGTAGCGCGGGTACGCGAGGCCGCGCGCGCCCGCCAGCTCGTTGAAGGCGGCGACGCGCTCGCTCAGGAGCTTGCGCAGGCGCTCGCGCTGGCGCTCCGAGTGCTCGCGCAACGCCGGGTCGCGCAGGAGCTCCGTCACCGCGAGCATGCCGAGGTGGTTGCAGTTCGACCAGGTCCCGCGGCAGGAGTAGCCGAGCGCGTTCTTGATCTTCGACCGCTCGTCGGCGTCCGCGTGAAGCGCGACCAGCGCCCCGATGCGCCCCCCGTATTGCGCGAAGGCCTTGGAGGCCGTCCAAGCGCACAGCACGGTGACCCGTCCGAGCAACCGCTCGACGTACGCCGGCCAGCGGATGGCGCCCGGCGCGCCGAACTTCGCGTAGGCGAGGTCGAGGACGAGCGCGACCGGCGCGCGCTCGGCGGCGTTGCTCAGAATCTCGACGACGCGCTCCCACTCGCCGTCGTCGAGCGAGTACCCCGTCGGGTTGTGGCACGGCGTGTTGAAGACGACGAGAACGCGGCCCTGCTCCTCGACCTGGCGATCGACGGCGGCGCGGAACGCTTCCGCGTGGAACGCGCCGCTCCCGTCGAACATCTCGAAGGTCTCGATGCCGCGCCGGGTGTGCTGCGCGATGATCCCGTAGGGACCCCAGAAGTAGGACGTCGTCAGGAGCTTCTGTCCCGGCTCCAGGAAGTTGACGATCGCGTGGTGGATCGCGCCGGTACCGCCCGGCGTCGCCACCGCGACGGAGCTGTCGGCGAGCACCCCCTCGCCGAAGAGATCCCGCACGACCGCGTCGAGGAACTCCGGCGGCCCGGAGATGGGCGCGTAGGCGGACGAGCGCTCCGGATCGATGCGCCGCATCGCCTCGTGCACCGCCGGCATGATCGCGAGCCTGCCGTCGTCCTCCATCAGGGCGCCGAGCGTCGCGTCGAGCACGTCCTCGCCCGCCGCGGCGCGTTGCACGGCTTCGGCGTGGAGCGCGAAGATCGGGTCGTCGCCCGGCCTGTCGTCGCTCTCCGGAATCAGCGTCCTGGTCAAAATCGAAGCGTCCTGGGGGCTCAAGGATCTCCTCCTCGGCGGCATTCCGTGCGGCAGGTCGCAGCACGCGGATCTCTATGGTAAGGGACTGCTTCGGGCACGAAAACCTCCTGCAAGTCCTCCGACGAACGCACGTTCCCCGCTGACAGCGGACCGATTCGCGCATAGGATCCCGCATCCGCCGAGCCGACCACCCACCCCGCACCGTCGCGGCGTCCATCTCCCATCCCCCCCAGGAGACCCACGATGCTGACCCTGTCCGCGCTGGCCGCGTCGTCGGCGCTCGCCGCCGCTCCGTCGCCGGCACCTCCGCCCGTTCCCCTTTCGCGGGGCGAGGACCACGAGCTTGCGTGGTTCGACGGCACGTGGGACGAGCTCCTCGCGAAGGCGAAGGAGGAGAACCGCATCGTCTTCGTCGACTTCTGGACGACCTGGTGCGGCTGGTGCAAGCGCCTCGACCGCGACACCCTTTCCGACGACGCCGTGGTCGCGGAGCTGAAGGACTTCCTCTGCTTCTCGATCGACGCCGAGAGTCACGCGGGTGCGCCGCTCGCGCGCAGGTTCGGCGTGCAGGGCTATCCGGCGCTCGTGTTCCTCGATCCGGACGGCGGCGAGCGGGACTTCATCTCGGGCTATCTCCCCCCCGAGCACTTCCTCGGCGAGGTGCGGCGCGTCAAGCGCAACGAGGGAACGCTCGCCGGTTTGAGGAAGCGGATCGAACTCGAGCCCGACGACCTCGACGCCCGCTACGAGCTGGCGGTCAAGTACCGCGGCCTCAAGCGCACCGCCGAGCACGCCGCGCAGATCGCCGAGATCCGGCGGCGCGACCCGCAGGGAATGTCGGTCGCGTCCCGCAAGCTCAAGCTCGAGGAGCTGCTCGAGGAGCTGGCGGAAAAGGACTACGAGCTCGGCCCGCTGATGACGTTCCTCGGGGAAGAGACCGACCCGGGGATCCTCTATCGCGGCTGGTACGTGGCCTGGAAGGTCGAGGAGTACCTGCGCAAGGTCAGCGACGACGAGGAAGAGGCGGCGGGCCACTGGCGGCGCTTCCTTCACGCCGGCCGGGTCGCGTGGAAGTACGTGCCCGACCGCTACGTCTCGAGCTTCGGCAACTCGCTCGCCTGGTCGCTCTACGCGAACCGATCGCGGCTCGCGGACGACGACAAGGCCTTCGCGCTCGCCGTCGCGAAGCGCGCCGCCGCGGCGGCGCCGGAGGACGCGTCCACGCTCGACACCTACGCGTGCTGCCTCTTCCTGAACGGAGACGCCAAGGAGGCCCTGCGCGTGCTCGACCGCTGCATCGCGCTCGAGCCGACCAACGACGACTGGCGCGCGCGGCGCGAGGAGTTCGGCGAAGCGGTCGCGAGCCGGTAGGGCGCGCCCTACGGACCCGCCGGCGGCTCCTCGCCGCCCTGGCCGAGCTGTCCCTGGCTCTTCTTCGTCTCGTCCTGGACGTAGAAGAGCGCGTCGTCCTCCTCGGGGGTGAGCTCGCGGTCCTTGTAGGTGTTGTGGTCGTGCGACCGGATGCCGCGCAGTGCGAGGAAGCGGTCGTAGTGCGAGAGCGCCTCCAGCGTTCCCCCGACGTACCGGGCCAGCACGCCGGCCGCGTACGCGAGGTCGGCGTCGAGCGGGTCGTTCGCGAGCCCTTCGAGCGCGCGGCCGTACGCCACGCGCCGGCGCTTGGTCTTGGTGAGCCGCTGGATCTCCGGCGGCGCAGCCTGTCCCTCCGCGGTGTCGGGCCGGTAGAGGCGGACCTCCTCGGCGGCGCGGGCGGCCACCGCGGCCCGCGCCCGGCGCCACTCGAGCCACTCGGCCGTGTCGGCTTGCAAGCGAGGCGTGAAGAAGAGCTCCCACATGCGCTCGACGCGCAACGCCTCGCGCATCGCGACGTCGCCGAGAAAGCGGCGCAGCTCGTCGGGCGCTTCCCCTTCCGGCCGCGCCAGCAGGGCCTCGAGGTCGCCCGGGTCGACGTCGGGGAGGCTGAGCGGCGCTTCGCGCAACGCCTCCAGGTCCTTGAAGCGCGCGCGCAGGAGCGCCGCCGCGACGTCGACGCGCAAGGCGACGTTGCGCGCCTCGCTCTCGCTCGGACGGACCCAGCCGTCGGTCGCGGCCTTGAGCACGGCAAGCCCCAAGCGGATCTCGTCGGCGTCGAAACGCCGGCCCTCGAGGAGCTCCATGCGCGCGCGGAAGCGCGCGTCCAGCATCATCGTCGCGAAGGCGCGCGCACGCGCGTCGTTCGCCCCGCCGGAGAGCACCTCGCGCGGGTCGAGGGCGTGCTCCCGGAAGACCGTGTGCAGGCGCTCGAGGGTCTGCTCGTCGCGGGCTTCGAGAAGGTCGAAGTAGCCGCGCCGGCGGTAGAGCTCCGCCGCTCCCTCGGCGAGGATCTCGACGTCGTTCTCGAGCCGCCCAAGCTCGCGCAGAAAGGCCGCGTCCTCCTCGTCCGGCTGGCGGAAGAGCCGCAGGACGTCGGCGAGCTCCGACTCCATCCCGATCCCGCGCCGCCCGTCGGGCGCGAGCGGACGGTGGTCCTGCAGCGAAGCCACCGGGTTGGCGACGAGCGGAAGAACCGCGAAAAGGAGCGTGGGGATGACCATGGGTCCGGAACCTCTCCTTTAGGTCATCGGACGCCCGAGACCAGAATCCGGAGCGAACGGGCTGCGAAAAAACCGCCGCCTACGCGAACGGGCCGGCGGCGTCGAGGCGCCTCTCGTCGGCGGGCGGCGCCGCCGCCGTGCGCGGGGCGGCTAGCCGCGTCTTGAGGGCCCGCCGCGCCAGGAACCCGAGGCGGCAGGTCAGCGTGTACGGCAGACCGCTCCGCTGGTGGAGCTCGAAGTCTTCGGCCTCGGACAGCTCCTCGAGCGTCGTGACGCCGGCCGCCACCAGCGCGCGGACGCGGGCGGGGTCGAGCCCGTCGATCTCCGCCTCGCCCAGCGGGGTGCCGGGCGGGCGCAACGGCACGTCGGGGGTGTGCGGAACCAGGACGTCCGCGCGCCCGGCGGCCGCGTCGGGCGGCGAGCCGACGGACTGCGGCACCTCGAGGGGCGCGTTGCTCTCGTCCAGCTCGCGCCATCGGTCGAGCACGCGTTCCTTGACCTCGCCGCCGGCGAGCTCTTCCTCGTGGAGCTCGCTCTCGAGCTCTTCCTCGAGCTCGTCCACCAGCTCTTCGGAGAGATCGTCCGCGAACGACTCCTCCCAGGCGCCGACGAAGTCGCCCGCGCGCTCGCGCTCCTCTTCCTCCTCTTCCTCCTCTTCTTCGTCGAGCTCGAGCTCGACCTCGAAGTCGTAGGCGGTCTCGCCCTCGTCGAGGTCTTCGTCGGCGAGCACCGGAGCCTCTTCGGGCGGCTCGGGCGCCGGCTCGTCGTCGTCGAGCAGGTTCTCCCCCAGCCGCTGGCTCAGGTGGTCGGCCTCGCGCAGAAAGCGTTGCGCGCGGGCCTCCTCCCAACCGAGCACGGGCGCGAGCTCCGACGGCGGCCGGCCCCCGAGGCCGGCCAGTGTGTCGCAGCCGGAACGCCTCAATCGATGGAGCGTCGCGGGGCCGTCGCCGTGGAGGTTGCAGAGGAGCGCGAGGGGATCCATGTCAGTCCTTCGGGTCGAACGGGATGGGGGTGAGCGCGTTCGCGCGCGGCGCAGGTCGGGGGACGGCCGCCTGCGGGGCGTGGCGCGCGTATTCGAGGGCTTCGTGGGCGAGGGCGTCGAACTCGGCCGCAGAGCGGCAGCTCGGGTCCAGCTCGCGGACGGGAACGCCGAACCCGGCGGCCTCGCGCAGCCGGACGCTGTGACGGATCGCGGTCTCGAACATCGCCGGTCCGAAGCGCGCGTGCATCGCGATCAAGACCTCGCGCGCGAAGCGCGTGCGCCGGTCGAAGAGCGTGGCGACCACGCGCAGATCGAGCGTGCGGCCGAGCTCGCGGGCCAGCGCCTCGAAGAGGTCGCGCGCCCGCAGGGCTCCCTGCAGCGCGAAGGCGCCGGTCTCGACGACGAGAACGGTCGTCGTCCCGGCGCGCACCGCGTTGGCGCACAGGACGCCGTCCGCGCGCGGCGGGCAGTCGAGCACCGCGTGGTCGTAGCGGGTTGCCACGCGGGCGAGCGCGGAGCCGAGCACGCGCTCGGGCGCGATCAGCCGCTCGGCGCGCTCCTCGAACTCGACGAGGTCCGGGTTGGACGGCGCGAGGTGGAACCCGCCGGGCACGGCGCGCGCCACGTCCTCGAGCGGCGCATCCTCGCCGAACACGTGCGCCAGCGACAACCCGTCGTCGAGGGACTGCCCGAGCCCGAGCGTCGCGTGCGCCTGCGGATCGAGATCGCAAAGCAGCACCCGCTTGCCCTGCGCGGCAAGGGCGGCGGCGAGGTTGACGGCCGTCGTCGTCTTGCCGCAGCCGCCCTTCTGGTTGGCGAGCGTCCAGACGTGCATCCGGAACCCTTATGCGGAATGCCGGAGGCCGAAGCAAGGGTTAGCGAAGCGCCGAACGCGCCCGCTCGAAGAACGCCCTTGCGCTGCGCGCGTGGTCGATGGGCCCCCAGCGCGCCACGCCGTCGAGCGCGACGGCCGCGGGCCGGTCGGGCGCGTGGAGCAGGACCGGGACGCGGGCCTCGACGCTGCGCGCGACGGCCTCGTCGGTCGGGACCCAGCCGACGAACTCCGGGCTGTGGCCGAGGAAGCGCTCCGAGGCGGAGCGGAAGCGCTCCCAGCCGGCGAGCGCGGCATCCTCGCGCGGCACGCGGTTCATCACGAGCCCCACCCGGATGTGGGGGTTCACCATGTGCGCGCGCTTGTAAAGCGCGTAGCTGTCGGAGAGGGCGGTCACCTCGTGGTTGGTGACCAGGAGGAGCGTGCTCGTGGCCGCCAGGTGGGCGACCGTCGCGTAGCCCAGGCCCGCGCCGTGGTCGATCACGACGAGGTCGAACAGGCTCTCCAGGGGGCGCAGGGCCCGAAAGAGCCGGTCCAGCTCGCGCCGTGTCGGGTCGACCAGCGTGTGGCGCCCCACGCCGCCGGAGAGCAGCCGGAGGCCGTGCGGACCCTCGATCAGGGCGTCGGAGGCGCTGACCGCGCCGCTCAAGACGTGGCCGAGGTCGTGCTCCGGCGCGAGCCCGAGCAGCAGGTGGGCGTTCGCCAGGCCGGCGTCGAAGTCGACGAGGAGCACCCGCTCCCCTATCGAGGCGCGCTGCACGGCCACGTTCGTCGCCACGATGCTCTTCCCGGTGCCGCCCTTGCCGCTCGCCACGCAGATCACCCGGGCGTCGGGCCGTTTCCGCTCCGCCAGTTCCTTGTCCAGGCCAAGGAGTCGTCGGTAGCGCGAGAGCCTTCCCAGGCCGAAACGAGGCGTATCGATCATGAACCGGGCGCTTAGTCTTTCCCAAAAACGAGCGGCGTCAACGAATTAGCCGCCACTCTTCGACGGCGAAAGCGGTCCGGTGGTGACCGCGAGCGTCCCGACGACGTAGATGGCGAGCGCCAGAAGGGAGACGGAACGAAAACCGCTCTCCATCGCGAGGACGATGCAAAGGATCGAGCCGACGACGCTGGCGCCGCCGTTGGCGCCGAGGGCCCAGGGCACGAGCGGCGGCGCGAGACGCTTGAGCCGCGCGAGCCCGATCGGGAAGGGCATCCCCATCAGGAAGTTCATCGGGGCGAGGATCAAGACACAGCAAAGAATCCGGAGCGCGAGCGGCAGGTGCAGCAGCGCGCCGAGGAGCGGCTCGAGCGCGACCGCGAAGAGCGCGATCATCACGGCGAGCAGCGGCACGATGACGCGCAGGGCCGCCGCCGCGCGCTCGTGGTAGCGGCGCGCCCAGAGGCTCCCGAGCCCGGCGAAGAAGAGGAAGCAGAAGAGCGTCACCGTCAGCGAGTAGGTCGGGTGACCGAGGAACAGCACCAGCCGCTGCACGGTGCTGATCTCCAGGAACATGAACCCCGCGCCGAGACCGAGGAAGTAGATCAGGTGGCGTCCGGCGTGCGAGGACTTGAGCCCGGCGCGGCCGAGCGCGAAGAGCGGCAGGATCACGAGCAGCGCGGTCAGCGCCGTCGTCTGCAGGAGCAGCGTCCCGAGGATCAGGAGCCCGATCGGTCCGCCGGTCAGGTCGTGCCAGCCCTCGGCCTCCGTGCCCTCGCCGGTGTCGTCGCCGAAGAGCGCCGACCAGTGGTGGAAGTTGAAGAAGAAGGGCGAGTCGTCGGAGACCGGCCGCACGTCCCACGGATAGTCGGCGTAGAAATCCTCCTCGGTGCCGGCGTCGATCGCGCGCGCGAGCTGGACGAAGGCGTTGTCGCCCTCGATGCCCGGGTAGTAGAGCGCGCGGTGGAACTCGACCTCGCCCGCCATCGCGTAGAGATCCACCGCCTCCTGCGGCAGCGGGTCGACCGAGAACACGTTGCCCGCGAAGCGAATGGTCTCGCCCGTCTCGGGGTGAACCTGCTCCTGGAAGATCACCGCCGCGTGCTTCGACGGCTCCGCGACGCCGCGGCGGCGCAGCTCGGTCAACGCGATGGCGAAGAGGCGCAGGTTCTCCCGCGGCGGGTCGTAGGCGAGTCGGATCATCCCGAGCGTGCCGCCCGGCTCGAGGTGGTCGAAGTACTCGCGCAGCGCCTCCTTGGTGTAGAGGTACGACTCGGACAAGACGTACGCGCCGGAGTTCCCCGCCGTGTACGTGTCGGTGCCGGAGAGCTCGACGACGTCGAAGCGCTCCTCGAGCCGGCGCAGCGTGCTGCGCCCCTCCCCCACCCACACCTCGACCTCCTGTACGTCGCCGCCGCCGTGGTCGATCCGCTTGTGGTAGACGTCGCCGTTGAACTCCGCGAACTCCTCGCCGACGAGCCGCACGGTCTCGGAGTTGATCTCGATGCCGAGCACGCTGCGCGCGCCCTGCTGCAGGCCGTAGCGCAGGTCGATGCCGCCGCCGATCCCGATCGCGAGCGCGCGCGGCCGCTCGCCGCCGGCCTGCATGCGCAGCACGTGCGGCAGGTAGGCGAGCGTGTTGAGCGCGGCGGGCGGCTCGTACTCCCAGCTCGCGTCGGAGTGCATCACCGTGATCGCGTCGCCGTCCTGGTAGATGTTGATCGGCCGCGCCATGCCGTCCACGTCCGGGAACCGGACGAAGTCCAGCCGGCACAGCGGCGTCCAGCGCGTCTTGACGACCTGGGCCCCGGGCACGTTGGTCAGGACGTCCGTCGCGGCCTTGTTGCTCGCGACCTCGACGCGGAACCAGGTCGGCGCGCCGTAGAGCAGGAGCGCGGCCACCGCGAGGAGCGCCCCTCCGCCGAAGCGCAGGCTCCGGCCGGGCGCGCCCCAGCCGAGAACGTTGCCCGCGACGACGCCCATCGCGGCGCACAGGACGAGCAGGCGCTCGCCGCCCAAAGGCGTGATCACCGCGATGAAGACCCACGCTCCCACGGCGCTGCCGACGAGGTTGACGAAGTACAGCTTGTGGACGTCGCTCGCCGCGGTCAGCGCGATGGTGACGACGAGGCCACCGAAGAAGTACGGCACGAGCAGGTAGCTGTAGAACAGCGACAGCGTGAAGTAGTTGCCCGCCGCCGTCATCTCGGCCGCGCGGTCCGCCGTGCGCGCGAGCAACAGGAAGCCCAGGATCGTCGAGGCGAAGAAGAGATGGCTCGCGATCGAGAGCGTCCGCGCCACGTTCCCGCGCGCCAGCCCCGGCAGGACGGTCACCAGCGACCCGGCCGCCCCGAAGCCGAGCAGCGTCATGGTCACCACCATGTAGGAGTGGTGGTGCCACATCTGCACCGACAGGATGCGGGTCTGGAGGACCTGGAGGGCGAGGACCGCGGCGGAGACGAGGAAGAGGCCGGCGGCGACGTGGCGGGAGGGAGCGGCGGTCATGCGGGCGGGAGAGGATAAGGAAGAGGGCGCGCCAGGGGCGCCAACTTCCGTCGCTCCGTCACGCGGCGAGGTGGAAGAGCTCGCGGTCGATCACCTCGACCCACTCGACGGCCCCGAGGAAGGCCGCCTTGATCTGGCCGCGCGAGAGCCCGGAGCACGACACCGACTCCCAGTCGCCGCGCTCGTAGGCGAGGGTGGTCGCCAGAACCTCGCCGAGCCCGCCCTTCCGGTCGAGCAGCGCGTTGCGGATGTCCTCGGCCAGCGGCAGCTTCTCGAGCACGAGGGTCATCGGGCAGTCCATCAGCGCGTCGAGCGCGGAGAACAGGCCGACGGTGAAGGCGCGGTGCATCTCCACCTCGTCGACGCCGGCGGCGAGGAGCGCGCACATCTTGCCCCGCAGCATCGAGGTCATCAGGAGGTCGTGCGGCTTGTCGTCGACGCTCGCCAGCAGGAACAGGCACGCGAGGTTGCGCACCGTGTCGAGCCCCAGGTAGACCAGCGTCTCGCGCACCGACTCGATCCTGCGCCGCAGCCCGTAGGCGGCCGTGTTGATGTGGCGCAGGAGCTTGTAGCTCAGGGCGACGTCCTGCGAGACGAGGTCGTGCACGCGGTCGAAGGTCGACGCGGGATCCTGCAGCTCGGCGAGCAGGCGCAGCAGGTTGACGCGGTTCGCGCCGAGCCCGCGGTCGTGGATCACGTTCGGCCGCGACAGGAAGAAGCCCTGGAAGTAATCGAAGCCGATGTCGCGGCAGACGTTGAACTGCTCCTGCGTCTCGATCTTCTCCGCCAGGAGCTTCACGGGGAAGCGGCGCAGCGGCTCGACCTGCTTCTTGATCTCGTCCGCGCCGAGGTCCAGGCAGTCCACCTTGACGATGTCGGCGACCTCGAGGAGCCCCTCGGTGTCGTTCGTGAGCACGAAGTCGTCCAGCGCGATCGTGTACCCGCGGCTCTTGAGGTCGCGCAGCCCGGCGAGGACTACCGGCTCCGGCCGCACGTCCTCGAGCACCTCCAGCACGACCTTCTCGTGCGGGATCGGCAGCGGATACTCCCCGATGATGAAGCCGCGCGTCAGGTTGAGGAAGGCGAGCCGCTCGCCGACCACGCGGTCGAGACCGATCTCCGTGAAGGCGTTCAGGATCACCTGCGAGGTCGCCCGGTCGCCCTCCGCGAAGTCCGCGAAGTCGACGAGCCCGCCGCGAAAGAGGAGCTCGTAGGCGTAGACGTCGAGATTGCGTCCGTAGATAGGCTGTCGGCCGATGTAGACGTCCTGCATGGCGAGGGGACTGCGCGTCCGTATCCCCTCGGTCGACCGCTCGGCCTGGAACCTGTAGAGAGAAGGCCTTAGCCTCGGTTTTCGGCCAGAAAACGCACCACGGAGCCAACCGATGCGAACCCGCCTGCCCCGCCTCTTCGCCGCTCTTCTCATCCTCTGCACCGCCTGCGCCGGCCCCGGGAGGCCCAAGGAGCTTGCGCGCGGCGTCGAGCCGATGACCAACGAGGACGCCCTGGTCCTTCACTCCGCCGGGCTCGACCGTCTGATGGCCGACTCGCGCGACGCGGGGCTCCGATCCGCGCTCGGGATGCTGGACGACCGCCTGCTGGAGCTTCCGGCGGAGTTCGGCGCGGAGGACTTTCCGCTCCCGATCGGACAGCTCGTCTTCGACACCCTGGCGCGGCCGATGAGCCTCACCCTGGACGTTCCACCCGACGCCGACTGGTCCCAGGGCCCGAGCTTCGACGCCCAGCTCACCGTCGAGGGATCCGAGCACGAGGTCGCCGAGCTCGCCCAGGGCTACGCCGGCCTGCTCGCCATGGTCGCGGGGGCCGAGTCCCGGCCGGTGGCCGGACAGCCCGGGCTGCGCGCCTTCGACACGCCGGTCGGAACCGCGAGCCACGGCGTCGTCGGCGCCGGGGAGGAGGCGAGCTTCGTCCTGGCGCTGGGCGAGGTGGACGCCGGGCCGCTCGGGCTCGGCTCGCTCGACCTTCCGGAGGGCGTCGAGCCGCTCTTGGCGTTCAAGCTGGACATGGGCCGACTGCAGGGGGCGATCGACGTGTTCCTTGGATCGCTGGGCATGGAGGGGCTCACCCTGCGCGATCAGCTCGCGCTGTGGGGCCTCTCAGGCGACGCGCCGATGAAGATCACCTGGGCCTACGGGATCGCGGACGGGCTGAGCCATTCCGCCAGCCGCTACGGGAACTACGTGCCGATCTCGGAGGCCAACGCGTCGCTCGAGACGGCGCCGATCACCGAAGCCGACTTCGGGTTGGTCCCGGCGGACGCGGTCTCCGCCGCGATCGTGCAGAGCGACCCGGCCACCGCGCTCGCCTGGATCAAGATGGCGGACCAGGACCCGGACGTGGACCTGATCGAGATGATCTACACCTTCACCGGCGTGCACCTTGAGCAGGACATCTTCGGCCACCTCGGGACGACGATGGGCTACTACACCGCGAACTCGAGCGGAGGCGGAGGGCTGATGTCGCTCGTCGTCTTCGTCGAGGTGGTCGACGAAGCCGGGCTCAACGGAACGCGCGAGTACGTCTTCGACACGCTGGACGACCTGGCCACGGCCGAGCTGGACGGCCGCGTGGACTTCCGCACGTGGGATCACGGCGGCGCGCCGTGCAGCACGCTGACGTTCCCCGGCTGGCCGGTCCCGTTCGAGCTCTCCTTCGCGATCACCGACGGATTCCTGTTCTTCACGCTCTCGCCGCAGGCCCTGGCGGCCGCGATCGACCAGCGGCGCGGCGGCGGGCCGGGGCTCCTCGCAAACGAGGCCTTCCTGTCCTCGGCCGCCGGTCGGCTGGACGACCTGACGAGCGTCACCTTCGTCGACACCGAGCGCCGCATCGCCGAGGGCTACGGCACGGCTACGCTGCTCACCGCCGCGCTCGCGAACGGCGTGCGCTCCCCGGACGACCCGACGCGCGACCCGGGCCTCGTGCTGCCCCCCTTCCCGGCGCTGGCCGCCGGCGCCGTGCCCTCGGTCGCGCTCTCGCGGATCGAGGGCGACGACCTCGTGACGATCGGGCGCGGCGATCCTTCGGTGACCGCGAACCTGGTGTCGTTCTGCGGCGGACCGCTCGCGAAGGTCATCGGCGTGGGACTCTTCGCCATCACGCCGTTGGTCATGCTCGGCACCAGGGTGGAGGAAGCGTCCGCGTTCGAGTGGGAGGAGTTCGAGATGGAGGAGCTCTCCCCCGAGGAAGAGGCGGAGCTCCTGCGAGCGCTGAGCGGGGAAACGGAAGAGGGGGACGGCTGACGCCGCCCCCCTCTCCCGCGTTTAGGAGCCTGTCCGAGTATTCGCCGTGCCCGCACGCTCGCATCTCTCGCGGCGGATCAAGAAGCGACGACGACCGCGTATCCACTGCGATACGCTGAGGAAGGTAAGCCCCGGTTCCGCGTAGGCGGAATCGAAACGGTCCTGCGGAGCGTTTCGAAGGGGACCCCGACGCAGAGCTGCGTTCGAGAGGGCGCCGTGCGGGTGCGGCGAATACTCGGACAGGCTCCTAGGGGAACCGATGGTGCGCGTTCAGAGAGAAACGGTCAGGCCGTTGGAGAGCCCCCAGCCCGCGGGCTGCGTGAAGTCGTCGCAGAGGCTCTGCATGTAGACGTCCGTGCCCCAGAAGGTGGGGTCGCCCGGAATCGGGATGGAGTGCGTCACGGTGCCGGAGCCCGTGTGCGCGTCGACGACCGCGGTGACGAACGTCGGGTCGATCAAGAGGATCCCGCCGAGGGCGGAGAGGTTCGCCGTCGCCGGCGAGATCCCGGTCGCGGCGATGAGCGACGCGGCGGGGATGTTGGACACGACCGGCTCGAAGACCTGGCCGAGGCCGGTGGATCCGCCGCCGTCGAGGTCGAGGTAGTTGACCGGCGAAGCGCCGATGCCGTACTGGCTCCAGGTCGGCTGGGCCGGAATCGTGGCGAGGAAGGCGTTGTCGGTGATCGGGCAGCAGCCGGTTCCCCACGTGCCGAGGATCCGCGTGCCGTCGGCGCTGATCTCGAAGGCGGACTTGATGCCGTCCGGCGGAAGCGTGATGCCGACCGCGGCGAAGTAGTCGTCCATCCAGAGCGATCCGGTGGAGCAGGTCCAGATCCACGCGCGCGAGCCGAGGAAGTTGCCCTCGACGCCGATGACGACCTTGCCGTCGTTCGAGACGTCGTACGCGAAGGTGCCGGAGGTCGCGCCGCCGGGGGGGACGCCGAGCTCGATCGTGCCGGTCGCCTTGCTGTAGAGGAAGGGGCCGACGCCGTTCAGGCCGGAGCCGCAGGCCCAGTTGCCGTCGTCGGAGAGCCCGAAGACCTCACCGATGCCGGTGGGGTTCGACGGCGTGACGTTGACGAGCTCCTGGGTGCCGTCGGCGAACCAAACCGTGGCGCGGCGCGGGCCGGTCGTGTCCTCGTCCCAGCCGCCGATGGTCGAGCCGTCCGCGGAGACCACGTTGGCGCGCGTCGCGTTGGGGCCGATCTGCGGGAGCTGGACCATGCCGGTAGCGCCGGTCCACTTGTAGGCGCGGGCGGTGCAGCCGTCCCAGCCGAGGCCGACCGCGACCTGGCCGTCGTCGGAGAGGTCATAAGGGTTCGAGAGGTCGGGGCAACCGCTGGTGGCACCGCCCATGGTGCCGAGCGAGACCCACGTCCCGCCGGTCAGGATCCCCGAGGTGTTGTCGCCCAGCGTGGGGTGGTCCATGTCGCCGAGCACGAGGCCGTTGTCGGAGATCGCCACGGGGAAGTCGCCACCGGCGGCGATTGGGGTGCGGGTGCCGGCGGCCACGTCGACCACGGCCCAGTCGGAGAAGCCCGCGACCAGGATCAGGTTCCCGTCGGACGACATGTCGATGGCCGAGTCGCCGGGGGCGACGGTCGTGAAGGTCTGGCCGGCGGCCAGCGGGGAGAGGAGGCCGACGGCGGCCAGGAGGGGAGCACGCTGCATGGAGTTCTCCGGAAGGGAGGAAGGGGAACGAAGGGAAAGAGAAGGCCCCGGGGAGGGCTCGGGGGAGGGGAGGAAACAGGGTAGGGGCTCCCTCGCTGGCCGCAAGTATTTCCCCAGGGAAATTTCTTCGAGTTTCTCTCGGAGCGGCGCGGCGGAGTGCTACCGTCGGTCCCCATGGAACTCCAACCCCTGGAGCCACCGTCCTTCACGGCCGAGTTCGAGCGCACCCTGCACGGGCTCCGCGCCTCGCTGACCGAGGTCCTCGCGGCGATCGGCGCCGACCCGGGGCGCCCCTTCCGGATGGCGGGCGCCCTCGGCCTGAACAAGAACCTCGCCTGGAAGGTCGCGAGGATCGTCAACGCGCCGAGCGGCTACGAGGCGGTGCAGCACGTGCCCGGCCCGGGCGGGATCAAGATCCTGCTCGCCGCTCTGGCGAAGCACGGCGCCGGCGAGCGCGAGCTCGACGAGCTGCGCGGCGCCCTGGACGCCTTCGACCGCATGGTCCGGGTCCACTCCGGCGACCGGGCGACGCTCGAGCTCATGCTCGGGAGCATCGCGCCCGACCGCGTGGACCCGCAGCGCCTCGAGAGCAACCGCAAGCTCTCCTTCCAGGGAAACAGCGCCACCTGGGGCGTGCAGGCGCGCGTGCGCGTCGGAGTCCAGCTCATCGCGCCGTCGGCGGACAACCCGGAGGAGGTCGACGTCGGCACCGTCGCCGGTTTCCTCGACTTCCGCCGCCTGCGCCCGACGGCCTGGCCGCTCCTGATGAACATCGGCTACTCGGAGGACGACCGCGGCGAGCCGGCCCACCGGCCGCTCGCGGGCGATCCGAACGATCCGCCGCTCCTGCGCGACTTCTGCACGTCCCCGCTTCCGGAGATCCGCACCGTCCCGCGTCCGGACGGCAAGACCTACGAGCTCTGCGAGGGACCGGTCGGGCACACCGCCGCGTCGAACTGCATCTTCGGCTGGCTGGCGCGGAACGTCGGCAGCGCGTACCGCGAGGGCGACGAGTACGAGGTCGCCGAGCTCATGGTGCAGCTCAACACGCCGGTGGAGATCCTCGTGCACGACTTCCTCGTTCACCGCGAGCTCCCCTTCCGCGGCGCGCCGGAGCTCCACCTCTACAGCCTCATGCACGGCCCGGTTCCGTTCCCCCTCTGGAAACAGGAACACCACCGCATCCCCTGCGCGGAGACGCTCGAAGAGCTCGGTGAAGGGCCGCCGCTGATGCCGACTCCCCACGTACCCCGCCACCGCGAGCTGGTGCAGACCGCGTGCGCGGGCGCCGGATGGGACCTCGCGGACTTCCGCGGCTACCGGCTCGTCATGCGCTATCCGCCGATCCCGACGATGCCCGTGCTCTCCTATCCCCTGGCGAAGCGCACCTCGTAGGAAACAACCCTCTCCCCTCTGAGCCGGTTGGACCGCTGTCCACCGATCGGTCGGGCGCGGTCGGGACGCCCGTCCCGGCCGCGGCCGCCTTCTATCCGGCCCAGGCGCCGGTGCAGAACGCTTCGTAGTCCACGTAGCCGGGGAACTCGCGCCCCGGCGCGCAGACGCCGCAGTCGTCGTTCGCCGTGAGCGTGAGCTCGGTGAAGCGCTGCCGCAGGGCGTCGTAGTGGAGCAACCGCCCGACGAGCGGATCGCCGAGCTCCAACAGGAGCTTGATCGTCTCGATGGCCTCGAGCGTCCCGACGACGCCCGGGAGCACGCCGAGCACCCCCGCCTCGGCGCACGACGGCGCCAGCTCGGGCGGCGGCGGCTCGGGATAGAGACAGCGGTAGCACGGCCCCCGGCGCTTCGGATACCCGGGCCAGAAGACCGACACCTGCCCCTCGAAGCGGTAGATCGAGCCGTGCACGTTCGGCACGTCCATCTTCACGCAGGCGTCGTTGACCAGGTAGCGCGTGGGGAAGTTGTCCGAGCCGTCGACGATCGCGTCCCAGCCTGCGAAGACGTCCTCGACGTTCGCGCTGGTGACGCGCTCTTCGATGCCGACCACCTCGATCGCCGGGTTGAGCCCGAGCAGCGTGCGTCGCGCCGAGTCGACCTTCGACGTGCCCACGCGGTCGTCGGTGTGCAGGATCTGGCGCTGGAGGTTCGAGCGGTCGACGACGTCGTGGTCGACGATGCCGAGCTTCCCGACGCCGGCGGCGGCGAGGTAGTAGGCCGCGGGCGAGCCGAGCCCGCCGGCGCCGATCAGGAGCACCTTGCTCTCCCCGAGCCGCGCCTGCCCCGCCTCGCCGACCTCGGGCATCAGAAGGTGGCGCCCGTAGCGTTCGCGCTCGGCCGCGTTCAGGACGCGCGGCGTCTCGACCGGCAGACCGTCGTTCTTCCAGCGGTTGAACCCTCCGGTCACCGACGCGACGTCCTCGTAGCCGAGCCGGCGCAGGCCCTCCGCCGCGAAGAGCGAGCGCACGCCGCCGGCGCAGATCACGAGCACCGGCGTCGACTTGTCGGGGACCGTCTCCTCGACGCGCAGCTCGAGGAAACCGCGCACGAGCCGCTCCGCGCCCGGCGGGCTCCCGCCCGCGACCTCGTCGGGCTCGCGCACGTCGATCAGGACGGCGCCGCTCTCCTGCCGCTCCAGGGCTTCCGCCGGGGTGACCGCGGGGATCTCCTTCTTCAACTCGGCGATGCGGCGGTCCTTGGCTTTCATCGGGGGGCTCCCGGCTCGCGCTCATCGTAGCCGCCGCCGGCGTGGATCCGCTCCTCGACGAAGTCGCCGCCGTCGAGCCGCCAGGAGCGCGCCTCCTCGTCCGGATCGAAGGCCACGATCAGGTAGGACCAACCCTCCCACGCCGCCTCGCGGTCCGTCGCTGACGGGCGCGCCGGCTGGGCCGGGTGCGAGTGCCAGACGCCGACGATCTCGAGCCCGTCGGCCCGCGCGGCCTTCCACGCGGCGAGGTGGTCCGCCGGCTCCACCTCGTAGCGGTCGCAGGCACGCTCCACGTTCGCGTTGCGCGCGCGCACCGCGCGCCGGACCACGGTGCTCCCCGGGCCGGGGCGCGGCCCGGGCGCCGGGCCGACCAGGAGCCCACAGGCCTCGCGCGGGAGCTCGGCCCGCGCCCAGCGGCGCACGTCCGCCAGCACGGCGGCGGGGATCTGGAGCGTCGGCGTCATTCGGTCCCGGGTTCGGAACGGGGGCGCCATCGTCTCACCGAAGTGCCCGCCGGACTCGCCGGAGGACCGATTCCCGGCCCAGAAATGACGGAGCCGACCGAGGCGGGGACCCCCGGTCGGCGCCGTTGTCCGGCGGACTCCGCCGGGCCTCGCAGCTCCTGAACGGCTGCCAGGTCCCGATTGGGCCGAAGGACCGGTGCCGGCAGCGAGGCGGTCCTGAGACGGTCGCAGGGCCCCGCGGGTTCGGTGAAATCGGGATTCCTATCGTTCCTCGGTCGGAGGCGGCTTGGGGGAGGCGTCGAACTCCGCCCCGAAGCGCCTGAGGACCACGTCCTGGCCCTTGGCGCGCGCCTGGTCGGACCAGAGGGCCGCGAACCCGTCCCCCAGCACGGCGAGCCGGGGGGCGTGGCGGACGTCGATGGACTCGGCCAGCCAGGGGTCGAGCATGACCGTGGGCCCCACCGTCTTCTTGTCGGCGTGGATGCGGCGGGCGACCACGTGGTCCACGCCGGAGAGGTCGTCCTCCCAGGCGACGACCCAGGTCCCGTCGGGGAGCCGCAGCACGTCGCAGAAGTCCTGCTCGTTCTTCTGCGTGCTCATGCCGAGCGGCGGCCCCGCGGGCCGACCGTCGGCCTGGAAGAAGCGCGCCACCACGTCGCGTCCCGGCGAGTCGCGGGTGGTCCAGGCCATCAGGAACCCCCCGTCGTCGGTGGGGGCCAGCTCGGCGTCCAGCTCGCCGCCCGCGCCGCCGAAGTCGAACAGGATCGGGTTGCCCGCCGGCTTGGCGTCGCGGCCGATCTTGCGGCCCGTGAGCACGCGGGACTTCGCGTTCGCCTGCTCGTCCCAGACGCAGACGAAGGTGCGGTCGGCGAGCTGGACCACCGCCGGGTTCGCCGCGGAGTCCTTGGTCCGGTCGGAGAGCCGCCAGGCCGGCCCGATCAGCTCGCCCGAGAGGGATACGCGCCGCGCGATCGGTCCGACGCCAGTGCGAATCCAGCAGACGAGGTAGCCCTGGCCCTGCCCCAGCGCGACGGCGGCCGGCGCCCAGTTCATGCTCGTCCCCTGGCCCGGGTCGACGTCGAAGGCCGCGCCGAGCGGCGTGCCGTCGGCGGCGAAGACGCGGGCCCGCAAGCGCCACGGCTCGCGGCCGCCGGCGGTCTCCTTCCAGGCGACGAGGTAGCGCCCGTCGGGGTTCATCGCGACCGTGCAACGCTGCATCGAGCGGTCGCGGTCGGCGGCGTCCTCGTCCCCCGACGCCAGGACCTCGTCCTCGACCCAGGTGCCGTCCGCCCGCAGGCGACGGGTGTAGATCCTCCCCTTGGTGGCCCGCTCGTCCGACCAGGCGATCACCGCCACCTCCCCGTTGGAGTCGACCGCGACGCCCTTCTGGTAGGCGCTCGCGACGTCGTCGTTCCAGGTGCGCGGCTCGCTCAGGACCGGGTCGTCGCCCTCCATCGTGACCAGGCCGTACAGGACGTCCACGTTCGCGCCGTTGTCGTCGTTCCAGGCGAGGAGCACGCGCTCCGGCAGGGGCCCCTCCCCCGCCAGGAAGGCGCCGCGGGCGCGGTGCGAGGCGGTCCGCCGCAACGGCGTCGCGGTCGAGCGCAGGCCCGCGCCGTCGAGGAAGCGCAGCTCGATCGCGCGCTCGGGATCCCCGCCCTCGGCGACCTCGTTGGTCTCGATGCACACGACGAGCCCGCGCGACCAGGTCGCGAGGTCGGCGGAGGCCACGCGCCCCAGGGCGAGCGGCACGTCGTCGCGGTCCGGCTTCCCCGCGTCGCCGAGATGGCGCAGCACGAGGCCGCTCTCGGCCTGAACCAGGAGCCACCAGCCGCCGTGCGGATCGTCGCGCAGCCGCAGGAGCCGGCCCTCCCCCCCCACGCCCCGCTCGGGCACCGGCTTCTCCCCGAACGTCGCCACGTCGATCCCGTCGGCGGCCTGCCAGGCGACGAGAAGCCGGCCGTCCTGCGCCGGCGCGATCGACGCGGGCCCCGTCGCCAGGACGCCGCTCGCGTTGAGCCGGATCGCCGGCGTCTCGGCATAGCGATTCTTGAAGCTCTGGAGATAGACGCGGCCCGACTCCAGCCACGTCGCGAGGACGCGGCCGTCGGGGGCGACGGCGACGGTCGGCATGGTCGGCCAGCCGTGCTTGCGCGCGGCGCCGGGACCGCGCTGCTGGCGCGCGACCGCGGCCGGGGTCGGCCCTCCCTCGGCCGCCAGCTTGGCGGCGTCCCGCATCACCTTGCGGTAGGCCGGCGAGGCGAGCGGCAGGAGGCCGCTCCAGCGCTCGCGGTCGGGCGCGAAGAAGCGCAGCATCGCCTGCGGCCGGCCCGCCATCTTCATCCAGGCGAACGCGCCGTGGCCCTCGTGGAGCAGCGCGATCGCGGGGGTCAGCTCGCGCGCGGTGCCCTCCTGGTCGGAGATCGAGACCTGGAGCTCCCCTCGCTCGCCGTCCGGCTCGATCAGGCCGAGGAAGATGCCGATGTGGCCTTCGCGGGTGTCCTGCCAGACCGCCGCGAACCCGCCCTGGGGCGCGCCCGAGACCCCGACCAGGGTCTGATCGCACCCCCCGGTGGTGTCCTGGTGGACCGGGGCCGCTTCCGCGAGCACGTCGCTCGGCTGGGGGTAGATCGTCCCGTACTCGCCGCGCTCCTGCCCGTGCGTCGCCGGGAGCGCCGGCCGCTCGACGCGGTTCTTGTCCCCCTTCTTGCGCCCCTTGCCCGGCCCCGTTCCCCGCTGGGCCTCCAACGAGGCTCCGACGGCAAGAAAAGCGAGGAGGAGCAACGCTAGCCGGGATCGCCTGGTCGACATGGAGATGGAGTGTGGTTGACGCCGCGCGGAGTCCTGCGATCGGACGAGGCTACCGTCCGCCTCGAACGCGCGCAGGGAACCCCGGGGTAACACCCGCGCTCGGCACGATTCCCTACCCGGGGAAGGTCAAGCTATCGAACATTCCGACGCGGAATCCCACCGGTCTTTTCCTCGACAGGAACACCCAAAGATCCTCGGCCTGTGGTAATTCTGAGCAGGAAGCCCAGGTTCTTCGCTCTCACCCCCACTCCCCCAAGGTCGGTCCTCCTCCCCTAAACCGGCGAATGCAAGCGAACGAGAAGAGTCCCCCCGCTCTCGTCTCTCCGCGGACCCCCGAGGCCACGTCGTTCGTCGTCGTGGCGATCGTCGCGGTCCTGGTCTTCCTGGCCCTGATCTAGGTCAGCGAAGCCCGATCGCGAGCGCGACCAGCGCGCTTCCCGCGATTACGGCCGCCCATTCGCCCGCTCCCCACCGCGTCGTCCCGCACCAGGTCCGCGGCCGGTTCCCGAAGCCGCGCAGGTCGAGCGCGTCGGCCATGTCCTCGCCCGCGAGGATCGCGTCCATCAGGACCGGCACGATCAGGGGAACGAGGCGTCGAAGGCGCGTCAGCGGTCCGGCTCGCTTGGGGGAGAGCTCGAGCCCTCGCGCCTTCTGGGCCTCGAGCGTCCGCTCGAAGCGCTCCGCGAAGGACGGCACGAAGCGGAACGCGAGCTCGACCGCGAAGGCCAGCTTGTCGGGCAGCCCCATGCGCCGCAGCGCGAGCCCGTAGCGCGCCGGGTCGAGCGTGAAGGGGAGGATCGAGGAGAACGCGACGAGCCCCAGCATGCGCAGCGACTGGTTGAGCGCGTGGCGGGCGCGCTCCTCGGCGTCGCCGTCGTAGGTCCACGTCGTGAGCAGCACGAGCATCGTCACGAGGAACAGCGCGAAGAGCACGAAGCGCCGCATCTCGGCGAAGCGCACGCGCGACGCCAGCACGATCGCGACGCCGGACGCGAGAAGGAAGCCGAGCACGGCCGCGTTCCACGTCACGAGGCACGCGGCGATGCCGAGGAACGCCAGCGTGATCCGCGCGCGCTCGTCAAGCGCGTTGTAGAAGCCGCCGCGCGGGCGGTAGCTCCAGGCCTGGAAGGTCACCGGCCCGCTCGCTCCCGCGCCCGCTCGTAGGCGCGCGCCAGCGGCGGCAGGAGCACCACCGTGCTGATCGTGTTCGCGACGGACGCGGGGAGGAACTCGCCGAAGAGGACCGCGCTGAGCGTCATCCGGTTGTAGGGCACGTCGATCAGCGCCGCCGTGCCGATCCCGAAGATGATCCCGAAGAGGCCCCAGAGGACGCCCTCCGCGGTGGCGGGCCAGCGTCGCGCAATCGCCCAGACCACCGCGACGAGCAGCGCGAGGAAGAGCGGCCAGCCGTAGTGCTCGGCCGGCACCCAGCCGTCGGGGACGAACGTGCCGCTGAGCGGCTCGTCCGCTCGCGCCATCGCCCAGGCGACCGCCCCGAACGCGAGGACCGCGAGCAGCGCGAGAAGCTCGGGCACGCGGGCGCGCGCGTGGAGCACGCGCGGCAGCCCCGCCACCGCCCCGACGAGCCCGTTGCCGAGGTCCCACTGCGGGAAGAAGCCCCAGCCCGTGAGCGCGTCGCCGATGACGTTCCCGACGAAGCCCGCGAAGAAGCCCACGCGCGGCCCGAACGCGTACCCGAAGAAGATCGGGATGACGATCGCGGGCCGCACCGAGATCAGCGACGCGCTCGGCAGGTGCAGCACGTTCGTGAGCCACGAGAGCACCCCGTAGAGCGCCGCGCCGGTCGCCATCATCACGATCTGGCGCGAGCTCATGGTGCGTCCTCCGCCAGCGCCGCGAGCGCCCGCGCGTCGAGCGGCGGCAGGCCGGCCTCGAGCCTCGACCGGTTGCGCTCGAACAGGCTGGTCGAGCGCAGGCGGGCCCGCTCGAGCCGCCCCGCGTCGGCGAGCACCTCGCCCGGCGGCCCGCTCGCGACGATCCGCCCTTCGTCGACCAGCGCGACGCCCGTCGCGTGCAAGAGCGCGAGGTCGAGGTCGTGCGTCGCGAACACCACCGCGTCCTCCGCGCCGCGGCCGCTGCGCAGCGCGCGCAGGAAGTCCGCCACCCCGCCGGGGTCGAGCCCCGCCGTCGGCTCGTCGAAGAGCCAGACCCGCACGCCCTGCGCGACGAGCACCGCCAGGCAGACGCGCTTCTTCTGCCCGATCGAGAAGCCGCCCGGCGCCTCGCCGGCGAGCTCGGTGAGGCCGAGCTTCGCGAGCGCGTCGCGCACGCGCTCGCGCGCCTCCGCCTCGGGCACGCCGAGGTTGCGCGGCGCGAAGAGGCACTCCTCCTCGACCGTGTCGGCGAAGAGCATCGCGTTCGGATCCTGGAAGAGGTACCCCGCCGTCCGCGCCAGCTCGGCGGTCGTGAGCTCGACCGCGTCGCGCCCCTCGACGACGACCCGCCCCCCGGTCGGGCGCAGGAGCCCCATCGCGAGCTTGAGCAGCGTCGACTTGCCGGCGCCGTTCGCCCCGAGCAAGGCGACGGTCTCTCCGGCTCCGACGCGCAGCTTCGCGCCCGCGAGGACGGGCGCGCCGTCGCGAAAGCCGAAGCCGACGTCCTCGAGCGCGAGGAGCGGGTCGCCGACGGCGGCGGGCGGGGCCGGGACGGCCGGTCCATCCCCACCACCACCCCCTCCACCCCGGGATTTGGACCGGGCGTCGTCCGGCCGGTGGCGCTCTTTCCGGGAGAAACCGATGGCCCGCCAGCGGCGCACCGCGACCTCCGCCGGAAGACTCAGGTGCCGCGGATCGGCGTCCTCGAAGAAGGCGTCGAGGGAGGACACCGTCGCGCGCCCGTCGTCCAGCGCGAGGACCTGGTCGGGCCGGGCGTTCGCGAGCTCTTCGATGCGGTGCTCGATCACGAGGACGGCGCGGCCCTCGTCGGCGAGCTGGCGCAGGAGTGCGGCGACCTCGTGCGCGCTGGCCGGGTCGAGCGCGGCGAAGGGCTCGTCGAGGAGGAGAATCGACGGCTCGGTGGCGAGCACGCCGGCGAGCGCGACCTTCTGCAGCTCGCCGCCCGAGAGCTCGGCGGGGGAGCGCTCGAGCAGCGGCTCGAGCCCGAGGCGCGCGGCTTCGCGCGCGGTCCGCGCGCGGATCTCGTCGACCGGGAGCCCGAGGTTCTCGGGTCCGAAGGCGAGCTCCTTCTCGACGTCGTTGCCGACGACCTGGCGGGCGGGATCCTGAAGCAGCGTCCCAACGCGGGAGCCGATGGCGGCCAGGTTCATGCCCCGCGCGTCGACCCCCTCGATGCGGAGCTCGCCGGCGACGGTGGAACCGGGATAGGCGCGCGGAAGGAGGCCGTTCAGGGCGCGCAGGAGCGTCGTCTTGCCCGACGCGCTCGGCCCGCAGACCAGGGTCACCTCGCCGGCGCGCAGTTCGAGGTCGACGCCGCGGAGCGTGGGCTCCGGTCGCCGGCGGTAGCCGCAGGTCAGTCCGCGTGCGGAGAGAAGAGCCACGTCGTGCGGCCTTCCATCGGGATCAGGTCAGGAGGTTCGGAATCTCCTGGTAGGCGGGGAAGCGCTTGAGCTTCAACTTGGAGAAGATCTGCTTGCCGTCGACGCTGATCTCGAACGCTCCGCCGCCGCCGCGGACCAGCTCGAACTCGGAGCCGGGGAACGCCTGCTCGAGCTCGGCGGCCAGACCGGCCGCCTGCGGCTCGTAGTTTCATTGCACGCAGTACTCGATCGAGAACTTCATCGCTGCTCCAAAGGAGAAAGCTCGGGTCGGGCGGGGAGGCTACCCGATCCGGCTCGAAAACGCCCCTCCCGAGGCCGGGAAGGCTGGTTGAGGGCCTCCGATCGGCTACCTATCATCCCCGGCTCGATTCCGGCCGATAGAGGCCGGGAGCGTACGTCGGGCCTTTCCGGCGCAATCCCCCTCGCGCCCTCTCGTATTCCATCGTCGCAAGCCCCCATCTCTCCCCCACAGCCCTTCAACTCTGGACATGAATCTCACCAGGAAGACCTCGCTCTTGCTCGTCGCCCCCCTTCTCTTCGCGTTCTCCAGCCGCAACGACGAGATCGGATTCGGCCCCGCCGAAGGACTCTCGCTGACCAAGAGCTTCGAGAGCTCCCAGGAGGTCTCGCTCGAGGAGATGTCGATCCTGATGAACGGTGAGGAGCAGGACGCCTCCGAGATCGGGATGGAGCAGACGGTGGCGCGGAAGAGCACCGTCGTGATCAGCGACGAGTACCTGCGGATCGCCGGCGAACGCCCCGCCAGGCTCAAGCGGACCTTCGACGACCTCGCCGAGACCCTGTCCGTGGCGACGTCGCACGCGATGATGGGCGACATGGACTTCGACCTCGAAGGGGAAAGCCCCCTCGAGGGTCTGTCGGTCGTCTTCACGTGGAGCGACGAAGAGGGGGACTTCGTCGCGGATTTCGCCGAGGGGTCCGAGGACGACGAGGCGCTGCTCGAGCGCCTGACCGAGGACACCGACATGCGCGGCTTCCTTCCGGAGGATGAGGTCGCCGAGGGCGACACGTGGGAGGTCTCGCCCGAGGCGATGCGCTCGATCCTGGCCTTCGGCGGCGACCTCAAGATCGAGCTGGACACCAGCGAGATCGAAGAGATGGCCGGCGGCATGGGTCCCGGTGGCGGTGGCAGCGGCGCTCTTCCTCCGCCGGACCAGTTCCTCGGCGAGATCGAGGGCGCGGTGACCGCGACCTACGCCGGCAACGACGAGGACGGATACGCGAGGATCCTGCTCACCGTGGAGGTCGACTCCGCCAAGGAGATCACCGACTTCTTCTCCGAGGCCCTCGAGCAGCTCCCCGAGGAGATGGACGTGCAGTTCGACTCGGCCGACATGGAGTTCGAGCTCGAGGGCGAGGCCACGCTCCTCTGGGACGCCCGCGCCGGTCACCTCCACTCCTTCGAGCTCAACGCCGAGACGACGCTGACGATGGACATGGCGATGAGCATGAACATGGGCGGCATGGGCGACATGGAGTTCGAGATGTCGATGGTGCTCGGCGGTGACTGGGAGACCAAGCTCTCGGTCAGCGGCGGCGACGAGTGACGTCCGCGTAAGAGATCCGCGACCGCGCACGACGGGCCGCGCCTCCCGGGGCGCGGCCCGCTTTCTTTGGGCTAACCTCCGCGCATGGCCCGCGGCCTCCTGCTTCTCCTTCCCCTCCTCCTCGCGCCCGCGGGGGAGACCCCGGTCGAGCGCGCGGAAGCGCTGGCGGCGGAGAAGCGCTGGGACGACGCGGCGGAGGTGCTCCACGAGCTCCTGAAGCGCGAGCCGGGCGACGCTCGCTCGCACGGGCTCTACGGCGAGGTGCTCGCGAAGCTCCGGCGCAAGGACGAGGCGGCGCACCACTTCGCGATCGCGATGTCCTTCCTCGAGGAGTCCGGGGCGACGGACTCGCGCGAGTACAAGAAGCTCCGCTCCTCCCTGGTGAAGGCGGACCCGATGGCGAACAGCCGCGACGCCTTCTTCAAGAAGATGACGAAGAGCCTCGCGGAAGCGGCGGAGAACCTGCTCGAGGAGGGGCACACCGAGCGCGCGCTGAAGGTGCTGCAGCGCGTCGCGCCCTACGCGCCCGTCTCGGCGGGCAAGGAGCGCGAGAAGCTGCTCGCGTTACTCGATGAGGCGCGGTCGGCCTTCGAGGAGGTGCGGCTCGACGACGCGGGCGGCCCGGACATCCCCGACAGCGGCCTGCCGCCGGTCGAGCTCGAGAGCGAGCGCTACCTCATGGAGGCGAACCTCGAGCCCGAGGTGACGCAGCTCGTGGCCGAGACGATGGACGACGTCTTCAACTACTACGTCCAGGTCTACTTCGACGGCGACGAGGGGCGGGCGAAGAAGCGCAAGGCGACGATCCGCATCCACCCCGACCAGGCGAGCATGATGACGGAGTGGACCGGCCCGCCGCGATCGGTCGGCGGCTGGTGGTCGCCCGGCGAGTGGAAGGTGTACTGCTACGACACCCGCTCGAGCGCCGGCACGCTCGACGTCATGCTCGAGACGCTGTTCCACGAGGCGAGCCACCAGTTCATGACGATGCGCGGGAGCACGCCGTCGTGGCTCAACGAGGGCACGGCGAGCTTCTTCGAGGGCGCGACGGCGATGTCGGACCACCGCGTGCTCTGGCCGGATGCCGCGGCGGGCAGGCTCGTGAGTCTGGCGTCCATGCTGCGCGGCAAGACCGGTCCGACGGTACACGACGTCGTCAGCTACGACGAGCCCGCCTCCTATCCGGGCGAGTACTACCCGTTCGGCTGGGGGCTCGTGTACTACCTACAGCAGTTCGAGGACCCGGAGACGCTCGAGTACGTCTGGCGCCCCTACTACCTGCGCTACCTGGAGGACGTCACGACGAAGGGCGGCGGTTCGATGCCGCTCTTCGAGGAGGTCTTCCTGGAGAAGGGCAACCCCGGCGGCTTCGAGACCTTCGACGACTTCGCGGCCGCGTGGGAGGCGTGGATCCTGGAGACGATCTGGCCGCTCCACTTCGGGCAGGACATCCGCGCGCTGCGCTGGAGCGAGATCCGCCGCTATGTCGCGGCGGGCGACGCCGCGGCGGCGAAGAAGAAGCCCAAGCTCTCCGAGGAGGAGCTCCTCTTGCGCGCGCTCGGCCACGCGGAGTTCGTGCGGAAGCTGGACGACGGCGCGGCGCCGGACGGCGAGCTCCTGCTCCTGCAGATCGACCTCTTGGAGCGCCTCGCGCGGCACGGCGCCGCCGCCGCGCTGATCGAAGAGGTGCTCGAGCTCGTCGGCGACGAGAAGCTCACCCTCGAAGCGGAGCGGGTCGACGCGCTCGACGAGCGCATGGCGAAGCTCGACCGCGGCAACTACCCGCTGCGCGCGCTGCGGTCGCGCGTGCGCAACCTGAGCCGCAGCGCGCAGAAGCTCCTGGGAAGGTACGAGGCGAAGAAGGACCCGCTGCTGCTGCGGAGCTGGTCGTTCGCGCGCGAGGCGGGCAACGCCCTCGAGGACGAGGCGGAGCTGCTCCCCGCGGCCGACCGACTGCGCGCCGCGGCGCGGGACGCCGGTCTCGTGCCGAGCCGCATCCTGGGCGTCGAGGGCGACCGCTGGGAGTCGGTCTTCGCCACGCCGCCGCGCGCCTTCGAGCCCGGCCCGAACACCGTCACGGCGGAGATGCCGGCGCTTCAGGCCGGCTTGATCTGCACCGACCTCGCCGCGAGCGGCGAGTACGAGGTGCGCTGCGTCCTCGCGCGCGAGGGCGAGGTGTACAGCTCGACGCTCCACGGCGTCGTCGTGTCGGGCACGCCGGACGGCGACTGGCTCGCCGTGTGCTTCGGCGACACCGGCAAGCTGATCGTCAAGCGCATCGTCGTCGAGGGCGGCGGCACGCGGCGCAAGAACCTGCTCGTGCAACCGCTCGTGCCGCCGGTCGAGCCGGACGAGCGCCTCGCGCTCACCGTGCGCGTGCAGCCGGAGGGCCGCCTTCGCATCCGGGTGGGCGACCGCGACGCGATCGCGCTCGACCTCCGCCAACCCCTCCCCGAGGAGGGTCACGTCGGCGTCTACGTGAAGGACGGCCGCCTGACGCTGGCCGATTTCGTCGTCGAGATCTTCCCCTGATAGGATCTCTTCTCCCACCCGCGAGGAGATCCGCCATGAGCACGCTTCGCCTTCCCGCCCTGCTCGCCGCCCCCCTTTGCCTTCTCGGCGCCGGAGAGAGCCCCGCCTTCGGGCCCGACCCCGGAACGACGCTGTCGAAGACGTTCCGCATGTCGGTCGACCTCGAGCTCGACGACCTGAGCCTGGTCGCCAACGGCATGGACGTCACCGACATGATCGGTTCGTTCGAGGTCTCGTTCGGAAGCCGCCTCAACGTCGAGGTGACGGACGAGTACGTGAGCGTCAACGACGGCCGCCCGACCAAGCTGCGCCGGACGTACGACAAGGCGGTGAACAGCGTCGAGATGGAGTACACGTCCGACTTCGACAGCGGCTCGGAGGGCAACGACCTCGAGACGCTGCTCGAGGGCCGCACCGTGATCTTCGAATGGGACGAAGACGAAGAGGACTACGTCGTCGCCTTCGAAGGGGACGAGGAGGACGACGAGCTCCTCGAGGGCTTGAGCGAGGACATGGACCTCCGCCGCTTCCTCCCCGAGGGCGAGGTCGAAGAGGGCGACGAGTGGAACGTCGACCCGTACCTGCTCGGTCCGGTACTGGCGCCGGGCGGCCTGCTCGGGTTCCAGGCCGACTCCGAAAGCGTCGAGGCGCAGGAGATCCTCGATCAGTTCATGGGCGCGGACATCGAGAAGGTGCTCCGCTCGCTCCTGGACGGCGAAGTCGTCTGCACGTTCGAAGGGATGGAGGAGGTCGACGAGGTCAGCGTGGCCGTGATCAAGATCGCGGTCGAGATCGACTCCAGCGTCGACCTCGTCGAGTTCCTCGAGACGATCATCGAAGAGCTCGCCGAAGGGGCCGACGAAGACGTCTCGATCGATCAAGCCGAGCTCGCCTTCGAGCTCGAAGGCGAGGGCCGGCTGCTCTGGGACCTGGACGCCGGACACTTCGACGGGTTCGAGGCCAACGGCGACGTCTCGGTGACCTTCGAGCTCGTCGCCTCCGGCGAAGAGGAGGAGGCCGAGATCCTGGTCGAGGCCTCGGGCGAGATCGAGCTCGGCGCGTCGCACGACTGACGTGACCGCCGCCACACCGCGCTACGCCCCCGAGCGCTCCTTTCCCCCCTACGCGTTCCTGCCGGGCCGCGACCCGCACCCGACGCGCGATCCGCGCGGCCATTCCTATGGCGAAGACGAGGCGCCCGCGGACTACCTCCCGGCCGAGCGTTGGCGCGAGAACGCGGACTACCTCTTCGGCGTCGACCTCTACAACCACGGCTACCTCTGGGAGTCGCACGAGGCCTGGGAGGGCCTGTGGCACAGCGCGAAGCACGACGCTGCGCAGGCCGAGTTCCTCCAAGGCCTGATCCAGTGCGCCGCCGCGTGCCTCAAGGTGCCGATGGGTCAGCCGCGTGGGTTGGAGCGACTCTGCGCGCTCGGGACGGAGCGGCTCGAGGGCGTCGCCCGCGCGGAGGGGCCGGTCTACATGGGCGTCGCGCTCGAGGAGTTCGTTTCGGCCATGCGGAGCTTCGCCGCCAGCTCGCCGGAGTCGAGCGACGAGCGGCCGCTACTTGAGCTCGCCCAGCGCGAGTAGGAACCGCGCGACGACGCCGCGTTGTTCCTCCACGCCCATCTCCGCCGCCGGCGGGACGTGCAGGAAGAGCCCCGGCACGCCGAGCTCGTGCGCGCAGCCGAGGACGTGGTGGTAGGTGCGCTCGCAGACGAAGCCGCCGGCGTCGTCGGAGATCCGCGTCGTCTTCGCGCCCGCCTCGCGGAGCGCGCTCTCCAGCCGTTCGAGCTCGAGCGTGGTCGCGCGCTCCGGCTCGCCCTCGAGGCGAATGCCGGCGACCGCCCGCCCGTCGTTGTCGAGCTTCGCCGACGTCAGCTCGACGCGGGCGCGGCGCTCGAGGCGAAACTCCGGCCCCGGGTGAACGCCGAGGGCGAGGAGCACGTCCGGCGCGCGCGGCGCGGCTTCGAGCAGGGCGTCGTAGGCGGCCGGAACGCGCTCGACGCTGACGGGGAGCACGCCGCCGGCGAGCTCCACGCCGTCGGGCGGCTCGGCCACGAGGGAGCGGACCACCTCGCCCGAGGGGTTGAGGTCCACGTCCACGAAGGGCCCGAAGCCGGTGAGGAGGACGAGGGGCGGACTCACTCCGCCAGTCTACCGCCCCGACCGCGTGGAAATGGACGCCGGGGCGCCGCGTAGCGCCGTCCTGTTCCCCCGGCCAGTGCTCCCCAACTCCCCCGCCCCAGCGGTTCCGCCATGCTCAAGACTGCCACGCCCCTCGCCGCCGCCCTGCTCGTCTCCTCCTGCGTCATCTCGATCCCCACGAGCGAGCTCCAGTTCGACGGGGTCGACCTCGAGGAACACCACGAGGAGGAGCTCCAGATCCAGAGCTGGCACCCCGACGGGCTCATCGTCGACGCCAACATCGGCGACGTCCGGATCGAGCCCACCAGCGGACCGACCACGATCATCGCCACCCTCCACGAGACGGAGCTGGGCGACGCGCGGCTGGTCTACGAAGACGGCGAGCTCAAGACCGAGACCCAGAGCGGCGAGCCCTCCGCGATCGGCGACCTCCTCATCCTCGCCAACGGGCCGATTCCCTCCGCGCGCGTCGCGTCGGGCATGGGCACGGTCCACGTGCAGGGGGTCCGGATCGACCGCGACCTGAAGCTCGAGGCCGGGATGGGCGACATCGTCCTCGAAGGCGTGCGCGCCGGCGGCAAGGTGACGTTCTCGACGGGGATGGGCGACATCTCCGCGAGCGACCTCGGCTGCGACCGCGTCAACGCGGAGAGCGGTCTGGGCGACATCGAGCTCGCCCACGTCGAAGCGGGCGAAGCGGACGTCGACTCGGGCCTCGGCGACATCGAGGTCAAGAACTGCACCTTCGACCGCCTGGACGCGGACACGGGGCTCGGCGACATCGATTGCATCGCCTCGTCCTACAAGCGCGGGAGCCTCGACACCGGGCTCGGCTCGGTCAACGACTAAGAACACTCTTGGCGCGCCGCTGGCAGGCGGCGAACCCTTGAGTGGGGGGATGGGCGGCGCCCCTCGGGATTGCTCCCGGGGGGCGCTGCCGTACACTTGGCGCCTTCATGGCTGAGAAGGACAAGGTGCTGATCGCCAACGGGCAGGGTTTCTGGGGCGACTCGATCCTCGGCCCCGTGCGGCTCGTCGACGAGGGTCCGCTCGACTACCTCACGCTCGACTATCTCGCGGAAGTGACGATGAGCATCATGCAGAAGCTCAAGTCGCGGAAGCCGGAGGCCGGCTACGCGACCGACTTCGTCAAGCTCGTCGACCGCATCCTGCCGCAGCTCGTCGAGAAGAACGTCAAGGTGGTCGCGAACGCGGGCGGCGTGAACCCGCACGCCTGCAAGGACGCGGTGATGGACGTGATCGCGCGCCACGGCAAGAGCGGCGTCAAGGTGGCCGTCGTCGAGGGCGACGACGTGCTCGACCGCCTGGACGAGCTGATCGCCGCCGGCGAGGCCTTCCACAACATGGACACCGGCGCGCCGCTCGCCAACGTGCGCGACCGCGTGACGAGCGCGAACGTCTATCTCGGCGCCTTCCCGATCGCCGAGGCGCTCGGCCAGGGGGCGCAGATCGTGCTCACCGGGCGCGGTACCGACCCCGGGCTCGTCCTCGGGCCCCTGATTCACGAGTTCGGCTGGGGGCCGCGGGACTACTCGCTGCTCTCGGCGGGCACGGTGGCCGGCCACATCGTCGAGTGCGGCGCCCAGTGTACGGGCGGCAACTACACCGACTGGCGCGAGGTGCCGGACATGGCGCGGATCGGCTATCCGGTGATCGAAGCGCACGCCAACGGGACCTTCTACGTCACCAAGCACGAGGGCACCGGCGGGCTCCTCAACGAGGACACGGTGCGCCACCAGCTCGTCTACGAGATGGGCGATCCCGCGAACTACCTCACGCCCGACTGCGTCGCGGACTTCACGAGCTTTCGGCTCAGCGAAGACGGCGCGAGCCGCGTCAAGATCGAAGGCGTGACCGGCGGCCCGCCGACCGACACGTACAAAGTTTCGATCAGCTACCTCGACGGCTGGAAAGCCACCGGGCAGCTCACCGTCTCCGGTCCGGACGCGCTCGACAAGGCGAAGCTCTGCGCGCAGATCGTGTGGGACCGGCTCGCCTTCGACGGGTTCGAGTACGCGCCCGAGGAGCGGCTCGAGGAGTACGTCGGCGCCGGCGTGTGCCACGCGGGCATCGACGAGACCGACTCCCCCGCCGAGGTCGTCCTGCGCATGGGCGTCAAGGGCCCGGACCGCGCGAAGGTCGACCGCTTCGGGATGGAGCTCGTCCCTCTCGTGACGAGCGGTCCGCCCGGCGTGACCGGCTTCGCCGGAGGGCGGCCGAAGGCGACGGAGATCATCGGCTTCTGGCCGGCGCTCGTGAAGAAGAGCCTCATCAAGACCAAGGTCACCGTCTACACGAGCTGATCCATGCCCAAGGTTCCCCTCTCCCGCATCGCGTCGGCCCGTTCGGGCGACAAGGGCGAAGGCTCGAACGTCGGCGTGATGGCGCGCTCCGACGTGGCGTACTCGTTCCTGAAGGAACACCTGACGTCCGACGTCGTGCGCGAGCACATGGCGGCGATCAACGAAGGCGGCGTGCGGCGCTACGAAGCGGACAACATGCACGTGTTGAACTTCCTGCTCGCCGACAGCCTCGGCGGCGGCGGCTCGGCGTCGCTGAAGACGGACGCGCAGGGCAAGACGCACGGGCTCGCGGTCCTGCGCCTGGAGCTCGAGGTCCCGCAGGTCGTGCTCGACGCGACGCCCGAGGCCTGATGGACGTCATCCTCGAGCTCCGCGAGCGCTCGCGCCGGCTCAAGAAGCGGATCGTGCTGCCCGAGACGCAGGACGCGCGCGTCCTGCAAGCGGCGGCGGCGCTGGCATCGGAGGGGCTCTGCGCGCCGGTCCTCGTCGAGACCGCGGGGATGGGCAGCCTGCCGCAGGGCGTCGAGTTCGCGCGGCCCTCGCGCGACCCGCGCACGGAGCGCTTCGCCGAGGAGTACTTCGAGCTGCGCAAGCACCGCGGCATGACGATCGAGGAGGCGAAGAAGCGCCTGCTCGATCCGCTCGTCTTTGCGGGCTTCCTGCTGCGCTC